>NZ_JADGRI010000403.1 GCF_017881085.1 Bradyrhizobium sp.
TTCTGGGCCTCCATCGGCATGGGCGTGTCGCACACCGCCTACAGCTCTGCCAAATTCGCGGTGAAGGGTTTTACCGAAGCGCTGATCAACGATCTCCGGCTCAACGCGCCGCACATCAAATGCTCGGTGGTGATGCCCGGCCATATTGGCACCTCCATCGTCTCCAATTCCCGCAAAGTGCTGAGCGGCAGCGATTCCGAGCGGCTGAGCGAGAACGAGATCCTGGGAGCGCGCCAGCGCCTGAAGGGCATGGGCATCGATACGGCGGGGATGTCGGATGAAGACATTCAGAAGATCGCGCTCGATCGCGCCCGCAGTTTCCGCGACGAGGCGCCGACCTCGGCCGCCGCGGCCGCCAGGATCATCCTCGACGGAGTAAAGGCCGAGCGCTGGCGCATCCTGGTCGGCGACGACGCCGAACGTCTCGACGAGCGGGTGCGACAGACGCCGGAAAAGGCCTACACGCCGGAATTCTATCAGAGTTTTGCCGCAGAAGTCGGCTGGCGGTTGGGTTAAACGTCGCGCGCGATAGAGCCTGAAGCGATGTGCTTCAGGCCTCCACCTCCATCTCGATCTTGACCGGAAAGGTCTTCAGCAGCCGCTCGGCCGTCATGGCCTTGTCGGCTGAGGCCTTGACGCGCAGAAACAGGCCACGGGAGGGATCGGTGATCGCCTCGACGCTGACGTCTTTCGCCAAACCCTCCGCCGCCAGCAGCGCGCGGGCGGCATCGCCGGCCGCGATCTCCCGGAGTTTTGGCTTGAAGATCTTTCCGACCGGTGTGACCGGCATTTCGGCGATGACGGAGACGGCCCGCGGCCGCGCCGGCGGCTCGGGGATGTTGTCCTGCACGAAGGCGGCGAGGGCCTGCGAATCGATGCTGACGCCGGGCTGTGCCGAAACGAACAGCATCGGTACCTCGCCGGCGTAGGCGTCGGGACGGCCCACGGCCGCGGCGAGCGCGACGCCCGGAAATCGAAGCGCGGCATCCTCGATCGCCCGCGGGTCGATATTGTGTCCGCCCCGGATGATCACGTCCTTGGCGCGGCCCATGATGTAGACGAAACCATCCGCGTCGATGCGGCAGATATCGCCGGTGCGCAGCCATCCCTGGTAGAACGCGTCCTCGGTCTGCTTGTTGTCGACATAGCCGGGAAAAACCTGCGGACCCCTTGTGAGCAATTCGCCGACCGGGGATGGCCATGGTCCCGAATACAATTTGTCCCCCGCGAGGATGGCCAATTCGACCAGCGGGTTTTGAATGCCGACGCTTTCCGGCCGCGGCTTCACGCCGGCCACGTCGTGGGTGATCGCGCCGGCAAGTTCGGTCATGCCGTAGACCTGCTGGACGCAGGGGCCTCCCCATCGCGCGAGATAGCGGCGCTCGATTTCCGGCGGGCAGATCGAGGCGCCCGTCGGCGTGACGCGCAAGCTCGAAATGTCGCAATCTCCCACGGGTATATCGGCCAGGGCGCCCAGCGTCGTCGGCACGTTGCCGGCATGAGTCAGGCGATACTTCTCGATGATGCTCCAGAAATTCTGCACCAGCGCCGGATCGCGCGCCCCGGCAGGGCCGGGAATGACGATCGTGACCCCGGCCGACAGGCAGGCGCCGACGCCGACGAACAGGCCGCCGACATGGAACAAAGGCAGCGAGATCATGGCGCGGTCGCCCTTGCGATAGTCCAGCGCCATGCGCGAGGAGACGCTGGAGGCGACCATCGAGCGGTTGGCGAGGCGGGCAACCTTGGGGTGCCCAGTGGTGCCGCCGGTGGGCAGCATCACGGCGACGCGTTCGGCTTCGGACGCGTCCCGGCACTTGCCGTAATCGTCGCGCCAGGCCGGATCGGGTTTCAACGCCTCGCCGTCGAACGCAATGGTCCCGTCGAGCGGGACGACCACGATACGCTGCAGCGACGGCACGTCTTTCTGCAGGCCTTCGATCTTCTCATAGAGCCCGCCCGGCATGCCCGGCGGCGGCGCCAGCAGCAATTTTGCCTTCACCGCGTTCAGCTGGGCGATGATGGCCTCGCGCGTGAACAGGAGATTGACCGGTTCGGCGATACCGCAGGCGGCCGCGCCCCAGATCGCGGCAATGGCCGCGGGGCAGATCGGCAGCAAGATCGCGACCGGATCGTTCTTGCCGACGCCCTGCGCGCGAAAGAAATTCTCGGCCGCCTTGGTGCAACCCATCAGTTGATCGTTCGAGACCACGACCGGATTGGGATCGAGCGGTGAGCGCAAATACACCACCGCGTCTGCATGGGGATCGGCGAGCGGCCCGCGCGCGACGAGATCGAGGATGCGTGGGCAGGCGGCGAGTGCTTCCTGCATTTCCTTTTCGCGGGCGCCCTGGTCGGCCGGCGATAGCCTGTCGCTGAGCATGTCTCTCCCTGTCTTTTTTTTGGTTTAGCCGGCCGATAGTAGCGAGCGCAGCTTGCGAAAGACAAGGGTGGCGTTCGGCCGTTGTCAGGGCGTTCGGGATTAGTCGCGGGTGATCCAGAAATCACCCATGCACGATTGTCTTCGCGATCATGCAGTGGATGCCCTTGGAGCCGTTGACGGTCTGCGTCACCCGCATATCCGCGGCCAGGCTGCAGAGCGTGTAGGCATCCTCGCGCGACAGATTGCGTTTCTCCCCGAGCAGCACGATCATGTCGCGCAGCGCCCGGACCACGCATTGGTCGAGGTCGGGGTCCATCGCCATCGTCATGTAATGTGTTGGCGTCTCGGCTCGGGGATAATCGAGCCGCAAATCCCTGCGCAGTGTCAGCCGGAAACGACCCCGCAGCGCGGTCTCGATCGCGGTGACGCAGACCTCGCCGTCGCCCTGCACGCCATGACCGTCGCCGCACGAGAACAGCGCGCCCGGCACGAATACCGGCAGATAGAGTTTGGCGCCCGGCACCAGCTCCTTGTTGTCGAGGTTGCCGCCCATCGCGCGCGGGATCAGCGAGGTGATGCGGCCCCAGGCCGGCGGCGGCGCCACGCCCATCACGCCGAAAAACGGTTTTAGAGGCAGGTCGAGCCCCCATGGCAGCCGGCCGACCATCCGCTCCCGGTCGAGCGGAATGTTCAAAAGGCGTGTCTCATGGAAATCGTCGGGCAGGGTGCCGGCCAGCGGCCGGATCAGATTGTAGCCCCAGTCCTGCCGCAGGCTGACTTCGAGGATTTCGACCTCCAGCACGTCGCCGGGCTCGGCGCCCTCGACCGCGACCGGACCGGTCAGGATATGGCCGGGCACCATCCGCTCATTCCTGGCATGAACCTCGTCGAGTTCGGGCGGGACGTGAAACTGCTTTCGGTCCGGCACCACGTCCGGGCCGCCGCTGATGGTGTCGATGGTCACCTCATCGCCGCTCTTGACGGTGAGGACCGGCTTCCGTTTCGCTTCGAAAAAGCCCCAGTGGCAGGTCTCGGGGCTGGAATGCAGATGATGGTGCGTCATGACGGGGCTTTCACTTCGGCGCGGCTCTTGATCTACTTTGTCATTGCCGGGCTTGACCAGGCTTGACCCGGCAATCCATCATTCATGACGATGTTGTTTTGAAGATAGATGGATACGCGGGTCAAGCCCGCGTATGACATCCCGAATCCAAGCTTCGCGCCAACGTCCGTCCAAGAGGGCCTCTCTTGTTTTTCGTCCTGTCCAAAACGATCGGCATCATGCTGTTGCCGGCGAATTTCCTGATCGGCATCGGGCTTCTCGGCGCGATCTTGCTCGCCACGCGATTGGCGCGCTTCGGCCGCAAGCTCCTGATGGCTTCTGTCTTGCTGCTCGCGGTCAGCGGGTTTTCGCCGCTCGGAAATCTTCTGCTCTATCCCCTGGAGACGCGATTTCCGCCGTGGGATCCGGCGCGCGGAGCGCCTGACGGCATCGTCGTGCTCGGCGGCGCGATCGATGCCGATCTTTCGGTCAGCCATGGCCACGCGGTATTCACACGCGCGGCCGATCGCGTGGTCGAAGCGGCGGCGCTAGCCCGTCAATATCCGAAGGCGCGTATCATCTATTCCGGCGGCAGCGCGAATCTGATCGATGCCGACGCGAGGGAAGCCGATTTTGCCGGTGCACTATTCGAGCGCCTGGGCGTCGCCA
>NZ_JADGRI010000404.1 GCF_017881085.1 Bradyrhizobium sp.
TCGTATCAGCAAGATGGGCGACAAGTATCTGCGCAAGCTGCTCATTGTCGGCATGACGGCGCTTGTACGCCGTGCAAAATACAATCCCGGCAAGATCGATCCACGCCTGGCGGATCTGCTGGCGCGAAAGCCCACAAGGGTAGCCACCGTCGCGATGGCGAACAAGACCGCGCGGGTCATCTGGGCGATCATGGCACGCGGCGAAACCTATCGTACGGGCCACCAGCCGGCACTGGCCGCATAAACAACGTTATACGGATTTAGCTGAAGAGGAGATCAGCTTCACGAGGTTGCGAGCGCGATGCGATGTGATGGCAAACCGGTCAGACCGGGAACAGGGACAACCTAACTTGAGTCTAAGGCATCATAGCCTGAATAACAGAATGGGACCTTGTTCGCGGACTCCATCAGGGCCAGCAGTCTAAACCGACTGCATCAACAGGCCGGACAGAAGACTGCACCCGACCAATGCCACTGCGTCAATTTATCTCTTGCAACGCGGGAGCCATCCACAGAGGACTCAAGTCAGACATCGCGCCATGTCCGAAAAGTGCCAACATCTGCACTCTAGCGAATCGCCGCTTCGCGCCATAAGCGGCCGTCTGGACTGCCTAGCTATTTCATAAACTCAATATCGATTGGCCACCGTGTTCCCTTGGCACAGTGCTTCAGATGAAGCTTCATCTCGATATCAAGAATTGCCGAGGGGCCGCCCGCCGCTGGTTGCTAAGGAAGCGAATGCCCGAGGAAAAAACGCAACATTTCCTTCGTTGCATCCGGTCCCCGCGGATCCGTATAAGAGCCTGCAGGGCTCCCTCCTGACCACGCGTGGGCGGCGCCGTGGATGCTCCAATACTCTAGGATTTCGCGTCCGCCCGCGTCGGTATGGGTCGTACGGGTGTATTCATGGCCTCCAGGTATCTGCCCGCGATGCACCGTTTTTTGCGTGCGCGTCGTACCGATGGCCTGTTCAAGAACTTGACCGCCGTTGTTTGGATGCACGGTGGTGTCGCGGTCACCGTGAAAAATAATTGCCGGGACAGGCGGCCCGTTGCCGGAAATGACCCTGCGACCACCTCCGCCACCTTGCCGCATGGCGGCAAATGCAGAGGGCATGTCAGTGGCGGCCCCGCAGGCCAGGCCGGAATGGATCCCGGCCGCCGCATACAGATCGTTGTAGGTTGCTCCCATGATAGCCGCAGCGGCCGCTCCGGCCGATAGCCCGCCGACATAGACGCGCTTTGGATCAACCGAATAGTCGCGCATGACCTGGCGGGTGATGCCCGCGATAATGGAGGGCTCCCCTTCGCCGCGCTGCTGGTCGGCTGTGCGAAACCAGTTCCAGCATTTCGACGGGTTGGCGTCGCTGCGCTGTGCAGGATAGACCACGAAGCACGCTTTTTCTTCTGCGATGAAGTTCATCCTCGTGCCGGCGGCGAAATCGTCCGGCGACTGGGTGCACCCGTGAAGCATCACGACCAAGGGAAGCGGCTGCCCCTGATAGCCGCTGGGGACGAAGAGCTTGTAGGTGCGGCTTCCCGCCGGGTTGCTGTAGGCGCCTTCGATGAACTTTGCGCCCTCCGGTACGATTTCCGGCGTGGACGGCGGGGTGCGCTTCACGCCTCGCATTCCGAGCCAGGAGCCATCCTTGGCGCGATCGAATAACGGCTGGGGTCTGCGCGTTGCGGCGGATGGGGCCCGCGTCAGGTGCGCGCTATCGGACTTCTCGACGTCATTAGCCTTCCCGTCGATGGTAGGTGGCTCGCGGCCTGGAAGGGAGATGCTCCCCGGGGTGAGCGACGTCGCGTCTAGCGCGCGCTCCCCGCGTAGCATGCGCTGAAGGAGCGCGGTGGCTTCGACCAGTTGGCCCGCCTGCGTCAGCCGTGTGGCTTTGGAAATTGTGTTTTGGTTCAGCATCGTCTTCACCTCGTTCTGTCGGCGAGAGCGGCCTTGACCGCTGGACTGGCGTGCAAGGCCCCCAGCACGGAGACTGAGGCAATGGTGGCGCGGGCGAGATCGGCCGTCACGTCTTGGGCGATGCTTGCAAGGCCCAGAACATTGATGTGCAGCATCTCTCCGGCCCGGCGCGCAGATTCGAGGTCCTCGCGGCTGTAATTTCGCAAACCGAGCTCCAGGCTTTTTCGGGCCGTGGATTGCTTGACTACGTCTGCATGACGTTCGAGTTGGTTGCGGATTGCCGTTCGAATGAAATCAGTGCGGTTGGAGTAGAACCCGTCCTGCACCATTAAATCGATATGACCCAAGTCGACATAACCAAGATTGATCGTGATTTTTTCGGTTTCAGGGGGCTTTGGTCTGAGTTCACGGACATTAGGGGTCATGGTCTACCATCCATTGGCCATCTATATGGATGTTATATGGATGTCGGAATGCGCCATTCAAGGGGTGGGCCGACCGAATTACGGGGTCATCCGAGGTGAATAGTGGATCAAGTGCATGCGAACTTCCTGGCTTAGAAGCGCAGCAATCAACATACGAAAGCAAACGATCTTCCTTTTCGCTAAACTCCTTCTTCGCCGGCGCGCCATCGACGCTCGCCGGGTGCGTGACGACGAAGCCTCGGATTGATGTCGCCAGCTTCGATCAATTACAAAGCAGATTGGTGTATCGTTGTTGTGGCGATCAAAGTGCCAGACAGCGTGACCGACGAGCACGCTCTTCTCCTTGCCGCCATGAAATGTCACGTTATGGCGCTCGGGAGAGAAGGCGACGGGTGCGACGTTGGCGGAACTTCGAATTGCGGGCTTTGTGGTTCAATCTTGCTCCCAGACGAAGTGGGATTGGCGATAGCCCCCGGTTACCCTCTTTTGAAAGACGCCAGCCTATGCGTCAATCTGGATTGGCTATTCGGACACTTAAACTCGGTTGTTTGGTTTTTCGGTTGACGTGAATATCGAGGCCGTCGATCACATCGTCTCACTATGACGTATCAAAACATGCGGGAGCTGATTTTGACTGCGCTACGAATTCAACACAAAACCATCTATCGTTTCAGACAATTGGTGAGCCTTGCTCCGCACCGCTTAATGCTTCGCCCTCGAGAAAGTCGCGAATTACGCCTTATGTCACATGTGTTGTCGATCGCGCCGTTCGCCGCGATGACATGGGCACATGATGTGTTCGGCAATGCTGTCGCTGTGACCGCGTTCTCGGGCTTGGCCTCTACGCTCGTTATCGACAGCGTAAGCGATATTTTGCTCAATGCAGCGGCTTGGCCGGTTTTCGACATCGCGGCATCGGCCCTCTCATACCCATTCCGCTACTCCGATGACGAATGGACTGACCTTGGTGCATTGACCGTCGCGCAATATCCGGATCCAGCCGAACGGTTGCAGAAATGGGCAAGAGGTTTCGTACGAAGCAATCCTACCGATACGCTGTCTCTGCTCAAGGACCTCAACGCCGGTGTTGCGCAACGCGTCCAGTATCAGAGCCGTGAAGTTGAGGGGACCCAATCGCCCAACGATACTCTTGACCGCGGCTGGGGCTCGTGCCGCGACTTCGCCGTGTTGTTTACCGAAGCCGCGCGCAAGCTCGGCTTCGGTGCCCGCCTAGTCTCGGGCTATTTGCACGATCCGGATCACGACCTCGTGGGTTCGGCCGAGGCGGGCTCGACCCACGCTTGGGCCGAGGTGTTTGTACCGGGTGCGGGCTGGATCACCTTCGACCCAACTAACCGAAGCGTCGGTGGCCGCAATCTGATCCCCGTTGCTGTTGCTCGCGATATTAGCCAGTGCACGCCGGTGTCCGGCAGCTACTTTGGCGTGAGCGATAATTTTCTAAGCATGGACGTGACCGTCTCGGTCACCTCGTAAACGTGTCAGATCAGAGCAACGTTTAATGATTCTTGTGGCCATCAAAACCGCATCGGCAGCCCTATCTCCCACGCCGCCGCTGAAGAAGGCTCGATCCGCGCGCACCACGCAACATCAACCAACGCCGGATAGGAATATCGGCGAACGGCCGCTTCGCGCCAGATGCGGTCGGTCACGAACCCCGTAGCGGTGAGAAACAGCTACTCAGTTGCCATAGCATGAGCACGGGATTGAGCGACGCGGGTGGCGGTGTC
>NZ_JADGRI010000405.1 GCF_017881085.1 Bradyrhizobium sp.
TTCAACGTAATCGAGACAAACTTTCTACGCGCAAGTTCGACGTCGGAGTTTTCACACAGCCTGGACCCGGAGCGGACACCATCAGGGAATCGGGGTTAATCATGACAGTGCCTCAAGCTCGGCAACGCCGATTGGGGGCTTGCTTCGCCAGCCGATCATGAAGACCCGCTTTGCCAGCCCGTTCTGAACGCGAGCTATCTGCGCCAGCTCTCTCGCGCGCCGCAATCGCAGCAGGGGATCGCGGGTTGCTGAGGCGGAGAGGCATTTGTTGATGACCCAACCGAACGGTTCGATGCCCGCACGACGCAAGTCCTCCTGAAGGGCGGCAGCTTCCGAAACAGGCGTTGTCTCCGGCAAGGTCACCAGGATCACCCTTGTATGGGTGGGGTCCTGCAGCCGCATCAGCGGTGTAACGATACGCCCCGCTCCGCTCGGTTCGAGTTGGCTTGTCATCTGCCTATGATAGGCACCGGTCGCATCCAGCAGGAGCAGCGTGTGGCCGGTTGGGGCCGTATCAAGCACCACGAAGGCGCTCCTGGCCTCCGCAACAACGTGCGAGAAAGCATGGAACACGGCGACTTCCTCGGTGCATGGCGAAGCAAGATCCTCAAGCAGCAGCGCCCTGCCCTGCTCGTCGAGGTCACGGCCGCGGCTTGCCAATATTTTAGCGACATACCGCTCCGTCTCGACCCGGGGGTCGATCCGGTCGACCGTCAGGCCCGGCATCGCGCCATCAACGACGAAAGCGACGTGAGCCGCCGGATCGGTCGTGCTGAGGTGGACGGCATGACCCCGCTTGGCCAGTCCTACGGCAATGGCGGCGGCAATCGTCGTCTTTCCGACGCCGCCCTTGCCCATGACCATGATGAGGCCGCGGGCGCCTTGCGCGATGTCGTCAACCAGCCGGTCGAGGCCCGGCAAGTCAACCGGCTCGGCAGTTTGGTCGCTGGTTGCGATCGGCGGCGGCGGATAGGAGGACGATAACAATGCCCTGAGCGCCGCAAGGCCGACGATGTCGAAACCAAGCAGCGGGATCTCGTCGCGCGGCAGTTTCGTCAGCGACGCCGGCATCGCGGCCAGGGCCTCGTCCTGTTCCCGCTCAAGGGCAATTGCAACGACATCAGTCGCGTCCGTGGCGTGGAAGCGTCCGTTCACGGCGAGTATCTGGTTCGAGAGATTGAGCGCGTCGAGTTCGCCCGAGGTTCTGGCCGCCTCGCGGATCGCGCCCCTGTCGGCGCGCGTGACCAGAATGATGGTGGTCCGCCTGGAATCGCCCAGCGCCTGAAGCGCCTGGCGAAAGCGGTCCTCCTGCATCTTCAAACCTGAATGTGGACCGAGGCAAGACGCGCCGCGGTCATTGCCCGCCAGAAAACCGGTCCATGCCTTTGGCAGGCTAAGCAGTCGCAGCGTGTGGCCTGTCGGGGCGGTATCGAAAATGATGTGGTCGAACCCCGCTTCATCGCCATCCAGAAGCCCCACGAACTCGTCGAAGGCGGCAATTTCGGTGGTGCAAGCGCCAGAGAGCTGCTCGCGCACGGTCGATCGCTCGTCAGCGGTGGTCCCGGGACCAAGTTGTTCGAGCACGCGGGCTCGATAACTCTCGGCGGCTGCCTCCGGATCAATGTTCATCGCCGAAAGTCCGGCGACGTTCGGCACCGGGGTCGGGCGATCAGTCAGGGCAATCCCGAGCATCTCGTCGAGGTTCGACGCGGGATCGGTGCTGACAAGCAGGACACGCAACCCACGGTCGGCGAGGCCGATGGCAGTGGCACACGCCAGAGAGGTTTTGCCAACACCGCCCTTGCCGGTGAAGAACAGAAAAGGCGTCGGAGCGTTCAGCGGGGGAAAGTGAAGCATCTATATCCATCTCAACGCCGATGCAGAGACCGCGCGTTCAAGCGGGTCTCATCCGGAGCCTACGCGCGTCGGAAACCGGCACGCGTCGGCTTATGACGGCATCCGCCTAAGTCAAGGATTGGCTCAATTCACGGTCTCGAGTGCGAGCGCAATTCCCTGGCCGCCGCCGATGCAAAGCGTGACGACGCCTTTTTTGACACCATCGCGTTTCATCGAATGCAGCAATCGAGTCGTCAGCACCGCGCCGGAAGCGCCGATCGGATGGCCATGTGCGATCGCGCCGCCTTCTACATTGACCACCTCGGCATTCAGACCGAGATCCTTCGCGACGGCAATCGCTATCGCCGCGAAGGCCTCGTTGATCTCAATGCGCTCGACGTCGGAGACTTTCCAACCGGCACGATCGAGCGCCTGCTTCACCGCCGGTACCGGACCCAATCCGAACATACCCGGCTCAACAGCGCCTATACCGTAGGCGACGAGGCGCGCCATGGGTGCTAGGCCCTTCTTGTCGGCCCATGCGCGATCGGCCACAATCATCGCTGACGCAGCCGTATTAAGCCCGGGCGCGTTACCGGCAGTGATGGTACCCTCCTTGCGGAATGCGGGCTTGAGCTTCGCGAGGCTCTCCATCGTGGTATCGGGCCGATTATGTTCGTCCTTGTCGAATTTGGTAGGACCCTTACGCGAGGCAATTTCGACCGCGGTGATCTCCGCAACAAACTTGCCAGCCGATTGAGCCGCGGAAAAGCGCTTTTGCGAGCGTTCGGCCCAACGGTCTTGCTCTTCGCGGGTGATCTGGTGCGAGGCCGCAAGATCTTCGGTGTGCCATCCGGAATGCTTACCGGAGAAGGCATCATTGAGGCCGTCCATCAGCATAGAATCGAATATTTGCGCGTCACCCATACGGTAACCCCAGCGCCCGGAGCCCATGAGATACGGGGCGCGGTCCATGTTCTCCATGCCACCGGCGATTGCACTGTCGATCAGGCCGAGCATCACCTCCTGCGCCGCGCTCGCAATCGCTTGCGCACCTGAGCCACAGACGCGGTTGACCGTTAGCGCTGGAACCTCGACCGGAACGCCGCCATTGATGGCCGCCTGTCGGGCCGGGTTCATTTTGTTGCCAGCCTGAATCACGTTGCCCATGACTACCGTGTCGACCTCTCCGGGCGCGAGTTTCGCGCGCTCAAGCGTCGCGCGGACCACCACGGCACCGAGATCGACCGCCGTCATATCTTTCAGTGTGCCGCCATATGTGCCGATGGCAGTGCGCACGGGAGAACAGATTACGACTTCTTTATTGGCCATGGCTCATCTCCTCATTTCTATCGTGAATGGAGCGGACCACGCTTCCGCGGCACCCGAACGCTTTGGCACGGCATCTCCGCAACCTGAAGCGCTTTGAGCGGTCTGTATTGGATAGCAACGCCATGGGCGCGCGTTGTTGCGATGGATCAATAAATGGGGAGATGTCAGGCTCCAGCCACGTCGAGAGTCCGTTCATGACAGCTCTTGAACGACGGCCCTTTGGCGACGGCCGCTTTGCGCCAGATGCCGCCGTTCCCGCAGGTTCGATTTTCGGCAGGTTTGAGACATGCCGACCGGGCGGGACGAGTCCGCCCCGGGGGAGATCGGCGATCGACCCGACTCGGAAGTGCGAGGGCGACTTACGTTGAGGGTGGAAATCGCAAAAGCCCGCATTGATGCAGAAAGTGCCGTCCCAAGTTAGGTTGCTTGAACTAAACGGAAGGCTTCGTCCAACAGATGCGGGGTGTGCTTTCCAGGTGAAAATTTGCACGCCCGCTCAAAGTAATCCCTGAGCGCGGGCCGGAACGATGGATGCGCTACGTTGTCAATCACGACTCCGGCCCGCTGTTTCGGAGACAGACCGCGCAGGTCCGCGAGGCCATGCTCCGTCACCACGATCTGCACGTCGTGCTCGGTATGATCGACATGGGTTACCATCGGGACGATAGACGAGATCGATGCGTGTTTGGCGGTCGAGGGCGTCATGAAGATCGAGAGATAGGCGTTTCGGGCGAAATCGCCCGAGCCGCCGATACCGTTCATGATGCTGGTGCCGCGGATGTGGGTCGAGTTTACATTGCCGTAGATATCGGCCTCGATCATTCCGTTCATGGCGATCACGCCGAGCCGCCGGATCACCTCAGGATGGTTGGAGATTTCCTGCGTCCGCAGCACAATGCGGTCCTTGAGCGTGTC
>NZ_JADGRI010000171.1 GCF_017881085.1 Bradyrhizobium sp.
TTCAACGACGGCCCGATCACGCCGAACAATGCCTTCTTCGTCCGCTATCATCTGGCAGGCGTCCCGCTCGACATCGACCCGGACAAGTTCACGCTCGAGATCAAGGGCAAGGTCGAGCATCCCCTCAAGCTTTCATTGAAGGACATCCGCAAGCTGCCCGCGGTCGAACTCACCGCCGTGAACCAATGCTCGGGCAACAGCCGCGGCTTTTTCGATCCGCGCGTGGCGGGCGGCCAGTTGGGCAATGGCGCGATGGGCAACGCGCGCTGGCGCGGGGTACCGCTGAAGACCGTGCTCGACAAGGCCGGCGTGCAGCCGGGCGCCAAACAGATCACCCTCAACGGAATGGACGGGCCGGTGAGCGACAAGACGCCGGATTTCGTCAAGGCGCTCGACATCGACCACGCCCGCGACGGCGAGGTGATGCTGGCCTATGGCATGAACGGCGAGGACCTGCCTTATCTCAACGGCTTCCCGCTGCGCCTGATCGTGCCGGGCTATTACGGCACCTACTGGGTCAAGCACCTCAACGAAATCACCGTGATCGACAATGCGTTCGACGGCTTCTGGATGAAATCGGCCTACCGGATTCCGGACACGCCGTGCGCCTGCGTCGATCCCGGGACCGCGCCGAAGGCGACGATTCCGATCAACCGTTTCGACGTTCGCTCGTTCATCACCAGCGTGGCCGACGGCGCGAAACTGAAATCCGGCACCACGACGCTCAAGGGCATCGCCTTCGACGGCGGCAAGGGCATCAAGGAAGTCGCGGTCTCGTCAGATGGCGGCAAGAGCTGGGCACCGGCGAAACTCGGCAAGGACCTCGGCAAATATTCGTTCCGCGAGTGGAAGCTGCCCGTGAAACTCGCGGCCGGCAGTCATGACTTGCAGGTTCGCGCCACCAACAATGCCGGCGATACCCAGCCGAGCGAACAGCGGTGGAATCCGGCCGGCTACATGCGCAACGTGGTCGAAACCGTTCGCGTCACCGCGGCGTGAGGAGAATTGACATGAAACCGCTCCTTCTTGTTGCGCCTCTCCTCGCGAGCGCCGCCATCGCAGCCTTGAGTTTCGGCCCGGTGACCGCGGCGCCGGTCAACTACAAGCTTCCGGAGGAAATCGCCGCGTTCAAGCCCGGCCCCAATCTCGAGGTGGTGCAGAACAATTGCACCGCCTGCCACTCGGCCGACTATATCAACACCCAGCCGCGCGGCCCGAAATTCAAGAAGGACTTCTGGCAGGCCGAAGTGACCAAGATGATCAAGGTCTATGGCGCGCCGATCGACGATGCGGACGTTCCCAAGATCGTCGATTATCTCACCGCGACCTATTAGGACCTGACGCGGATCCGATACCTGGCCCGACACGGTCAGTCCCGATCACGCAAAGTCCATTGGGATCGCGAGCGTGTCTGTACTACGGTTCCGACTCGCTGGGATCGCCTATCCCGATCTCGCCTTTCGAATCACACAGCACGAAACCGTCTTCATGGATATCAAGGCTATCGTCGCGGCGCACGGGCGCGATGCCAGGATCGACCTGTTTCGCGGAATCGCGAACTGGTTCATCTTTCTGGACCACATCCCCGATAATGTCGTGAACTGGATAACGGTAAGAAACTACGGCTTCAGCGGCGCCGCCGATATGTTCATCTTCATTTCGGGTTTTGCGGCCGCAATCGTCTACGCAAAGATGACCCTGGAACGCGGCTTCGTTGTCGGCGCAAGCCGGATCTTCAAGCGCGCGTGGCAGATCTACGTCGCTTACGTCGTCCTGTTCGTGATCTACATCGTGACCATCACGGACGTGGCGGCACGATATGCCGCTTCCGACATCATCTACGAATTCAATGTTGCCGGCTTGGTCGATCATCCGATGCGGACGTTGATCTACGGGTTGCTGCTGGAATCAAGGCCGCTTAATCTCGACATTCTGCAGCTCTACATCGTGCTGGTGGTGTTCTTTCCGCCGGTGCTGTGGCTGATGCTGCGCAAGCCGGACCTCGCGCTGGCGGGATCGGCTGCGCTCTATTTCGCCGCGCGAGCGTTCGATTGGAACCTGCGATCCCTTCCCGACGGCGACTGGTATTTCAACCCGTTTTGCTGGCAGCTGCTGTTTGTGCTGGGCGCCTGGTTCGCGCTCGGTGGAATGGAAAAATGCCGCTCGCTTCTGAAGTCATCGATCCTGTTCTATCTCGCGATCGCTTACCTCTCGTTTGCTCTGGTCATGACGATGGCGGGACGTTTTGCGGAATTCGGCGCGATGTTCCCGGCATGGCTGTTCGACGCCTTCAATCCCAACGACAGGGTGAACCTCGCCCCGTACCGCGTTCTGCATTTCCTCGCCGCAGCATTCGTTGTGATGCGATTTATGCCGAAGGACTGGCCCGGATTGGAATGGCGGATTTTCAGACCGCTGATCTAATGCGGCCAGCAATCGCTCGCCGTATTTTGCCTCGGTGTCTTCCTCTCCTTCGCCGGCCATGTCGCGCTGCTGCTGAGCTGGGGCTCCCTGCTGGCGCAGATACTCGTGAGCGTGAGCGGCATCGCCATCATGACCCTTGCCGCCTATTACATCTCGTGGTCCAAGCGCCAGGACGATCCATCGGAAATCCGCCGTCGCATGGCATCCATCGACGCCCATTTCTGAATTCGAGGGAACGAAATCCGGTTCCCGACCGGACCCGCGCGCCCGCATTCGGCGGGCCAGCGGGCTCCCAGCGCCCAATTTGCTGACATTGGAGCGATTGGCGTTTTTTCGACGATTTGACGCGTAAAACGGAGGAAAAACCGCCAAAAGCTGCAAATGTGCCGCGATATTGATCGTTTTCCGCCGAAATCCTCCTGTGGTTTAAGCTATCAAGAGTGCCGCATAACGCGTATCCTGCGCCCTATCGGACATGCCGGTTTGCGGGGACTGGCAATCCGTTTTTATTTTTGATCCCGCGGAGACGACGTAATGGCTAAAGGTACTGTGAAGTGGTTCAACCCGACCAAGGGCTTCGGATTCATCCAGCCCAACACGGGTGGCAAGGACGTGTTTGTGCATATTTCGGCGGTCGAGAAAGCCGGTCTTTCCACGCTCAACGAAGGACAGACCGTGGAATACGAAGAGGTCGCCAATCGCGGCAAGACCTCGGCAGAGAACCTCAAGGTTTGACGCCTGGCGCGCGACGCTGATAGCACCCTCTCGGAAGAATCCGGGAGTGGAGCTTTCCAAAAAAAATCCAATCGACAAACTGCGGCCGGCGAAAGCGGTCACCGCTCAATCCTCGGTGACCCATTTTTCGACCGGCATGACATCAGGCGGCTGCGCATAGCCGCGCGGCCACACGTCGACGACCCATTCGACCTTGGTCGCGCGCTCGACCAGCACGGCGGTGTTATGCGGCGTCTGCAACACCAGCGCGTTGCCGCGGTAATGCGGGTCTCCCACCACATGATATTTCAACAGGCCCCATTCCTGCAGCACCAGTAGCAGGCTCATGGTATTGCGGGTGGTGTCCCAGCAATCGTAATTGTGCTTGTCGTCCAGCGCGCGAAAGTCCGCTTTCGCGACGCGCTTGTCGGTTCCGATCATGGGCCCCATGCGGCGATCGAACCAGATTTCCGCTTTCTGCACCGCCGCGCGTTCGGCCGCGGCCGACGCCCGGCCCGCTACCATGATCCGCGTCAGCGTGGCGCGATCGCCGGGGGTGAAATCAAGCATCTCGCGGCGCCGGCAGCCGAAACTGTAGCAGACCGTCATGCGCTGCGCCGTCGGCGGGAAAATCGATATTGCGCTGTAGATCGCCGCCTGCTGGGTGCTCAGTTCGAACGAATGGGCCGGCGATGAAGCGGCGATCAGCAACAATCCGATCACGCCCATGGCGGGGCCGCAAAACGCAGGCGCTTTGCCTCCTTCGCCTGCTCGTGCCATCCTTCGCATCAGCCCCGTTCGGTACGCTTTTTTCGAAAATACTCGCGCGGAAACTATCGCAGCGGTTTCGCGATGCCAAGACCGGCGGCATGATAGTGCACGGGAACTTGAAGTGCATGACATGACATCCCTGTCCTCTCCTCTTCCGCGGTTCGAGGCGGCCTACGCGCCGGACGATGGTCGGATGGCGGCCCGGCTTCTCGCAGCCGCCGCTTTGAGCCGGGAACAGGACACGCGGATCGACGACGCGGCGACGCGGCTGATCGGCGCCATCCGGGCCAATGACGACCGACTCGGCGGCGTCGAGGACATGCTTCGCGAGTTTGCGCTCTCCACCAGGGAGGGCCTGGCGCTGATGGTGCTCGCGGAGGCGCTGCTGCGGGTGCCGGATGCCCGCACCGCCGACCAGTTCATCGAGGACAGACTCGGCCAGGGCGATTTTGTCCATCACGAAATCAGATCCAGCGCATTCCTGGTCAACGCGTCGGCATGGGCGCTCGGCATGTCGGCGCGGGTGATCCAGCCCGGCGAGACCCCGCAAGGCACGATCGGGCGCCTGACAAAGCGGCTGGGCGCACCGGCGGTCCGCGCTGCCACACGGCAGGCGATGCGATTGATGGGCAGCCATTTTGTGCTGGGCGAGACCATCGAATCCGCGCTGGCAAGGGCGCATTCGCCAGGCGGTCCGCGTTACTCCTTCGACATGCTCGGCGAAGGCGCGCGCTCCGCCGCTGACGCCGAGCGCTATTTCGACTCCTACGCCAGCGCGATCGAAGCGATTGGCCTCAGCGCCGGGGACCGGCCGCTGCCGGACCGGCCCGGGATTTCGGTCAAGCTCTCCGCGCTGCATCCGCGTTTCGAAGCCTTGAGCCGCACGCGCGTCATGGCGGAACTGGTGCCGCGGCTGATCGTTCTGGCGCGCCGCGCCAAGGTCCATGAGTTGAATTTCACCGTCGACGCCGAGGAAGCGGACCGGCTGGAACTGTCGCTGGAGGTGATCGCGGCCGCATTCAGCGACACTTCGCTCCACGGATGGGACGGCTTTGGGCTGGCGATCCAAGCCTACCAGAAACGCGCCGAAGCCGTGATCGACCATGTCGATGCCCTCGCGCGGGCGCTGAACCGGCGGATGATGGTCCGCCTCGTCAAGGGCGCTTATTGGGACACCGAGATCAAGCGCGCGCAGGAGCGTAGCCTTGACGACTATCCCGTGTTCACCCGCAAGGCGATGACGGACCTCAGCTACATGGCCTGCGCGGAGAAACTATTGGCGCTGCGGTCAAGGCTTTTCCCGCAATTCGCCACCCATAACGCGCTGACGGTGGCGACCGTGCTGGAACTAGCCGGCGGCAGCGCAGGATTCGAGTTTCAACGCCTGCATGGCATGGGCGAAGCGCTGTACGCGCAACTAAGCGAGGACCGTCCCCGACTGGCCTATCGGACCTATGCGCCGGTTGGCAGCCACCGCGACCTGCTGGCCTATCTGGTGCGGCGCCTGCTGGAGAACGGCGCCAATTCATCCTTCGTGGCGCTCGCCGCCGACGATGCGGTGCCGGTGGCGACGCTGCTGCGCCGCCCGGCCGATATCATCGGCTCGCCCGAGAACGCGCGGCACCCGAAGATCCCTCTGCCGCGCGATCTCTACCAGCCGCAGCGGCAGAATTCGCGCGGCATCGAATTCGGCGAGCGCGCGGCATTGACCGGGCTGCTCGCTTCTATCGCGGCGGATACCAGGTCCATTGCGGCGGCGCCGCTGATCGACGGCCGGACGAAGACAGGGACAGCGCGACCGGTCGTCAGCCCGATCGACCCGACCCTATCGGTGGGAAGCGTCGTCGATTCGACGCCGGAGCAGGCCCGCGACGCCATCGCCGCCGCACGCGCCGGTTTTATGAGCTGGAGCCGGACGCCGCCCGAGCAGCGCGCGCAAATCCTGCAACACGCCGCAAACCTCCTGGAACAACGGCACGCGCATTTCATCGCGCTGCTGCAACGTGAGGGCGGCAAGACGCTCGATGATGCATTTTCCGAAGTCCGCGAGGCCGTCGATTTCTGCCGCTACTACGCCGCCGAGGGCCGCAAACTGTTTTCCGGCGAGACAATGCCGGGGCCTACCGGCGAGAGCAATGTGCTGCAACTGCGCGGCCGCGGCGTATTCGTCGCGATCTCGCCATGGAATTTTCCGCTGGCGATTTTCTCAGGCCAGGTGACGGCGGCGTTGATGGCCGGCAACGCGGTGGTGGCAAAACCCGCCGAACAGACGCCGCTGATCGCGGCGGAAGCGGTTCGCCTGCTGCATGAGGCGGGCGTACCGGCTTCCATCCTGCATCTCGTCCCCGGCGGTGCCAGCATCGGCGCGGCTCTCGTGGCGCATCCGGATATCGCGGGCGTCGTCTTCACCGGCTCGACCGAGGTCGCGCGCGCGATCAACCGTGCGCTCGCTGCCAAGGAAGGCCCGATCGTGCCGCTGATCGCAGAAACCGGCGGCATCAATGCGATGATCGTGGATGCGACCGCGCTGCCGGAACAGGTCGCCGACGACGTCGTGACGTCGACGTTTCGTTCCGCCGGCCAGCGCTGTTCGGCGCTGCGGCTGCTGTTCATTCAGGATGACGTTGCAGGGCGGATGATCGAGATGATATCGGGCGCGGCGCGAGAACTCAGGTTAGGCGATCCGCGCGACATCGCCACGCAGATCGGGCCGGTGATCGACGTCGAGGCAAAGCGGCGGTTGGAGGCGCATATCGCGCGCATGAAAAACGAGTCTCGCGTGCACCTGGCGGGAGTCGCTCCATCAGGCAATTACGTCGCGCCGCATATCTTCGAACTGGCGGACGCCGGTCAATTGACCGAGGAAGTGTTCGGACCCGTGCTGCATGTGGTGCGCTATCCCGCCGACCGGCTCGACCGCGTGCTGCAATCGATCGAGCGCTCAGGCTACGGGCTGACGCTCGGCATTCACTCCCGCATCGACGATACGATCGAGGCGGTGATCGAGCGGCTTTCCATCGGCAACATCTACGTCAACCGCAACATGATCGGGGCGGTGGTAGGGGTGCAGCCGTTCGGCGGCCAAGGATTGTCGGGCACCGGTCCGAAAGCCGGCGGGCCGCATTATCTGGCGCGATTCGCCACCGAACAGACCGTGACCGTCAACACATCAGCCGCCGGCGGCAATGCCGCGCTGCTGTCGGACGGGGAATAGCTTTATCCCTGCCCGTTGGGAGAGGGATAAAGGAGCCGGTTGCAACACCCCGCCAACATCGGTCAAATGCACCGTTCGAGTCCACCTGTCATCGGCAAGACGATTCCACAGCGCGGAATAACACCGACAAAAACCACGGGAGCGACGGCACCATGGAAAAGGGCATCTTCGAAGGCCTCAAGGTTCTGGACTGCGCCAGTTTCATCGCAGCGCCTGCGGCCGCGACCGTGCTGTCGGATTTCGGCGCCGACGTGATCAAGATCGAGCCGCCCGGCCATGGCGATCCCTACCGCAACCTGCCGAACCTGCCGGGTTATCCGGCGAGCCACCACAATTTCGCGTGGATGCTGGAGTCGCGCAACAAGAAGAGCCTCGCGCTCGACCTCTCCAAGCCGGAGGGCAAGGCCGTGCTGTACCGCCTCGTCGCCGAGGCCGATGTCTTCATCACGAATTTTCCACCCGGGGTGCGCAAGCGACTCGGAATCACCTATGAGGAACTGCGGCCGCTCAACGAGCGACTGGTCTACGGCTCGTTCACCGGCTACGGCGAAAAAGGCGAGGAGGCCGACAAGCCTGGCTTCGACAGCAACGCCTATTGGGCTCGCTCGGGGCTTATGGATCTGGTGCGCGCGGACGAGAACACCACGCCGGCGCGATCGATCGCCGGCATGGGCGACCATCCCTGCGCGATGGCGTTCTACGGCGCGATCGTCACCGCGCTCTACAAGCGCGAGCGCAGCGGCAAGGGCTCGCATGTCAGTTCCAACCTGATGGCCAACGGCGTCTGGGCCGCCTCGGTGCTGGCCCAGGCCAAATTATGCGGCGCGAAATTTTCGGAACGGCGGACGCGCGAGCACGCGCTGAACGCGGTGACCAACCACTACAGATGCAGGGACGGACGCTGGCTGATCCTGTCGCTGCTCAACGAGGACCGGCAATGGCCGACGCTGGCCCGCTGTCTGGGCCGCGAGGATCTCATCACCGATCCCCGCTTTGCTACCCGGGCCGATCGCCATGCACGTTCGCTGGAACTGATCAGGATCTTCGACGAGATTTTCGCCACCAGGGATCTGGCCGAATGGCGCAAGATCCTCGACGGCAACGGGCTGGTGTTCGGCGTGGTCGGAATCCTCGACGATATTCCCCACGACAAGCAGATGATCGAGAACGAAGTGCTGGTGCCGTTCGAGAACGACACCATGCTGACCATCAACAGCCCGATCTGGGTCGACGGCAGCCAGAAGGTCAAGCCGCGGCGGGCGCCCGGCATCGGCGAGCACAGCGACGAGATCCTGCGCCAAGCGGGCTATGACGAGGCGGCGATCCGGCAATTGCGGGCATCAGGCGCTGTGGCGTAAGCGGCTTATCGGTTGTGCAGCAACACCCAGCCGACCGCGGCTAAGCCGATGATGACCGCAACCGCGATCGCCCACGAACTGACGCGGATATCGCCGGTGGTTTGCCGTTCGGCTTCGTTCTGCGCGATCTCGCGATTGCGCGCCTTGTCCTCGTTGTTCGCGTCGTTCACCGCCTACCCTCCTTGTCACGAAGGTCGACTGCCGTTCACGCTTGCAGCGCCTGCCTAGCTCCCCGCCGTGGCGGACGGGCGGAGCCCGGCCTGATACGAGGCTTCCGCATCGGCGGCTGATTTGCCGCTTCCACTTAAGCCCGCGAGCCGGCTCAGCGCAAATGCCGCCAGCGCCGCGCACATGGCTGCGGCCGCGGCCGCCATGAAGACGGAAGCCGCGCTCCATTTCATGGTCAAGAGCACGCCACCGACCAGGGGTCCTATGATCGAGCCCACGCGCCCGATCCCGAGCGCCCAGCCGACGCCCGATGCCCTGACCGAGGTCGGATAGAATCCGGCGGCGAGTGCGTTGGCAGCGATCTGGCCGCCGACAATGCAGAACCCGGCGGCGAAGATGGCCATGGCGACCAGGACAATCGAATGACCGAGTTGGCCGATCGCGCCGACCGCGAACACCGCGATGAAATACACCAGCGCCAGCGCGCGGAACGAGAAGCGGTCGATGACGCTGCCGAGCACGAACGTGCCGACCACGCCGCCGACCTGCAGCATCGATCCGATCGCCGCCGACGCCGATACCGACGCGCCGAGATCATTGAGAACCGTGGGCAGCCAGTTGGACAGGAAATAGAGGTCGAGCAGGCTCATGAAGAAGACCACCCACAGCAGCAGCGTGACCGGGGTTCGTCCGTCCCGGAAAAGATGCAGCACCGGAATCCCCGGCAGGTGCGGCTCCTGCACGACGAACCGCGTCGCCGGCGCAAACACCGCCATCGGGCTGATGGCTCGAAGCAACCTGGCGACCTCTTTATCGGCGCGCCCGGTGAGTGCGAGGAAGCGCACGGATTCCGGCAACCGCAGCGCCAGGATCGGGACCAGGAGCAGCGGCGCGACGCCGCCGACCACGAACACCGAACGCCAGCCGAAATGCGGAATCAACGCCGCCGCGAGCAGCCCGCCGAGCGCCGCGCCGATCGAAAAACCGCAGAACATGATCATCACCATGGTCGCGCGGCGGCGGCGCGGATTGAATTCGGACGTCATGGCGATGGCATTCGGCATCGCGCCGCCGAGGCCGAGGCCGGTCAGAAACCGGATAGCGAGCAGCGTGTTGACGTCGTGGACGAAGGCGGTGACGAGCGCGCAGATGCCGAACGCCAGCGTCGAGAGAATGATGATCCGCTTGCGCCCGATGCGGTCCGCCAGCGGTCCGAGCAAAAGCGCCCCGATCATCAGCCCGAACAGGCCGGCCGAGAACACCGGACCCAGTGCGCTCTTGGTCAGGCCCCATTCCTTGGCCAGAGCCGGTGCGACATAGCCGATGGCCTGGGTGTCGAAGCCGTCGAGAAACAATACCGCCGCGCAGGTCAACAGCAGCTTGAGCTGAAAACCGCCGACCGGCTGCTGGTCGATGAAGTCAGCGACGTCAATTGCGCCGCCAGGCTGAGAACCCGCCATCGTCGTCCCTCCCCTTCCAAAATCTCCGGGCGCGGTTCTTACCGACCGCTGTTCCCGACTTTGATAGCTTAGCGCGAATTGAGCGAAGCGGGACGATTTTCCGCTTCACTACGTGCGCAATGCATCCCTGGAATAGCCCGCGATCCGTTTGTAACCCTCGGACAAGGCAACCAGTTCCTGGTTGCTGATGACATCGTCGATTTGGCGGAAGGGCTTGTCGTTGGTTCGTTGAAACACCTCACGCAGGATCGCGTCGGGCGGATTGGTGCGATTGGTCAGCACGATGCGCGCGGTGGCCTCCAGCCGCTGCTTTTCGTAGGCGGCTAGCGCGGCAACGGGATCGTCGTATTCGAGCAGTGCCGAGGTAAGCGCCCGCGCATCCAGGATCGCCTGCCCCGCTCCGTTGGAGCCGCGCGGCACCATCGGATGGGCAGCGTCGCCGAGCAGCGTCACCCGCCCGAAGCTCCAGCGCGGCAGCGGGTCCTGATCGACCATCGGAAATTCCAGCACGCTGTCAGCGGCGCGAATAAACGCGGGCACGTCGAGCCAGTCGAAATGCCAGTCGGCGAACACGCCGATGAAATCGCCGATCGCCCCCGGCCGGTTCCAGTCGCGCCGGCGATAGACCGGCGTCTCGATCTCCGCCACCCAGTTGACCAGTTGCAGCCCGTCGGCGTCGGCGGGACGGATCGGATAGATCACCATCTTGCCGTGCGACAGCCATCCCGCCCGCACCATGCTGGCGCCGGATAATATCGGCTCCCATCGCGTCACGCCGCGCCACATGTTGACGCCGGAATAGCGAGGCTCGCCTTCGTCCGGAAAGAACTGCTTGCGGATTGCCGAGTTGATGCCGTCGCAGGCAATCGCGACGCGGCCGCGAATGGTGCTGCGGTTCGCGCCTCCGGGGCCGTCGGCAAAAGTGACGCTGACGCCGGTTTCGTCCTGTTCGACACCAAGGCAATGACAATTGGTGTTCAGCCGGTCGCGCCCCGCACGCGCGACGAAGGCGTCGAGCAGCACCATCTGCAGATCGCCGCGATGGATCGAGAATTGCGGATGCTCATAGCCGGCCGCGCGGCCGAGCGGCTCCTGATAGATCAGCTGGCCGAAGCGATTGAAGAAGGTCGCGTCGCTGGTCGCGATCGCAATCTTCGCCAGCGCCTCCTCGAGCCCGAGCGCGGCCAATTC
>NZ_JADGRI010000172.1 GCF_017881085.1 Bradyrhizobium sp.
TCGAAATGGCCGCTGGCCGCGGCCTGCGCGAAGCCGAGCAGCGGCACCGATTGTACCGTCCGCGCGTTGTCGCCGATCAACCGCACGAAACTGTCGATGGAACTGTTGGTCGCGGTCAGCGCCTTGGAGACCGATTCGGTCGAAGGCCAGCGTTCGCGGCCGTCCGCCGTGATGCGCTTGGATTTGTTGAAGGTGGTGGGATCGAGGCCGGAGCGCTTGGCGAGCCCGGAGGGCGACAATCCGGCGCGCTCGGCCAGCCGGTCCAGCGCGGTCCAGATCTGGTCGTGGGTCAGCGTTTTCGGCGCCTTCGGCTGCTTGGCCATGACTTGGCTCCTACCAGGCTTGGCCCCCACCAGATTTAGGAATCATTGCCTCAATTGGCGGGATTAGGCAATCGAGCCGATCCGCCCGGTGCGCCGACCCTTGAAGTGCGCAGGTCCCGCCGATACGGTCGATTCCAGCATCCGGAAATTCCGGGAAAGCCCAAGAGACTCAACGACAAGCCAGGACTTCGGATCAGGACTTCGGATCAGGTGCGCACGATCTACAAAATCTGTCCCGCTTCGGCCTGGCGCGAAGCCGAGCGGCAGGCCGTGTTCCGCGGCAGCGCCGACGATATCCGTGACGGTTTCATTCATTTTTCCACGGCCGCGCAGGTGGCGGAAACCGCCAGCAAGCATTTCTTCGGCCAGACCGGACTGTTCCTGATCGAGGTCGACGCCGACGCGCTCGGCGAGGCGCTGCGCTGGGAACCCTCGCGCAACGACGAGCTGTTTCCGCATCTCTATGGCGAACTCGATCTCGGCGCGGTGGTCGGCGTGCTGGAGCTGCACGCGCGGTCCGACGGCGCCCACGACATCCCGGAGCTTGCCCCGTGATCCGCGCCTTCGACGCTCTCTCGCTACCGCTCTTGCGCTGGTTCGATCCGGAAGACGCGCACCGGCTGGCGATACAGGGTCTGAAACTGCTGCCGCCGACGCGGCCGCGGCCGGATGACGCGAAACTGGCGGTGCGGGCGTTCGGCCTGAATTTTTCCAATCCGATCGGCATGGCCGCGGGCTTCGACAAGAGCGCGGAAGTGCCGGACGCCTTGCTCCGGCTGGGCTTTGGCTTTGTCGAAATCGGAACCGTGACGCCGAAGCCGCAGACAGGCAATCCGCGGCCGCGGCTGTTCCGGCTGGAGCGCGACGAAGCCGTGATCAACCGCATGGGTTTCAACAATGACGGCGCCGAAGCGGTGCTGCGGCGGCTGGCGGGGCGCGCGCATCTTGGCGGCATCGTCGGCGTCAACGTCGGCGCCAACAAGGATGCCGCCGACCGCGTCGCCGATTACGTCAAGCTGATCGAGACCTTCGCGCCGGTGGCAAGTTATTTCACCGTCAACGTGTCGTCGCCGAACACGCCGGGCCTGCGCAATCTGCAGCAGGCCGCGGCGCTCGACGATCTCCTGGCAAAAGTGATCGATGCGCGCGAGCGGGTGCGGCAGAACGCCGGCGATTCGCCGGTGCTCTTGAAAATCGCGCCCGATCTCAGTCTCGCCGAGCTCGACGATGTCGTGCATATCGCGCGTTCGCGGCGCGTCGATGGCATGATCGTGGCCAATACCACGACGGCGCGGCCCTCGACCCTGCGCGAACAGGCTCGCGCGAAAGAGCAGGGCGGATTGTCGGGGCGGCCGCTGTTCCGGCTGTCGACGCGGATGGTGGCCGAGACCTATGTGCGCGCCGAGGGCGCGTTTCCGCTGATAGGCGTCGGCGGCATCGACAGTGGCGGCGCCGCGCTGACAAAAATCCGCGCCGGCGCCAGCCTGATCCAGCTTTACTCGTCGCTGATCTACAAGGGCATCGGTCTGGTCGACGATATCAAGAACGATCTCGCCGCGACGCTGCTGCGCACGGGGCGCGACTCGCTGTTGGAAATCGTCGGCGCGGACGCGGCGACGATCACCGCCGAGGATTGGCCGGCGGGCTAAATCTCGACAATCATGCCGTCGCTCGCGGCCGTATAGCCGAGCATGTCGAGTCTCCCCAGCATGTCGTCGCTCATATGGGTGAGCACCAGCCGCTTCGGCCTGATCTCGGCAAGATGCGCCTCCAGCGTCGTCAGGCTGAGGTGGTTCTTCACTACCTTGTCGTAGGTGTAGGCCTCGGCAATGAATAAATCGGCGTCGCGCGCGGCGGGGATCAGCGTCGCCGTCCATTCGGTGTCGGCGCTGTAGGCGATGACGCGGCCTTCGGCCTCGACGCGGTAGGCCAGGAACGGACCGCCGGAGTCGCCGTGCACCACCGGAAACGGCGTGACCGTTATCGCGCCGAAGTTTTGCGGCTGTTCGGGCTCGAGCGCGACCACCGACAGGTCGAACCGCTGTTTTGTCTTCGATGAATTTTCGAACAGCGCTTCCATCACCTGCGTCAGCCGGGTGTCGATCCCCCTCGGCCCTGCGATCAACAGCGGCCGCGTGCGCCGCGAAAACTGCGCGTCGAGCAGCAGGAACGGCAATCCGGCAAAATGATCGCCATGGAAATGCGTGATCAGGATGAGGTCGATATCGTCGCGGACGATGCCCAGCCGCTTCAGGGCCGGCAGCGACGTCGCGCCGCAATCGATCAGGAAATTGGCGCTTTGGCCTGTGACGTGAAAGCAGGTGTTGTATCGGCCACCGGAACCGAACGCGTCGCCGCAGCCGACAAATCGCACTTGCATCGGACGGGCCCTCGGGGTTCAGCGAAATGACGCGCGCAGCATCGCCGGATAGCGCAGCGCCTGCAACCCGCCGCGCGCGGCATAATGCGCCAGCAGGGCGCCCCACAGCCCGGCATTGCCGAACGGCCGCAAGGATAGCCACGCGGAGAGAAAGATCAGGAGCGACAGCATCATCAGATTGCGCATCTCGCGCGCCCAGGTCGCGCCGATCTAGACCCCGTCAAAGCCGAAGGCGAACACGGCGAGCAGCGGCGACACCACCACGAACGGCAGATAGTCGCGCGCGCCGTGCCGGACCTCCGCGCTCGCGGTCATGAGCTCGATCAAGGAAGGCCCGAACAGCCCGAAAATGATCGTCACCCCGAGCGCAAAGGCGAAACCCCAGGATATTACCAGCCAGACCGCGCCGGAGAACGCCGCTTTGTCGCGCGCGCCAAAGGCGCGGCCGCAGAGCTGCTCGGCGGCGTTGGCGAGGCCGTCGAGGAAGAACGCGCTGATCAGCAGGAAATTATTGAGAACCGCGTTGGCGGCCAGCGTGACGTCGCCGGCGCGGGCGCCTTGCGAGGTGAAGAACAGGAAGACGGCGATCAGCGACGCGGTACGGATCATGATATCGCGGTTGACGCCAAGCATGCGCACCAGCCTGTCCCGCTGCAGCAGCGTCGCGCGCGGGATAGCCAGATGTCCGCGCGTGAGGCGCCAGGCGATGAGGATGCCGAGCAGCAGCCCGGCCGCTTCCGCGATCACAGCGGCGATCGCAGCACCCGATATGCCGGCGTCCATGACCAGCACCAGCAGCACGGTGGCCGCCATATTGATGAGGTTGATCGCGATCTGCAGGGCCAGCGCGAGTTTGGCGCGGGCCTGCCCGATCAGCCAGCCGAGCACGACGTAATTGGCGAGCGCCAGCGGCGCCGACCAGATCCGGATGACGAAATAGGTTTTTGCCGCGCGCGTCACGCCCTCGCTGCCGCCCATCGCGCCGAGCAGGATCGCGGCGAGCGGAATCTGCAGGACGACGAGGCCGGCGCCAATCAGCGCCGCCACGACAAGGCCACGAATAAATACCGCGTGCAGTTCCAGAGTCTCGCCGGCGCCGAGCGCCTGCGCCGTGAAGGCCACCGTGCTCATGCGCAGGAACGCGAACAGCCAGAACAGGCAGTCGAAGATCACCGAGGCGATGGCGACGCCGCCGAGCAGGGTCGCATCTCCGAGCCGCCCGATCGCGATCGTCGAGACGATGCCGATCAGCGGCGTGGTCAGGTTCGCCACCATCGCCGGACCCGCGATGGCAAAGACCTGCGCGGTCGTCGCTCTGGACACAGAAATCAGGGAACTTGCGTGCGTGTAATCTCTATCGCCCGCGCGGCGTGCCGAACAGCCGCGACAACAGCCAGATCGGGATGACGATCACGGCGCCGAGCAGGAAATAGCGCCACAGCCAGTTGACGGCGTCGAAGCCGAGATCCCACAGCCGCTGGAACAACAGCCGGATGCTCTGGATGATATTCCAGGGATCGAAGCCGACCGCCGCGAGCACCACGCCGACCAGGATCGACAGCAGGACCAGCCGGAACGCCACCGCCACGGGAGAGCCGCCGAGAAAGCGGGTGACGCCGTCATTGGCTGCCGGCAATTCTCTGGTGTCGTTGGCCATTCATGGTCTCCCGCGCGCGAAGCCGCCGCCTAGTGTAGTCGGTATGGGGCAGATGGGGAACCTGCCTGTTGCCGTCAATGGCCGCCAGCGCCGGCTGCGGCCTCAATCGCGTCCGCCTTCAGCATCCGTTCCAGCGTTTCCAGCCGGTCGGCCTCGCGCGGCGGCTTGTCCCAGCGTAGCCGGTTGATACGCGGAAACCGCATCGCGACGCCGGATTTATGCCGCGGCGAGCGCGCCAGTCCCTCGAACGCGACTTCCAGCACCAGCCCCTGATCCGGCTCGTGCACCACGTGCCGGACCGGTCCGAATTTCTCGGTGGTGTTGCGGCGGACGAAGCGATCGATCTGCAACAGCTCTTCGTCGGTGAAGCCGAAATAGGCCTTGCCGACCGGCACCAGCTGCTCGCCGTCCTCTCCCGACGTCCAGACCCCGAACGTATAGTCCGAATAATAGGACGAGCGCTTGCCGTGGCCGCGCTGCGCATACATCAGCACGGCATCGATGAGGTGCGGGTCGCGCTTCCACTTCCACCATTGGCCTTTCGGGCGGCCCGGCAGATAAGCTGCGTCGCGGCGCTTGAGCATCACGCCCTCGACCGCCTCGGCGTCTTCGCCGGCTCCGGCGCTGGCCGGGTCTTTTCGCGCAGCCGTCAGCGCGTCCCAGCTGTCGAAGGCAATCACCGGCGACAGGTCGATCCTGGGATCGTCGAGCCTTTGGACAAAATTCTCGAGCCGCGTGCGGCGTTCGAAAAACGGCAGGGTGCGCAGGTCGGTGTCGCCCTCGCCGAGCAAATCATAGGCGCGCAAATGGATCGGATAATCCTTTGTCAGTTTCGCCGACACCACCTTGCGATTGAGGCGCTGCTGCAGAACGTTAAAACTCTGCACCCGGCCGCCGCGCAGCACAAGCAATTCGCCGTCGATCGTGCCGGGCAGCTGGAGCGACGGCAGCAGATCGGGAAAGCTCCTGGTGATGTCCTCGCCGCTGCGCGAATAGAGCCGCGCCACGCAGTGGCCGCGCGGGTCGCGGCCGCTCACCGCCTGCACGCGAATGCCGTCCCATTTCCACTCCGCGATGAAATCGGCGGCGTCGAGATTGGCAAAATCCCCGTTCTCGATCGCATGCGCCAGCATCACCGGACGGAACGGCGCGGGATCGAGATTGACCGGCTTCTCGCTGCGCCCCTCCAGCCACGCGAACAAATCGAGATAGGGCGGACTGAGCCCCGGCCACATCAGTTCGATCTCGTGCGGGTCCTTGTCGCCGAGTTCGGCCGCGGCGGTCTTGGCGAGCCGCGCCGAAATCCCGATCCGCATCGCGCCGGTGACGAGTTTCAACAGCGCCCAGCGGCCGGTCTCGTCCAGTTCGTCGAGCCAGCGCGCGAGCTGCTTTGGGAGTTCGGTCTTGCCGAGCGCGCGCAGCGTGGTGACGACCTCGGTCAGCGTCGGAGGAGGGGGATTGTTGTGCCCGGGCACGCTGCGCCCCCCTCCCTCCACGCGCGCAGCGCGTGGCGGGGTCCGAAGCTCGCTCTCGGGGTCGGGGGGTGTCTCGGCAGGCTCAGTTTCAGTACGAGAGCGCGAACCTGCTGCACCACCCCCCACCCCCGCCCCCTCCCCACCGCTTCGCGGGGGGAGGGGAGAAGTCCGTGCATGGAATGGCGAGGGCCACATCAGCGCCACGGTTTCCGAAAGATCGCCGACATAATCATACGACAGCGCGAACAGCACGGGATCGGTGCGGGCGGCGATCAGGTCGCGGATCAGGCCGGGTTTTGCATGTTTGAACGACAATGCCCCGGTCAGCGCGGCGAGCGCGTAGCCGCGATCGGGGTCTTCGACCTCGCGAAAATAGGCGGTGAGCAGCCGCAGCTTGTTGTTGCGGCCGGGCTCGTAGGCGAGGCGGTCGAGCAGTTCGGCGAAGCGGTTCATGCTTCCGCGTCCTCGCCTGACGGCGCCGCATCGGCTTCGTCCTCATCGCCGTAGCCGACGAGGTCGAGCGGCCGCGCGGCGAGGCCTCTTGTCTTGCACCAGTGCACCAGCGCGTCTTCCTGGCCGTGGGTGACCCAGATCTCGCCGGCGCCGGTGGCTTCGATGGTCGCGGTCAGCCCGTCCCAGTCGGCATGGTCCGAAATCACCAGCGGCAATTCGACGCCACGCTGGCGGGCGCGCGCACGTACCCGCATCCAGCCCGAGGCGAACGCCGTGACCGGATCCGGGAACCGCCGCGTCCAGATGTCCGAGGTGGCCGACGGCGGCGCCAGCGTGATGGTGCCGGCGAGATCGGCCTTCCTGACGCCCTTGACGGCGCGCAGTTCGCCGAGCGCGATGCCGCGGCTCTCGTAGTAATGAGTGATCTTTTCCATCGCGCCGTGCAGGTAGATCGGCGCGTCGTAGCCGGCGGCGCGCAACAGCGCGATCACGCGTTGCGCCTTGCCGAGCGAATAGGCGCCGACCAGATGTGCCCGCTCGGGAAACAGCGCGACGGACGCGAGCAGTTTCTTGATCTCATCCGCCGCATCGCCGTGGCGAAACACCGGAAGCCCAAAAGTGGCCTCGGTAATGAAGACGTCGCAGGCCACCACTTCGAAGGGCGCGCAGGTCGGGTCCGGCGCGTCCTTGTAATCCCCGGACGCGACGATGCAGGTGCCCTGGCAGGAGACCGCGATCTGCGCCGAGCCCAGCACATGGCCGGCCGGGTGGAACTTTATTCTGACGTCGCCCACCTTCAGTTCCTCGCCATAGGCAATCGCCTGCGTGCTGCCGGCAAAATTGTCGCCGTAGCGCAGCCGCATCATGTCGAGCGTCTCCTGCGTCGCCAGCACCGCGCCATGGCCTGCCCGGGCGTGGTCGGAATGGCCGTGGGTAATCACGGCGCGCTCCACGGGACGCACCGGATCGATGTGGAAGCCGCCTGGCCTGCAAGCCAGGCCGGCGGGGAGGGGCGTCAGGATGTCTTGCGGGCGCATCTCGTTTATATAGTCTGGAGGGTGACTCATTCGAGTCCCGCCCTCATACCCCCCAAAGCCCGCAATCGGTTCCCGACGATGCCCGTCCGCTTGTTCCTGTCCTCCGGCGATCTGGTTGCGGACCGGCGGTTCGATTTCGCGCGCGATCTGCAGTTGAAGGGCGATCTGGTCGCCGCGGCGGATCTCTTGCTGCAGGCGACTGAGTTGGCGCCCGGCTTTGCCTCGGCCTGGTTCACGCTCGGCGAAATCCGCGAACGGCTCGGCGAGCGCGACGCGGCGATTGCCGCGTTTCGCAAGGCGCAGGAGACGGACCCTGCGGACCGCCACGGCGCCGGCCTGCGGCTGATGCTGCTCGGCGCCGGGCGGCTCTCGGCGATGCCGCAGGCCTATGTGCGCGCGCTGTTCGATCAATACGCGCCGAAATTCGAGACGGCGCTGGTCGACGATCTCGGCTATCGCGGGCCCGCGCTGTTGTTCAAGGCGGTGCTGGCCGCCCGCGCCGCGGCGCGCAAGCCGGCCTTCTTCAGGCGCGCGATCGATCTCGGCTGCGGCACCGGCCTTGCGGCGGCGGCCTTCGAAAAAAATGTCGATCGCTTCATCGGGATCGATCTGTCGCCGCGCATGATCGAGAAGGCGCGCTCAACGGGACTCTATGCCGAACTCGAAGTCGACGACATGCTGCAGGGATTGCGCAGCAAGCCCGAGGCCAGCGCCGAACTCATTCTCGCCGCCGATGCGATGGTCTATGTCGCCGATCTCGCGCCTGTGCTGGCGGAGGCCAGACGCGTGCTGGTGTCCGGCGGTGTGCTCGCGTTCACGACCGAAACCCATGACGGCGAGGGCGTCATCATCGGCGGGGGGCTCCGCTACGCGCACGGCGCGGACTATGTGCGGGAGTCAGTCGAGGCGGCTGGACTGAACCTGTCCCAGCTTGAAGAGCGCTCCGCCCGCAACGAGGACAGCGCGCCGGTCCCCGGCCTGGTCGTGGTCGCGACAAAACCCTGAATCTCGCCTCGCGGAATTCGCCGCGCGTTGCCCGCAACTTGGCACTTGCCGGATCAGCGGGAATGTAGATCAATGCGCGCTCACGAGCATGAACCGGAAAAGTGGGCACCGGTTTTCCGAAAAGATCATGCTCAAACAAGAAAATGAACGACGAGCATGATTCAACTCAGACGAAACATGCTCCAGGGAGAAACAACAAAGTGAAAATCAAACAGACAAGGCGCGAATTCGGCGCCACCGCTCTTGCCACGATCGTCGCCTCCGCGATGCCCGCGCCCTACGTCTGGGCCGCCGAGAAGAAATACGATCCGGGCGCGAGCGACACCGAAATCAAGCTCGGTCAGACCGTGCCGCACAGCGGCCCGGGCTCGCTCTACGGCGTGCTCGGCCGTGTCGGCGAGGCCTATTTTCAGATGCTGAACGAAAAGGACGGCATCAACGGCCGCAAGATCAAGTTCCTGACCATGGACGACGCCTATAGCGCGCCGAAATGCGTCGAGGCCACGAGGCGGCTGGTGGAGCAGGAGGAAGTGCTGGCCCTGTTCGGCTCGCTCGGCACCGCGCCGCAGACCGCCGTGCACAAATATCTCAACTCCAAGGGCGTGCCGCAGCTTTTATTGAACACCGGCGCCTCGAAATGGAACGATCCGAAGAACAACAAATGGACCATGGCGGGGCTGCCGCTCTATCCGACCGAAGCGCGGATCCTCGCCAAGCATGTCGTGGCGGTGAAGCCGAATGCGAAGATCGGCATCCTCTACCAGAACGACGATTTCGGCCGCGATTTCCTCGGCCCCTTCAAGAAGGTGCTGGCGGACGCCGGCGGCACCGCCAGCGTGATCATGGAGCAGACCTACGATCTGACCGAACCGACGGTCGATTCGCAGCTCATCAACCTCTCGAAATCGGGCGCCGACACCTTCTACAACATCACCACCGGCAAGGCGACGTCGCAGTCGATCCGAAAAGTCGCCGAGCTTGGCTGGAAGCCGCTGCAATTGCTTTCGGCGGGCTCGACCGGCCGCTCGATTCTCAATGCCGCGGGTTTTGAAAACGCGAAAGACATCGTCGCCATCCGTTACTCCAAGGAGGCCGGACCGGGGCGCTGGGAAAAGGACAAGGACCCGATGGCATTCGAGGCGTTGCGTGCGAAATACCTGCCCAATGTCGATCCGGACAACACCATCGCCTATGCCGGCTACGGTCAGGCGGTCACGATGGGCGAAATCCTGCGCCGCTGCGGCGACGACCTGACCCGCGCCAATGTGCTGAAGCAGGCAACGACACTGGCCGGCTATCACTCGCCGTTCTTCCTCGACGACATCAATTACAGCTACACGCCCGACGACTACTCGCCGATGAAGACGCTTCACATCTCGATCTTCGACGGCAAGGACTGGCAGATTTCCGAAAAGGCCGTCACAGAGTAGTTGGCTGTGGTGCGCGCTTCTCCCCTCCCTCCGCGAAGCGGCGGGGAGGGGTCGGGGGTGGAGGGTGTCTCCGCGAGTTCTCGACCTCATGTTGGCACCGAATCTGCCGAAACACCCCCCACCCCCGACCTCGAGAGCGAGCTTCGCTCGCCTCGGACCCCACCACGCGCTTCGCGCGCGGAGGGAGGGGAGAAGGGAGCGCGTACTGTACGCAGCAAGACGTTCGCTCAACCGGCGGATCGATTGGCCTGCTGCTGCCCCTCGACGAAACCGCAGTGGCGGCTTAGCTCTAAGCCGTGCCGCGCCGCATCCAGACCCAGCCCCCGACTGAACCGGCCGAATTGCTGCCGGACCGTTTCCGCCGCTGGTTCGCCGGCCGCGGCTGGTCGCCGCGCGAGCATCAGCTCGAGCTATTGGCAAAAGCCCGCGACGACCGCTCCGCCCTGTTGATCGCGCCGACCGGCGCCGGCAAGACGCTGGCGGGGTTCTTGCCGACGCTGGTGGAACTCTCTGCTTCATCATCTTCGCTGCGCTCTTCTCCCCTCCCCCCGCGAAGCGGCGGGGAGGGGTCGGGGGTGGGGGGTGCCTCCGCAAGCTCTCGCTTTCATGCTGGTACCGAGCCCGCTGAAGCACCCCTCACCCCCGACCTCGAGAGCGAGCTTCGCTCGCCTCGGACCCCACCCCGCGCTTCGCGCGCGGGGGGAGGGGAGAAGATCGGGCTTGCGGCGACGTCGCGAAGCGCCGTCATCTCCACCGGCCGCGGCGTGCAGCGCAGCCGCGGCCTGCACACGCTCTACATCTCGCCGCTGAAGGCGCTCGCGGTCGATATCGCGCGCAACCTGGAGACGCCGATCGCGGAGATGGGGCTGCCGATCAGGGTCGAGACCCGCACCGGCGACACGCCGGTGTCGCGGCGGCAGCGGCAGCGGCGCTATCCGCCGGACATCCTGCTGACCACGCCCGAGCAATTGGCATTGCTGCTGTCGTCCGACGACGCGCCGTTTCTGTTTTCGCAGCTCAAGCGCATCGTGCTCGACGAACTGCATGCGCTGGTCAGCTCCAAGCGCGGCGATCTGTTGTCGCTCGGGCTGGCGCGGCTGTGGCATCTGGCGCCGCAGATGCGCGCCATCGGATTGTCGGCGACGGTGGCGGCGCCCGAATCGCTGGCGCGGTTCCTGGTGCCGCAGCGCGAGGGAAAAAGCGAAGCTGCCGACATCGTCGTCGCCGGCGGCGCCGCCGCGCCGATCGTCGAGATGCTGGATACGCGCGAGCGTTTGCCGTGGGCCGGCCACAGCGCGCGGCACGCTCTCCCCGAAGTCTACGACCTGATCAAGGCCAACAGGACCACGCTGGTATTCGTCAACACCCGCAGCCAGGCCGAGATGCTGTTCCAGGATCTCTGGCGCATGAACGACGATGGGCTTGCCATCGCGCTGCATCACGGCTCGCTCGATGTCGCGCAGCGCCGCAAGGTCGAGGACGCGATGGCCGCGGGAAAATTGCGCGGCGTGGTCTGCACCTCCTCGCTCGATCTCGG
>NZ_JADGRI010000173.1 GCF_017881085.1 Bradyrhizobium sp.
CACCCATGCGGCGAAGGCGACCATGATTAATCCCGGGATCACGCGAAGAGCGAACGAAAGTCCGCCGCTGGAAGCGGCGAGCACGATCTTGCTGATGGTGTTGGTCGAAAGCCCGGCCAGAATTGGCAAGACAGCGTCAGGCGGAGTGAGCTTTCCGGATGCAACGAGCGATGCAACGGAGATAGCGGCTGAATGTGTATCGGCGAAACCAGCGATGGCCGCGGCGAAGATAACGCCGTTTTCGCCGAATTGGTCCCGAAGTGCCGCGCAAACGACGAGAATGATGGAAAGGGTCAATGCAAACACGAATGCCGTCGAGAGGCTGAACGCATGAGAGCTTTGCACTTCGGCTTCCGCCCTCTGCCGCAGAGCCAGAACGGTAAACGCAGCGCCGTAGAAGGTTGCAGCCAACCCAGCGCATACTAGCGGAATAGCCAGGGCTAGAAGGGACGTCATGCTTGTTGTTGCCAGAACGAGGGCCATCTGCACGATCGTTGCTATCGTTGACAGCACGGCACCCGCGACGGCGGACGCAAGCACTTCATTCGCCTTCGCTGCGCGTGCGCCCATCGCGGCGATGGTGGCGGTACTCGAAATGAAACCCGACGCGAGCCCAGCGATCGGAAGCCCAAACCGGGCACCAAGTAGGCGGACTGCGATATACCCAGCCGCGCTAATTGCCATAATCAGTATGACTATCACCCAAATCGAGTGCGGATTTAATGCGCCATAGGGACCCATCGGACGATCGGGGACGAGAGGTAGAACGACGAGCGTTGCTCCTGCAAAAATCAGAGCGTCCTGTAGTTCATCCTCTGTGAGAATGGACCCGACAAACTGATGAAGCCGAGATTTGGCGGCGAAAGCCCACCGAGCAAAACGGCTACCGTCAACGCGACCTCGGTCGTAAGCCCAGGATCTTCTTCATGCCCGCGCCAATAAGCGACGGCGACCAGAACAATGACGCCTGAAGTCGCTATCGAAAGCAACGTTTGACCGCCAGCCAAAAAGCTGATGGCTCCGGCAAGTGAAGTAACTGCGAACGTTCTTATTCCGGCGGGCGAACGGGATGGCCCGGAGCCCTTACGGCGTTCCCGCTCGGAGCCGATCAACAAGCCGATCCCAAGTGCGACAGCCAAGTTCAGGATAATGGGGTCGATGAGGGGCATTCGATATCAATCTCGCGTGGCTGGCCAACTGCGCTTCTCGCCAAGCGTGTCCTCCAGATAGAACGTGTTGACGATGACGAGAATGACCACGGCGAGAGGTGCTGCCAAAAGAACACCAATCGGCCCCAACAGAAGTCCGAACACCAGAGTTGCGAAAAGGGTGAGAATTGGCGGCAGTTCGACGATTTCGGCCTGGATGATGGGTGTTATCAGATTTCCCTCCACGAAATGTACTCCGGCGTATAGCAGCGCCGCGTAGAATGCTGAAAACGGTCGATGGGTTGCCGCCATCAGAATTCCCGGCACAGAGGAAAGGATCGGACCTACATATGGAATGAAGGCAAATAGGCCAGCCAACAATCCGAGCGCAAGCGGCGCCGGCACGCCAAGTCCCCATAGACCTAACCCGGTCAGCGTTCCGACAATGGCCATCGTAATTGACTGTCCAACCAGCCATCGCTGAAGGGTTCGACCTGTTAGGCCAAATATCTCAGCAATCCGCTGGCGCCGTTTCTGTGGCGCCAGTCGCAGGAGACCTTGAAGATACCTGTCGGGCTGCGCTGCAAGATAGATCGAGGCAAACAAAAGTACAGCAAGGTAACCCGCCGTGCGGACGATGGAACCAAAGACCGCCGTCACATAACCCGTGACTTGGCTCGTCGCACTTGTAAGGTTTACTTCCTGGGCGCGGAGAAACATCCAGGTACCCCATTGTGTCGCTCGCAGATCGCGCACAATCTGGGAGAAGCCCTGAGGAAGGTCTTGCGAAAGCAGTTCGAATTGCGTCGCAATCTGAGAACCGAATAACCAGGTGAACGCAACAAATGCTGACGTCATGGCGACAACCACCGCGGCAACAGCCAGGCCTTCGGATATTTTTGTTCGGCCGCTAATGATACCTGCAAGACCGCGCAGTACCAGCGCCAATAGGATCGAACCAAAAGCCAACAGCAGCACGTCGGAAAGGCGCCACAAGGCCAACGCGGAAGCTGCGATGCCTACGATCAAAAAGCAACTTTCGAACGAAAAGCCAACCGGGCGGCTCGCTCAAATCGACAATGCGTGCTGGGGCCTTTTGGCTGCTATTCGACATGTGATCTCGCCGCAACAAATGCTCACGATAGTGCGCGCTGCGAGGCCGGCCTTGAGGTGCGTCAAGCAGAGAGGGTCGTTTAATGCGAATCGATGTCGGTGAGCTATGTTGACCACAGGCTCCAATAGCCCCATTCGACAGTTTTTTGCGTTCGTTTAGAGGGAGTGCCCTACAAGGCGTCCGATGGCAGCGGTAGTACCCATCGCAATCGCTCCCCAAAAGGTAACCCGCAACATCGGCCTCAATATGCCTGCTCCACCGGTCTGCGCCCCAGCAGCCCCTAGGATAGCAAGCGCGACCAGTGAGCCGGCCGACACAACCCATGGAATTCGGGCTAACGGCGACGCTATCGCGATTACCAGGGGGATGGCGGCACCGAACGCGAAGGTAACTGCCGACGTTAATGCCGCCTGAATGGGGCGCGCCACCACATGCGCTGATAGACCCAGTTCGTCCCGTGCGTGTGTGGCAAATGCATCCTTCGCTGTAAGTGCTTCCGCGACTTGGCGAGCCAGCGAGATATCGAGCCCACGTTCGACGTAGATATTTGTCAGTTCATGAAGCTCTGCATCAGGCTGTTCAGCAAGCTCACGCCGTTCTTTCGCCAGATCGGCAGCTTCGGTATCGGCCTGCGAGCTTACCGAAACATACTCGCCTGCGGCCATTGCTGTTGCACCGGCTACTAAACCGGCCACTCCTGCAACAATGACCTCATTAGGTGAAGTCGATGCCGCCGCAACACCAACGACAAGGCTGGCAGTGGAAATGATGCCGTCGTTCGCGCCGAGCACAGCAGCACGCAGCCAGCCGATGCGCTCAATCAGATGCGCTTCACGATGAAGAGGGTGCATATTGATAACTCCAAGCACTTACATAAAACGTATCGACGACGTTGGCGCACCTTGGTCAAAACGGCCTCTCGCAGGTTGATCTAAATCAACACGATTCGACAGTCTCCCGCTGCTTCGTTCTCGGCGATCGACCGCGAAAGTAACTGACAATCGCGGGCTGATCATGAAACGCTATCTCGCCATCATCGGCGACCTTGAAGATCAAGTATGCCGTTTCCAACCTGTAATCATTGATTTCACCAGGTTCTCTCCATCTTTGAGGCTGGAGATGAGAACTCCGACAACGTGGAAGACGATGAGCCCCACGGTCAAATTGGCCAACGCTTCATGGACCTCTTCGACCCACTTCGCGCCCCAGAATACGTCGGTAGTCATCAGGTAACCCGTGAGACCGGTTCCGAGGAGCAAGACAAGAAGGGCGATGATCATAACACCGCCCGCCGGATTATGGCCAAGATACCGTGGCGCCCTGAACATGATCACGTCGCGCAGATAGGTGAGGACCTCCCGCGGCGACCGGACGAAGTTGCTGAACCGCGCGTGGCGCGGACCGACGAAGCCCCAGACGATGCGCAACGCAATCAGCCCGGCGATGGCGTAGCCGGCGGCGATGTGCATCTGCCCGGCGTCATCGCCAGTCACGTACGCCGCCAGAAACAGCGCCGCCAGCGACCAGTGAAACACCCGCACGAACGGATCCCAGACTTTGATCGCTTCCAGCAGCGTAGCGCCACCGGCTCCTATCGCATTCTCAGAAGTATTCATAGCGTCGCCCTCAGCGCTGGTCAGCGATCTGGCCGTTGGTCGGATCGACGAACAGCTCGACCCGGTTGCCGTTCTTATCCAGCGCATACAGCTCGCCGCAGGCGTTCTTGAGCTCCGCCTTCTGCACCTTGTAGCCGAGCGCTTCGACCTTGCTCTGCAGGGCCTCGACAGATAGCCACTGGTTGTTTGGAGCAGCGGTACACTGCTTGCCGAGGCTGCCCGCTTGCGCAGAACTCGCAACGCCGAGCATTGCCAAGGCGATTGCGAAGACCGAAATCTTAACCAAAGCCGCCATGCCGAATATCCCGGCAGCCATCTTGAAGGATGAAATCTTAGCCATTTCTGGTCTCCTGTGCTGGAAGTCCCGCCGCACGAGCGGGGGACGATGACGGGACTGTGCCCGAGCCGCGTTGACGGCAGCCTGTTGGTCGATGTCAGCGTTTTGTCAGCAATCCCGATGGCCCGGATAACACTGAAGCCGGCAGCATGGCCGCCGGCTCCTTTCGCGATCCAATCCTTGGTCGTCGTCTTTGGTCAGCCGCCCTTTCCGAGCCGCAGCCGCAGATAGTCGCCGATTAGAACCGCCGTCGGTTGCGTTATTTCAAAATCGTTAAGGCTCTGAATTGCGACCCGGGTGGCAAGCTGCGTTAGCTCCTCGTCGTGATCAGCTTTGCCAGCCTCGATCAAATCGTTCATTAGCGAAGTAATCTGCAGGTGCTCATTCTGCAATTCCGGGAGTGTCGCTTTGGTACGATCCGCCATTTCGATGGCAGGCTCCATACCCTTCAAAGTCATGTCTTTCGAAATCGCACCTTTGGCAATGTTTGGAAGCAGCGCGAGTGGGGGCAGCACAAATGCTTCTTCCTTTGCGTAGTGGGCTTTGATGACGATCAATGCCTTTTGTACTGCAGCGGCATGGGCCACCTCGCGCTTCGCGAAGCTCGTCAGCTCCTTGATGATCTGCTCGTGCTCATAGGCAATGGATTGAGGAACCAGCAGTGCCGATTGGTCGGCCGCATTGCCTGCAGCCATCGGCGCCGCCGTCAGAATCGATGCCAGGGCCGCGATACCGAACGCCCCGGCGACCGTCTTGAACGATGAAATGTTAGCCATTTTCTGGTCTCCCCTGCTGAAAGTCCTGCCGCTCCGTGCGGCGGACGATGACGGGAGCGTGCCAGAGCGGCGCTGACGGTCGCCTGTTGATCGATGTCAGCGTTTTGTCAGCAAGCCTTGCAGCCCCGAAACGGCCGGAGCCGGCGGCATCGCCGCCGGCTCCCCTCGCGATGGCCGGGTCAGCGACGATCCCGGTGCGCTGCAGTCTCGTCTTCTTCATGGTCTTCGCGCACTTCATGCCGCTTATCGCCGGAACCGTCATGGCGCTCGCGCGACCGCTCGGCGTTCTTGTCGCGCTCGTGCCTGCTCTCGCTGTCATTAGCCGCCACGCGGGTGACCTGGGTACCCTCGCCCGTTTTCGCCGGCGACCGATCGCTGGCCTGGGCCAACGCCGCGAAGCTGAAAAGCGCCGCGAGCGTCCCGAAAACGATAGTCTTTCGCATTGTCCATTCTCCACTGTTCCGTGCCGGCCGGGTATTCAGCCAGGGCGCAGGCGAAAATGCACGCCAGGCGATGACGGACGCCTGTTGATCCATGTCAGCAAGGTGTCAGGTCGTTTCGGGCAAGCTTGCGTCGAGGAATATGGTGTCAAAGTCCATGCGCTCGGGTCAAACGGTAATATTAGCAATGGTGCTCGCGGGAGCCACTCTGGTGGGGGCGCCGCGCGCGGCGGACGCACGCGATCAGGACGAACTGCGCCGCGACGAGGTCCGCCGCGCGGTCGAGAACGGCGAGATCCATTCCCTGACGGACATTCTGAGCACCTTGCGCGGCAAGCTCCCCGGCGAGGTCGCCGGTGTCGAGATCGAACACGAGGGAAGTCGCTGGCTCTACGAATTCCGCATCGTCGACAGCCAGGGGCGGCTGTTCGAAGTCTATGTCGACGCCCGCAGCGGCGAAATCGAACGTATCAAGGAGAAGTGATGCGTGTTCTTCTTGTCGAGGACGACCGGCGGATCGCATCCGACGTTGTGCGGGCACTCGAAGCTGCGGGCTACGTGGTCGAGACCGTGCGCGACGGCGAAGAAGCGTGGTTCCGCGGCGACACCGAGGATTATGGCGCCGTCATCCTCGATCTCGGGCTGCCGGGCATGGATGGACTTGCGGTACTGAAGCGCTGGCGCGCGAACGGCCGTCAAATGCCGGTGCTGATCCTGACCGCGCGCGCGAGCTGGGCCGAGCGTGTCGACGGAATCGACGCTGGCGCCGACGATTACCTGCCGAAGCCGTTCCGCATCGAGGAATTATTGGCGCGGCTGCGCTCGATCGTCCGCCGCTCCGCCGGCCATGCATCGTCAGTGGTGTCCTCCGGCGAGATCACGCTGGACGAACGACAGATGAGAGTGAGCGTGCGCGGCGTTCCGATCGCGATGTCACCGCTGGAATATCGCCTCGTCGCTTACCTGCTGCGCCACCGCGGCCGTGTGGTGTCGCAGCACGAGCTCGACGAAAACGTATATGGCCACGGCGAAGATCACGATTCCAATGCACTGGAAGTGTTGATCGGCCGGGTGCGTAAGAAATTGGGACCTGATCTGATCGAGACCCGGCGCGGCTTCGGCTACCTCGTGCCGGAGACGCCTGCATGAGACTGGGATCGCTCCGGCTGCGGCTTGTCACCGGCGGGATCATCGCAATCCTGCTGGCGCTGACGATTGCCGGCGCCGGCTTGATTCTGCTGTTCGAGCGCCACCTCACCCGAACCATGGCCGACGATCTCGACGTGCACCTCAAACAATTGCTCGCCGGCGTCGACGTCGATCAGGATGGTAATCTGGTCATGATGCGGCCACCGGCCGATCCGCGCTACGCCGATCCATTGTCGGGGCTTTACTGGCAGGTGGAGGATGATCGTGGCCAGTTGCTGCGTTCGCGCTCGATATGGGACACCAAACTGTCGCCGCCTGTCGACGAACCGGCACCCGGCGAGACCCACCATCACGAGGTGATCGGTCCCGCCGATAGCCATGTGCTGATCGCCGAGAGGAAAGTCCTTCTGACCGTCGGTGACCGGCGTGTGCCGGTACGGCTCGTCGTCGCCGCTGATCTTGCCCGCGTCGCGACCGCCACTGCCGCTTTCGCCAGGGATCTCGCCATCGCGCTCGCCCTGCTGGGTCTGGTGCTGGCGATCGCGACCTCGATCCAGGTTGCGCTCGGCCTGCGTCCCCTCGACGCTCTTCGTCGTGGTGTTGCCGATATCCGATCCGGGCGCCGTGATCATCTGCCGGCCGGAGTGCCGGCCGAGGTCCGCCCGCTGGTGGAGGAGGTCAACGCTCTGCTTGACGCCCAAGAGCGTGAGATCGAGCGTTCGCGCAGCCGGGCAGCCGATCTCGCCCACGGGCTCAAAACGCCGCTGGCGGCGCTCGCAGCCGATGCCGCCCGCCTGCGCGACCGTGGCGAAACGATCCTCGCGCAGGACATCGAGGCGGTCGGCGACGCCATGAGCCGCCACGTCGACCGCGAACTGGCGCGGGCCCGGGTGCGCAGCGCCGTCAGGCACCGGGACAGCCATTCCACGATGCTGGCACCGCTCGTGCGCTCGCTCGTTGCCACGCTGTCGCGAACGTCTTTCGGCGTTCGCGTGACCTTCGAACAGCACATTGCCGACGACGTGCAGGTGTCGCTCGACCGCACCGACCTTGCCGAGGTGCTGGGCAATTTACTTGAAAATGCCGCGCGTCATGCCACACAGCGTGTCCGCATCAGCACCGATTCCGCAGCATCGGTCGTCATCGAGGATGACGGCCCGGGAATCCCGCCCGCCCAATGGCCGCGTGTGCTCGAGCGCGGGATTCGCCTCGACGAGCGAGGCGAAGGCGCCGGCCTCGGGCTGGCCATCGTCCAGGACGTTCTCAATGCCTATGGCTGGCGACTAGACTTGGCCAAGTCAGACCTCGGCGGACTGAAGGTCACGATCGCGCCACCAGCCGACACCGTATGAGCCACCGTCCAGCGCGCGGTTCCGCGCGGGCGAACCGGAGCGCCTCCTCCCTAGCGTGAGGATTGGTCCAATCCTTCGCCCCTCTGTGTTGTTCGCATTTGTGGATTGCGCCTTCCTTCAGCAAAAAGACAGATCGTACATCTGTCCGCCGACCGAAAACTCAGCCGTTCTCTCGTCAGCATCTTGTACCCCGTCCGGTGGTGAATCCGTCGAACGTGTCGCCGGTTCCCCGAGCAGACGCGAAAAAACCACCCGAACAGCCCAAACCTTTCCCACTGTTTTGGCTGCGAACGGCAGCTTTGCGCCAGGAGCGGTCGTTCACTCGGAAGCTATGCAGCACGAACCTTGGCGGAACTGAAATCAAGATGCCCGCTTTTCTAGCTCTCAGTTGGCTTTACCGTGATCTATCTGATGGCAGCGACCCATCTCCCGGATATTTTACGAGCTAGAAAACCTTTCATTTCACTCTCGGCAGTTACCGACGCATCATTTCGAAGCGCCGCGTAGACGAGCTCCCACTCACGGCACAATTGGGCCTCCGGCGTCTCCATCCCCGGCTTCGGATCGCAAATCTGACTTTTGCAACAGTATCCGCCATCAGCGGACTCTCGCACCGGCACCATCGGCAGAACGTTTCGATCACCTCGTCGGCGCGGGTGAGCGCGTCGGTCACCCCCGCACAGCATCACAAGTGTAACGCTTGCAATCCTGGTAAACGCCCCGACACTCGAAGGATGGGATTTGCTTCATGGACAGGCAGTCGCGATATCGCGCTCGACAGATATTGATGCATTGCTGTTTAGCGGTCTGAGCTGCCGCGAAGGTGAAAGAGGCGAGATCGGCGTCGCGCGCATTGAGTGTTCCCGGACACAATGACAGAAGCGCTGCGAAGAATACGGAGACGATGGCAAATAGCCGCTTGCTATATTTCATGGATAGCCCCTTTAGATCGAAAAACATTGAGAGTTTGGAGTGACGTAGCAGTTCGTCATTGACTACAGCCTTTATTCATCCGCAACTGCGCTAGCTGCGATTGCCCACGGAACGGAGATACCCTTGCCATCGATTGGCGAAAGCGACGCTCCGTTCCGGTCTGATCCGCAGTATAGTGACACTCCCGCTCTCGCGCCAAAGATCGCACTCGCTCACTTACTGGACTTTGATACCGAGTCGTTCTCTCATGCTTTTGAATACGATCTCCATGGCTTGAATGATTTTTATCTCGGGGTTTGCCTTGCAGTACACAATCACTTCATGTTCGGCTTCCTTGCCTTTTCTTATGTCCATGTAGTGCTTTTTTGCGAGCCCATTGTACCAACCGCTGTACCACGCGGTGAGCCTATCGGCGTCGCCTTGCCATGTGTTGGCAAGTTGCGCGCAAGTCAGTGCCTGAACGTCGAGGAACCCTTCGGCATCAGCGTAAGCGCTGAGATCAACTTGAGCTTTAGCTGGTGAGCCTGCCATGATCAACGCGATTCCGATCGCGGTCGAAATTAGAAACTTGCGCATACCATTTTTCCTCATCTGCTTTGGATTTGGGGACATTTTCTTCCGCTTAGAGCCACTCAATTTTCAACTCTTTCAATATATCTGCCTAAAGCGGTTGTAGCGTGCCAGGTGGCAGACAGTCGGATTAAACCTGTACCGAAAGCGTCACAGCTTCGTAAGTCAAGTTAGCGCAACTCGCGTCGCGCAAAGTCACGAGTGAAGAGTACAGTCAGTATGATGTGAAGGATGACCGCCGGCGACAGTAAGACGCTGGTCAAAAACCTACGCCGCGAGCATCGATCGCGGAGTTCGCTTTCGACCAGCGTTGCTTTTGCCCGTTGCGCCCGCACTGAGGGGCTGAAAACAACAGCAAGGGCTGCCAGCAGTATTGACCCAAGCGGTTTGTACATGACCGTGATCCTTAGGCTCGTGCAGCCGAGCGCTCAGCAGCTAGCAGAGCCGCGAAAATCAAGTGCAGGACAACAGCGGGCCATAGCAGTACACCCACTAACTTCCCGATGATTCCCAGATAACCAAGATAAACGGTTGCGAGTAGATTGTAGGCGAGCATCGCCCGAGCGACAGGTCTCGTAGAGGCGTCCGGCCAAGACGTTAATGCAAGACCCAGCAGGGCAATGCCTCCGAGTCGGCCGAGCGCCTGGCCCGGTTCGGACAATTCGTCTCCGAAAACCAGGCGTCCAAATAGAAGCGGGCTGATGACCAGGATCAGGCCGGTGGCAGCGATTTCAACGGCTACAGCAGTTGTGACCCATTTCATGGTGTCTTACCTCAAGGCAATGCCCAATAATCGACAGCGGAACAGCGCTTTCCAAAGCCAGAGTTCGGGCGCCCCGCGCCTAACGCTCAGGCCTGCCGTAGCTCCGACCGGATCAGGTTGCGTCACGCACCTTCTTGACCGGGGGAACCTTGTAGCTGCCATCGTAAGCAGCCTCCTTCGGGAAGTAATTGCGGAGTGTAAGGTTGAATTGACCGAGTGGCGTCGGCAGCCAATTCGGCTCCTTGTCTTTGCCGGGCGAGGTCGCCTGCAAGTAAATGTCCAACGATCCGTCGGAGTTGAACTTGAGCGGCATCCATGGGGCGATGGCGTAGCGATTGAGAATGTTCCGCTCGTAGAAATTGCCCTTGTATTGCGACACCGACCAGGTGCCATTGGTTGGCGGGAGCTGATCTTTCTCGAACCGCATTACGTATTTGTTGGCGCTGTCGAACAGCTGACCGTCGGAGTCCAGGTAGGCCGTGGGGTACACCGTGTCTTCGCGCATATCCGCGCCGAGACCCATATAGGCGATGCCGGCTCGGGTATTGTAGTCAGTGCCAAAACGGCCGATATTGAGCATGTTGATCCAACCGTTGACGTTTTTCAGTTTGGTGACCTCTTCGGCCATCTTGATCTGAACTTCCTTCACGGCCTTGTTCAGTCCCGCGGCGATACCACGATCAACCTTGCCGATGTCGAACGGCTTGCCCGGCTCGATGCCTAGCCTCTTCAATCGTGTAAGTGCCCGTGTATCCTCCGCATAGGGAGGATTGTCCTTCATAGCCATCGCGAGACGGTTGAAGAATGTCCCGGCATCCATTTGCGCCACCTGGTCGGGCGGCGTGATCTTGACATCGACCTTGCTGTTAACGGGCACATTGGTTGGAGGCGTGTAGGGCTTGCCCCATGCACTCAGCGGTGTCAGCTTGTAATCGGCCTGGATCGCATTGACCGCCGCGAAATCATCAGGCCCGTTCGCCTGCGTCTGGCCAAGCGCCCACGCATAGCGCGTCGATGAGCGGAACGTTTCCTTGATGCCCGCCGGTGCCGTTCCTTTCCAATCTGGTCCAGCGATCAGAAAATTGCCAGGCGAAG
>NZ_JADGRI010000406.1 GCF_017881085.1 Bradyrhizobium sp.
GTGCGAAATTCGACATTGCGCAAGCTACCGTCGAGCGCCGCGGTCAACAGCGCGCGGGTCACCTTGATCGGCATCCGGGAGCCGGTGCCGTATTTGCCGCCGGTCCAGCCGGTGTTGACCAGCCAGCAATCGACGTTGTGCCGCGCGATCAGCTCGCGCAGCATGTTGCCGTAGACCGAAGGATCCAGGGGGAGGAACGGCGAGCCGAAGCAGGTGGAGAATTCCGGCTGCGGCTCGGAGCCCAGGCCGCGCTCAGTGCCCGCCACCTTCGCAGTGTAGCCGGACAGGAAGTGGTACATCGCCTGCGCCGGCGTCAGCTTGGCGATCGGCGGCAACACGCCGAACGCATCCGCCGCCAGCATCACCACGTTCTTCGGGTGGCCGGCGCGGCCGGTGCGCGAGGCGTTGGGGATGAAATCCAGCGGATAGGCCGAGCGGGTGTTCTCGGTTTTCGAACCGTCGTCGAAATCCGGCACCCGTGTATCCTCGTCGAGCACCACGTTCTCCAGCACCGCGCCGAAGCGCTTGCTGGCGGCGTAGATTTCAGGCTCGGCTTCCTTCGACAACTTGATGCATTTGGCGTAGCAGCCGCCCTCGAAGTTGAAGACGCCCTCCGCACCCCAGCCGTGCTCGTCGTCGCCGATCAGCGTGCGCTTCGGGTCGGCCGACAGCGTAGTCTTGCCGGTGCCGGACAGGCCGAAGAAGATCGCGCTGTCGCCCTTGGGCCCGACATTGGCCGAGCAGTGCATCGGCATCACGCCCTTGGCGGGCAAATAATAGTTCAGCGTGGTGAACACGCTCTTCTTCATCTCGCCGGCATAATAAGACCCGCCGATCAGGACGATCTGGCGGGCGAAATCGATCGCGACCACGTTCTCCGAGCGCACGCCGTGACGTTTGGGATCGGCGCGGAAGCTCGGGATGTCGATGATGGTGAGTTCGGGCACGAAATGCCTGAGCACCGCGGTTTCGGGCCGGATCAGGAGCGTGCGGATGAACAGCGAGTGCCAGGCGAGTTCGGTGAACACCCGCGTCTTGATCTGGAAGCTCGGATCGGCACCGCCAAAAAGGTCCTGCGCGAACAGCGTCATGCCTTCGGCGTGCTTGAGGAAATCCTGATAGAGCGCGTCGAACTGTTCGGAGGTGATCGACTGGTTGCCGGCCCACCACATCTTCTCGGTCGAGGCATCGCGGACCGTGAACTTGTCCTTCGGGCTACGGCCGGTGAAGTCGCCGGTATCGGCGCACAACGCGCCGTCGGCGGACAGCACCGCCTCTCCCGCCGAAAGTGAATATTGATAGAGTTGCGGCGCGCCGAGGTTCCAGTGCACCCGCTTGAGATTTTTTAAGCCGAACTTGTCGGCGCCGAAGGCACCGTTGCGTATACCTGTTTCTTGCACCGAAAAAACCTCCTCGAACCCGCGTACTCTGATCGCGCGAATGCCGCTGCAAAACGCGCCTCTGTCGCGGTGACCGTCGACATACTAGCCTTGCGGCCCCGGTCCGGCGACCTAATACTCATGAACGTTGGGCTTGCCAAGCCGATCCCGTGATATTTGGTTTATTCCAGGACGGGCGATGGACGCGACTCAAATACTTGCTGCAGCGCAGGGTCTAATCGAAAGCCTTTGAATCGCGGCGAGAGCTTACTGACGTGACAATCGGCTGCGACATCTTGTTGCGATGCACAATTAACCGGGGCTAGCGGGCCGCTCCTTGCCCGATCAGTGCCAACGGAGCCCAGAAGGCGGGATAGCTGTTTTTCGGCGACGAGGCGTCGTTAAGATAGAACAGCATCGCCTGCCGCAGCGCCTCGGCACGGCCGATTTTCGGATCGGTCTTGAGACGGTCGAAGGTCGCGATGGTGAGCCGGGTCGCGGCTTCCGGACCGCGAGCTTGTTTGCGGCGGACGCGGCCGGCGACTGGGCGCCATGCTGGAGCACATTGAGCGCGTCATCGAGCGCCTTCTCGGCTGGCATCGATTGTCGCTGCTGCGCGGCGAACAGCACCGGAAGCGCCACACGCAGCTGTGCGCGCCGCTTCCGATCATTCTCTTCACGATCGGCAGGGCTGCTGCGTTGCGTCCCCCGCTCTGATAAGCGGAGGCCAGGTTGTTGAGGGATATTGCGACGTCGGGATGATCGGGACCAAGCGCTTGCTCGCGGATCGCCGCCGCGCGCATGTAGAGCGGCTCGGCCTCGGGTCGCGGCCCTGGTCGCCATAGAGCAGCGCCAGATTGTTCAGCGCGCCCGCGACGTCGACATTAAAGCGACCGTATTTCCTCTCCAGGCTTTCCAATTGTCCCTGCGCCGGCGGGATCGCTTGCGCATATTTGCCGGCCCGGCTGAGTTCGGCGTTCTTGGCGCTGGTTGCGGCCACCTCGCCCTTTTGCGCTGGAGACGGCGTGCTGAGGACAGCGCTCATGCCGAGCGCCAACGCCTGCCGGATTTCATTTTGCAGTGGCTTCGCATTTGCCTCTCGGGCGGGCGAGGTCCGGCTATCCCTTCGCGCGCGCCTCATCCGCCAGCCTGACCAGCATCGTCCGCAGCTCCCCCGGGCTGGTCACGCGTTCCGGGAAATCCAGCCGCAACGTTTTGGCGCCGGCCTGCAGGTCGATCCCCGCGGGATCGCAGCCGGTGCAGCGCCATTCCGCCGGCCCCGCGCCGAGCAGCCTCGTCGCGTAGAGGTTAGTCGTATCGCGATGATCGGCATTCATGTGGTCGACGGCGCCCTGCTCGGCTTCCAGCAGCGCGGTCGCGCCGGAAATATCGGTCAGGAACTGCTCCGGCTTCAGGTCCACGATCCGTCCGAACCCGGCCACCAGATGGGTACCGCTTGGCCGCAACAGGAAGAACGAAAAATCCGCAAAGCTTACAAAGGCTTCCGCGGACGGATGGGCACTGAGGTAGCGCCGGCGCGCGATCTCCAGATCGGCGCCTTCGGCCTGCTCGGCCCGGCCCGACAGCATGATCCGCGCGCCCTCGAGCGGGTCGCCCTCAACCCGCTCGTCCAGCATCAGGGAGACCCTGGGATCGCCGAGGATGTTTCTGGTGTGCACAGCGAGGCGCGAAATCAGCAGAATCGGCGAGCCATCGGCATGGCTAGCGACATTGACCAGGGAGCAATAGGGATCGCCGCTGCCGGTCATCAGGGTCGCCAACGCGCCTTGCCGGCTGCGGCGCAGGAGCGACCGGGCGAGCCGGGAGGCGTCGAAATCAGGAGTGGGCTGCATCGGTCACCTCGGCATCTGTTTGCAATAAGGGCCTTTTCTGGGCAAAACCCGTAGCTATATAAGTGGGAACCCGGGCTCATCTCGGACGTTTTGCGGAACTCGGTCACACTTCAGCCTAGCTTGCATTGCTCGTTGACCAGGTTCGAAGCTCACTTATACGGCGCATCACAGAATTACTCGCCGTTTTGGTCACCTCGTACCAGTATCTGAAAGCAGGCTCATGCCCACAATCGCCTTGGTCGACGACGACCGCAACATTCTCACATCCGTCTCGATCGCGCTCGAAGCCGAAGGCTATCGCATCATGACCTACACGGATGGTGCTTCGGCGCTCGACGGCTTCCGCACCTCACCGCCGGACCTCGCGATCCTCGACATCAAGATGCCGCGCATGGACGGCATGGAGACATTGCGGCGGCTGCGGCAGAAATCCGATCTGCCGGTGATCTTCCTCACTTCCAAGGACGAGGAAATCGACGAATTGTTCGGCCTCAAAATGGGCGCCGACGACTTCATCCGCAAACCGTTCTCGCAGCGCCTCTTGGTCGAGCGGGTGAAGGCCGTGCTGCGCCGCTCGGCGCCGAAGGACCCCACCGCCGTGCCGAAGGAAACCGACGCCAAGGCGCTGGACCGCGGATTGCTGCGCATGGATCCGGAGCGTCATACCTGCACCTGGAAGAACGAACCGGTGACCTTGACGGTAACCGAGTTCCTGATCCTGCAGGCGCTGGCGACGCGCCCCGGCGTGGTGAAGAGCCGCAACGCCCTGATGGACGCGGCCTATGACGACCAGGTCTATGTCGACGATCGCACCATCGACAGCCACATCAAGCGGCT
>NZ_JADGRI010000174.1 GCF_017881085.1 Bradyrhizobium sp.
GGACGGGGTCTTGAACTTGTAGAGTTCCTTGCCCGTCTTGGCGTCGACCGCCTTCAGATAGCCTTCGAGCGTGCCGTAGAACACCACGCCGCCGGCCGTTGCCAACGCGCCGCCCCACGCGGAGAACTGCTCCTTGTTGGACCACACGATCTTGCCCGTCTTGCCGTCCCAGGCGATGAAATTACCCATGTGGGTGTCGCCCTTGGGCGGATACATCGCCACGGCCGCACCGACATAAGCCTGACCGGCGGTGTAGGACACCTTGTAGGGCTCATAATCCATGCAGACATGGTTGGTCGGGACGTAGAACAACTGCGTGTCCGGGCTGTAGGCCGCCGGTTGCTCGTCCTTGGTGCCAAGCGCCGCCGGGCAGATGCCCTTCGAGTTGGTGTCTTCACCGTTGTGCTGCGTCGAATAGGCGTCGACGACCAGGGGACGGCCGTAGGTCTTGGACGATTTGTCCATGTCGACCTTGGTGGCCCAGTTCACCACCGGATCGAACTTTTCCGCGACCAGCAATTCGCCGGTGGCCCGATCGAGCGTGTAGCCGAAGCCGTTACGGTCGAAATGGGTGAGCAGCTTCCTCGGCGTGCCGTTGATCGCCTGATCGGTAAGGATCATTTCATTGACGCCGTCGAAGTCCCACTCGTCGTGCGGGGTCATCTGGTAGACCCATTTCACCGCGCCGGTATCGAGGTCGCGCGCCCAGATCGACATCGACCAGCGGTTATCGCCGGGGCGTTGCACCGGGTTCCAGGTCGAGGGGTTGCCTGAACCGTAATAGACCAGGTTCAGCGCGGGATCGTAGGAGTACCAGCCCCAGGTGGCGCCGCCGCCGATCTTCCACTGATCGCCCTGCCAGGTGGAGGTCGACGAATCCGGCCCGACCGGCTTGCCCAGCGAAGTCGTCTTGACGGGATCGATCAGCGTGTCGGCGTCCGGTCCTTCCGAGAAGCCGCGCCAGACCAGCTTGCCGTCCTTGATGTTGTAGGCGCTGACCCAGCCGCGAACGCCGAATTCGCCGCCGGAAACGCCCACCAGGACCTTGTCCTTGAACACGAACGGAGCGTCCGTGCCGGACTGGCCCTTGCCGGCTTCGCCGTCCATCACCGACCAGACCTTTGCGCCGGTCTTGGCGTCGAGCGCCACCAGCGTGGTATCGGCCTGATGCAGGAAGATCTTGCCGTCCGCGTAAGCGACGCCGCGATTGACGGTGTCGCAGCACATGATCGGGATCACGTTGGGATCCTGCCGCGGTTCATATTTCCAGAGGATCTTGCCGTCATTGTTCAGATCCAGCGCATAAACCGTGTTTGGAAACGGCGTGTGCACATACATCGTATCGCCGATCACCAGCGGGCCGCCTTCGTGACCGCGAAGCACGCCGGTTGAAAACGTCCAGGCGACCTGCAGCTTGCCGGCGTTGGTTGCGTTGATCTGATTGAGCTTGGAAAAGCGCGTATTGGCGTCGTCGCCTTGCTGCATCACCCATTGCTTGGGATCCTTGGCAAGCTTATCCAACGCCTCGTCGGCGCGCGACGCCGATACCTGTATCGCAATGAGGCCAAGACCGGTAGCGAGTAGCACTTTGCGCATCGTGAATCCTCCCAGTTGTTAGCAAAGGGTTCCGTAAAAACGGTCCACTTCTTCAGCATTCTTGGTTGCTACCCCTACTCGGTTCGGAAACAGGAAACTTGCCCAAGAGGGAAGTGCGTTTGCGCGAAAGCGAAACACAACGAACTTTTTAGCCGTGAAGCTGGCGGCGCGCTTTCATGCTGCAATGCGTCAGCCGTTTTGGCCTCCACTCCGTCGGCCCGTACCGCGCGATCCATTGGTTGAGGAGGTTCCCCTTGACGGCGCTGTAACTAAGTCGGAGGATTATCAAATGGATGGCAGGAGACGCGCTGCTCAAACCGCAATGACCGCCTTCAATTGAGGTAAAAGTCGCTCCATCATGACTCGCGCCTCTCGGGGCAAGCGGTCATGTTTTGATCTCGAATCGGTGGCTGGATGATGTCCGACACGGTCCGCTCACTTAAAACTTCCGGATTGACGCCGAAGAAGCAGATCCAATGTTGGTCAGATACACTGACCGATCTTTGCGGCCCGTTCGACATCGATCCGCTGCAGGCGTCGTCATTCGAAGGTCAGATCAACTACACGACGGTTTCGAAGCTAAAGCTCTGTCAGATCGAGGCGAGCCAGCATCGGCTTGCGTATACCGCCGCGCGCGCCAAACCGGGCGATCATCCGTTCGTGAAAATACATTTTCAGACTTACGGGATCTCGCATTTCGAGCAGGGTGGCCGCCGCATCGAGCTGATGCCCGGCGACTGTCTCGCTTACGATGTATCCTGTCCGCACACGATAGTCAGCCCGACGCTGACGCGACACGAGGTTGTCATCGTGCCGAAGGTACTGCTGCAGGAACGCGGCTTCCGCCTGGAGAAGATGTCGGCATGCAAGCTCTCGGCGCGCACCGGCACCGGCCGGATCGCCTATAACTTTGTCCATGCCGCGTTCGACGAAGCGACCAAGCTGTCGCCGAACAACGCGATCGGGGTGGCTGATTCGCTGATCGACATCCTGCTGTTGCCGCTTCGCGACTCCGACGGGATGTTCAATCGTGTCGGGCCCGAGGCGATGTATGTCCGGGCGCAGTTCTTCATCCGCGAACATCTGCGCGACCCGGATCTTTCGATCGACCAGATATCGGCGGCACTGAACTGCACCAAGCGCTACCTGCACATGTTGTTCAGCGACAGGGGTACCACCATCAGCGACTATATCCAGCACGCAAGGTTGCAGAATTGCCGTCAGGAGCTGGAGAGCCAGGCCGGAAAAACCATCACGGACGTGGCATTTTCGTGGGGCTTTTCGAGTTCATCACACTTCAGCCGCGTGTTCCGGAGGTATTTCGGGGTTGTTCCGTCCGCGATTCACAAAGCGCAGCACGGCGGTCTGTCCCCGAACTTTCCTTGCGAATAGAATTTCCGCTTCGGCGCGACGAGCAGACATTTGCCTTGCTGGCGCGTGCCCTCCCCATCAAGGCCCGGGCGCGCCAACTCAAGGGGACGTTTGAATTGACGGCGTGGTATCGGGACGCCCGAGCCTGCCGCGGCTCGACGCAAGAATTGCCGTCGAGCCGCGATCGTTTCGATGCGGGTCTATTTGCGCGCTGCGCAGGCGTACATGTTGATTTCCATGCCAACCGGCACTTCGACAATTTTAGGGGTCTTCCAGATCATTCCATCCTCCCAAGAAGTTTGGCGCGAATTCCACGCCGGAGTAGAACCTAGGACCACGCCCGACACCGCGCAAGTGCGGAAGATCAAGCGTCGAACCCTTGCGGGCCAGCCTTAACGGCCGATATTTCTCTCCTGGATAAAACGATTTCTCTCTTGGACAAGATCCAGCAGCCGTTGGTCAATCGACATCCAAGTGCCCCCCTTCATCGGCTTCCAATCTTGAACTCTTTGAGCGGGATCTGGCGGTAGTGCTCGGCTCGTCGGAGTTCGCCGCGATTGCGGAGATGCCTCTCGCAGAATTTGGTTCCGGACCGATAAGCTCGCTGCGTGTTGCTTTGAAGGTTTTGGTGCCGTGCGATCTAAGACTCTTGCGACAACATCCGCCGTTGCCGGAACTGAAAGAACGGGTTCACCAGATGGAATACGGACCCGCCGATGGCGATCGCCAGTCGGGCAGGCGATCGCGTGGCGCGTAACTGAACTCGGCGGCCGGATTGCGTCGCCGGATCTTGATGCCTCCTTGCGGCTGGCCGCTCAGGAGCACCACGAAATCGGTGCCTTTGCCAGTTTCGGCGCTCAATGCTTCGTCGGTAATGATAAGAGAAGACCGCGGCGCTATCCCGGCGATACGATCCAATGCGTCCTGCGGAATCACTATCCGGTCGAGCGCGCCCTTTGCACTGTCGGTATCGGTCAGCGTGGGCTCGACGTCTCGGCCATGGGCCCCGCGCGCACGGCGTTGCGACTCGGGCACGTCGCCGTGCGGACGTCCGCCCTCCAATGAGACGACGCTCCATCGCATATTGGTCTCGCCGCCAATCCGGTCCATGGCGGTGAAGATATGCGTGCCAATCGGGCGATCGGCATCCCGGATCGTCACCGGACTCTCCAGGATGGGCTCAAAGCCTTGCCGGACATAAAGCCGCTGGGTCTTGCGGCTGATCAACACCGATACCGGCTCGAGCTCGCGCGTCACCTGGCGCGCCGCCTCGGCTGCCGCGATCCGCTCCGCCTCTGCGACGACGACGGCTGCCCGCGTGGTCGTGACGGCGTCGAGCTTCGGTTGCAGCTCCGCCTTCGCGGCGGCCAATTGCGCCTGCAACTCGGCGATCCCTGCGGCGGCCTGTTCCCTTGCTTCGGTCGGGATTGCGGAACCCGGCGCAGTCTCGGCAGCCGCCAATTGCGCCTCGGCTCTTCGTATCTGATTTTCCGCCACGCGCACCGGCACCATGGCCTGCACGGACTCGCGGAAGGCCATCCCGGCGGTGCGTTTCGCCTGATCCGCCTTCCTGGACGCCTCATCCGCCTCCGCGGTACGGGCGGCGGCCAAGGCGCCCGCACCGGGCTTCGGCCGCAACAAACCCGGATGGGTGATCTCAACGGGCGCCACATCGGTTGGTGCCACGATCACCCGCAAGCCCATCCGTGTCACGTCGAACAGGCGCGCCGCGAAGTCGAAGGGCATCCGGACGCAGCCGTGGGACGCCGGATATCCCGGCAGCTGTCCGCCATGGAGGGCGATGCCCGACCAGGTGATGCGTTGCATGTGGGGCATGAAGGCATCGTCGTAGATGTTCGAGTAGTGGTCGGCTTCCTTTTGGATGACGCTGAAGACCCCGGCGGGCGTCTCGCGCCCCTTCTGGCCGCTCGACACGGGCGCCCGGAGGATCCAGCCATTGGCGTCATAGACGGTGATCCGCTGGTTCTGCAGCGAAACGATCGCCAAAATCGGCTCGCCGGGTGGGCGCGACTCGATCGACTCGACCGGGCGCTCGCTCCGGCGCTCGGAGGCTGCGACATAATCTCCGGCGGCGATCAGTGTGGTCAGACCCGCGATCGCGAGATGCGCGAGCCGCCGCCTTGTCTTCCGGCACTTCGAGTTCACAAACCGAAACCTCATCAAATCGGGCCTACCCCGACCTGTACTCGGCAAAATCATAACGCCATTAAGTCGAACCTGCCAAATTGGAACTTCACGGATTCGGTTTTACTCGTAATAACGGACATCCATCGAAAGCGTTTGGGGCATCGTTTGGCTAAGGGGTGATTTGCCCGTCGGGTTGTTTTGCAAGGGCCGTGTCCAGGCTCTTTTTCAAAAATTTTTCCCCTTTTCGTTTCGCGCAAATCAGTTTCATAGATTCCGCCGTCCACCCCACAGAGGGGCGTATCGCGATCGTCACGGACGCGGGGCTGGATGCGATGGACGCTGATGGTGCGACTGACGAGAGCACCGGCTGCGGACGGCGAAGTCGTGTGGTCCTGATGCCCCGACGCTGGCATCAAGTTCTCGAGAAGCAAGCTTCTCAGGGATGACGGTGGCAAGAAAGCCCGGTCACCGAGGAGAGCGCGAAGTAAGTCGTAAAACCATTGCGCGGGGAATGCCGGGTGATTCCGGTGTGACCTGACTAACGCGTGTGCTCTCTACCAATACCTCTGCACACGCGGCTATCGGGCGCATCGGGCGCCCGGCATTCCCTGCGCCCTCCGATCGAAGAGGGCGGGAGTTGACAGCAAAACTCGCGCGAAACGCGCGGCGAGATCGCGAAGTCGTGTTTGCAAACACGCGCTGTTTGAAATCCGAATCCGAAGCAGTCAACGCGAAACGCACCACACCTGCATCGTCCCTGCGAAAAGCAGGGACCCATAACCAGAGGTCTTTGTTGGAGCGGGAGCCGTCAGCCACCGTGCGAAAAACGCGAGTCCGCGGCATGTGGATCGCCGCGTTCGCGGGGACGACGACGTTGAGGGATTACGCGCCAAACGTCTCGATACAATTCCGCACCCTACTGTCCCGGCAATTTCCCCACGCTGATCTCGATCGCCGCAAAATAGGCCGCGAGATCCTCGATGTCCTTGTCGGACAGCGACGGCGCGACCACGCTCATCGCATCGCTCTTTCGCGCGCCGGTCTTGAACGCCTGCAGCTGCGTGACGAGGTAGGGCTCGATCTGGCCCGCGATGTTCGGCGCATCGGGGGTTTTCGACAGGCCGTCGAGGCCGTGACAGGCCTGGCACATCATCGCCTTGGCGCGCCCGGCCTTGACGTCGCCGGCCTGGCTCACGCTGCCGCCGGCGAGCAGAAGACAGGCCGGCACGAGCAGTTGGACGGCAAGCATGGCCGTCCTGGAAAACGAGGATATCACTCTGGACCTCACGGAGTTCGGACGGACGATGGAAAACGGGATGGCCCCCGACTCGGAGGGCCATCCCGGACGTCATGATGTCACTTGCCGTCGTACCAGATGCGATACAGCGCGCCGACCAGGTCGTCGGAGACGAGCAGCGAGCCGTCGGGAAGCTGCGCTACATCGACCGGGCGGCCGAGGTAATAGCCGTTGTCGTTCCAGCCTTCGGCGAACGGTTCGGATTTCCCGGCGGCGTGACCGTCCTCCTTGACGAACGTCACCATCACCCGGGCGCCGACCGGCACGGTCCGGTTCCACGAGCCGTGCTGCGCCGAGAAGATCGCGCCCTGATACTTCTTCGGGAACATGCTGCCGGTGTAGAACATCAGGCCAAGGTCCGCGGCGTGGGCGACTTGTTCCACTTCGGGGAAGATCACGTTGGCCGGCGGCGTATCGGCCTTGTATTCGTTGGTGCGGGTATGGCCGCCGCCGTACCACGGGAAGCCGAAGTCCTGACCTATCGCGGTGATGCGATTCATCTCGCCGGGAGGAATGTCGTCACCCATGCCGTCGACCTGATTGTCGTTGGTCCAGAGCGACTTGTCCTTCGGGTTGAAGTCCATGCCGACCGGGTTGCGCAATCCGATGGCGTAGGTTTCGCGATTCTTGCCGTCGCGGTCCATGCGGATGATGCCGCCGATGCCGAGCTTGCGGTAGGTGTCGACCTTGTCCTTGGCAGGCACGTTGTAGGGCTGCCCGAGCTGGATATAGAGCTTGTTGTCCGGCCCCACCCGGCAGGTTCGCGCGGTGTGGTTATAGCTCTCGTCCCCTTTGGGAATCAGCTCCCCTTCCGGGACCACCGCGCCGGCGACGACATCGGGGCTTTCATAGAAGAATTCGGCTGCGGCATATTCCAGCACCCGGTTCTGCTCGGCGATGTAGAGGAAGCCGTCCTTCGAGAAGCAGACCCCGTTGGGGATCTTCTTCGGCAGGGTCGGGGCGAATTCCTTGACCTCGTCGCCCACCCCGCCGCGGGAGCGGTCGGTCACCACCCAGACTTTCGATTTGCGCGTGCCGACAAAGGTCGCGACGCCCTGCGGGCCGACCGCGATGTGGCGGGCGTCCGGCACCAGCGCGTACAGCGAGATGTGGAAGCCCGGCGGCAGTTTGACCTTGGTCAGGTTCTGCTTGACCTGATCGGCCTTCTGGCCGGTCTGCGGGACTTCAGGCCAGTCGCCGGCGGTGCCGGTCGGGTGCATTGCACCCAGCGTTTCGAGCGCGCTCGGCGGCGCGGGCTGAGCAGGCTGCGCTGCAACAGGCCAAGCGGCCAGCGACATGATCGCCGCCGTCGTCATTAAAGCAAACTTCATGGATGCCTCCCTGTGATGCCCCCAATTCTAACGGGCGAACACCCGCCGTCGGGGAGTGCCGATATAAATGCGCCGGTGATTGCGATTGTCAAATGGCAACCGTTGTATACCGTGGCCAATAACGGCGGCGGTGCGGCGCGCTCGCGCCGAATTTGTGGAACGCTGCCCACGATCGTTCGCCTGCGCGCTTCAATGTTTTCAAATGGGAAACACGCTGGCTTGCACCCTTCGAACGGCCGACATAGCCTTACGTTCGTTCGGCACTCGCGCCGTAACATTGGAGAAGTGAAAATGGCCTGGAAAGCACCGAAGATCGTTGAAGTCCCGGTTGGTATGGAAATCAACATGTACGCCTGCGCGGCGCGCAAGTAAGCCGCCTTGCAGTGATCTGCCCGGCTCCAGCGCGTCACTCTGTGCCGTTGCTGGAGCCGCGGCGAGGCAAGCGGGCCTTGCTTCAACTTTCCTTGCGTTATTTTTCCTTCACAAAGGCCGCAAAAGCCTCGGCATAATCCGGATGCCATCGCGACAGCGCGGGCCGGTTTTCGACGATGTCTGCCGCCGCCCACAGGATCCGCCGCTCGTCCAGCTTTCGCGATACGTCGTTATCCGGACAGAGAATATAAAAATCTCCGGCTGCTACCCGTTCGATCATGAAGTCGACGGTCTGTTCGGGCGTCCAGGCCCCGGCCGGCTTCTCGGTACGGCCTTTGGCAGTGAGGCCGGTAAAGACGAAGCCCGGAATGAAAAGATGGGCGCTGATCCGGCTGCCTTTCGCATTGCGCAATTCATGTTGCAGCGCCTCGGTAAAGGCCTTCACGCCCGCCTTCGCGACATTATAGGCGGGATCGCCGGGAGGGGTGGTGATGCCCTGCTTGGAGCCGGTGTTGATGATCAGCCCGGGGCGTCCGCGTTCGATCATGCGGGGTGCGAAGACCTGCGAGCCATGGATTACGCCCCAGAGATTGACGCCGAGAATGCGCTGCCAGTTTTGAATGGGACCGAACATCTGGCTGCCGGGCTGAATCCCGGCATTGTTCATAAGGACGTCGGCGCCGCCGAACTGTTTTCGAACCGCGGCCTCCAGAGCCTCTACATCCTCGATCCGGCTGACGTCGACCGCGCGCGCCATGATATCGGCGGCGCCGCGGGGCGCGACAGATGACAGTTTTGTTTCAGCCTCCGCGAGACGATCGCCCCCGAGATCGGCGATACACACCTTCATGCCGAGGCGGGCGAACCGCATCGCCGCGGCAAGGCCGATCCCGGACGCGCCGCCGGTGACGACGGCAACGTTGTTTGGCGACATGGCTGGATGGGTCACGAAGGTTCCTTCCGATGAGGTGCGTTGTGCGGCTCAGCAATCGAACTATGCCGATGGGATGTCCGTACCATGCACGAAACGGCATGGGAGGTCTTCGTTCGAAGCCCTCTGCAAACGCCGGGAGTATGGCGCTGCCAGCCCGCGTCTCCTTTGCGTTTCTCAGCGGCCCGCCGTTTTCCTCGGCCGCGCGATATCGCCCCGCAGCGCCAGAAGCTCCTTGCGGACGGCACTCGTCGCGGCGCGTTCGATTTTTCGGTATCGTGCGACAAGCGACGTGCCGAATGGTGTCAGTACCGCGCCGCCGCCGTTCTTGCCGCCGGTTTGGCGCTCGACGGCGGCATGCCTGCAGATGCGGTTGATCTCGTCCACCAGATCCCACGCGCGCTTGTACGACATGTCCATGGCGCGGCCCGCGGCCGAGATCGAGCCGCAGGCCCGGATATTTTCCAGGAGCTGGATTTTGCCGGGTCCGATGCGTCCCTCGGTATCAAGGTCGATACGAACACTGAGGGAAGGAAGCGGTTTCGCGCTGGATTTTGCCATGGAAAACTTGCTCTGATGGTCCGGGGCGGCAGATTGCCACTGAAGCCTTTTGCTAACAAGGCGAACCGGTTACACATCGATATCAACACATTGACGGGGCTGAAATGAATCTTCCTTCGCTGTTTTCACCATTGCAGGTCGGTCCCTGCCGGCTCAATCACCGGGTCGTGATGGCGCCGTTGACGCGGATGCGGGCGGAAAGGCCGAGCCTCGCGCCGCGGCCATTGAACGCGGAATATTATGCGCAACGCGCGACGCCGGGCGGATTGATCATCGCCGAAGCTTCGCCTGTCATGGCAGGCGGATTCGGCAATCCCGGCGTGCCCGGCATCTATTCGGAAGCGCAGATCAAGGGCTGGCGCAATGTCGTCGATGCGGTTCACGCCAAGGGCGGTTTCATCTTCTTGCAGCTCTGGCATGTCGGACGCGTCTCGCATTCCTCGTTCCAGCCGGGCGGATTGCTGCCGGTCGCGCCGTCGGCGGTGCCGATTGCGGCCGAGCTGAAGACGATGACCGCTGACGGAAAGCCCGCTTCTTATGAGACGCCGCGCGCGCTGGAGATCGCCGAGGTCGCCGGCATCGTCGAGGCATTTCGGCGGGCCGCGAGCAATGCGATGAAAGCCGGGTTCGACGGCGTCGAGATCCACGGCGCCAACGGCTATCTGATCGAGCAATTCCTGCAATCGCGCAGCAATCTGCGCACGGACCAATACGGCGGGTCGATCGAAAATCGCGCGCGGTTCTTGATGGAGATCACGCAGGCCGTGATCGGGGTGTGGGGCGCGAACCGCGTCGGCGTGCGCCTGTCGCCCTATGGCATCGCCAACGACTCCGGCGAAGCCGATCCGATGCCGCTTTATACCCATGTGGTTCAGGCGCTCAATCCGCTTGGCCTCGCCTATCTGCATTTCATCGAGCCGCGTTCGAGCGGCGCCGGCCGCGCCGAGGTCAATCACCAGAACGTGCCGTCGGCCATGGTGTTGTTCAGGCCGATCTGGAACGGGGTATTGATCACGGCCGGCGGTTTCACCGGCGAGACCGCGAACGCCGCGATCGCCGAAGGTCATGCCGACGCCATCGCGTTCGGCCGGATCTTCATTTCCAATCCGGACCTGCCGCGGCGCCTGCGCGAAGGATTCCCGCTGACGCCCTATGACCGCGCGACCTTCTATGGCGGCGAGGAGAAAGGCTATACCGATTATCCGCTCTATGGCGAACTGGAGCCGGCGTGAGGGAGTTACGATGTTCCCGGAAGAGCCAGAGGTCCCGAAGAAGCCGAAAGCGGTTGCGCCGGGCAAACCGGCCCAGGGTCGATGCCTGTGCGGCAGCGTCTGCTTCGAGATCGATGCGCCGGCGCGCTGGGCCTGGCACGATCATTCGGCCGCGAGCCGGCGCGCGCATGGTGCGGCCTATGCGACCTATGTCGGGAGCTGGCGCAAGCGCTTCCGGATCACCAAGGGCAACGCCGAGATCGTCCGCTACGAGGACAAGACGGCCAAAACCTTACGCAGCTTTTGCGCGCGCTGCGGCACGCATCTGATTTACGAACGCGCGCGGTCGCCGCACATGGTGAACATCCCCCGCGCGCTGTTTACCGGGCGCACCGGCCGGCAGCCGCTCTATCACATTGCGATCGAGGAGCTGCAGGAATGGGC
>NZ_JADGRI010000407.1 GCF_017881085.1 Bradyrhizobium sp.
CCAAGCGATGTGAGAGAGCGGCGTGCAATAAAGCCGGGCATGGTTGGCACCCGCTTCGGCTATCATCAAGCCGGTCACCGACGTTGGCGACTGGCAATATTCCGTAACCTGCCAATCTGCGAAATCGACAGAGCCGCCGCGAACAGCCACCGCTGCTAACGTGATTGAAGGCTTTGCTACGGAACGGATTATTTTTCAAGCTACAGATGGTGTGACCTGTTAGATCCGGCACCAATTCCGAACAAACTGCGAGTACATCTCGGTCGCCCTTTCAATACGTGATGTCAGACAATATTCATCCGTCTGGTGGGCAAGTGCCAACTCGCCAGGTCCAATAATCACGGTAGGCGGCGATCCGAGCGCCGGCGTCAGCGCGGAAGCATCCGTGAAATAAGGTGCAGCTCCGAGACCATTATCGACACCCTCGACATCCCGTGCGACTTGGAACACTTCGCCGACCCAAGGGTGATGCGGATCGGTCCAGATACTTTTGGCGTCGAGCAGCGTTTTCAACGTGACGTCTCGGCCAAGATAGCTGGTCAATTGATCGCGAATTTGCGCATGACTTTGTGCCGATATGGTGCGGATATCGATACCGATCACGGCCCGGTCTGGAACCGAATTGATATTGAGTCCGCCTTGTATCGTGCCGACATTGAGCGTCGGGGCGCCGAGCACATCATGACGCGCCACATTGAAGTCGAAATCCTGCAGCGCCGTTACGGCACGCGCTGCTTTGTAGACGGCGTTGACCCCTTTCTCCGGCATGGAGCCGTGAGCCGTCACCCCTTTGGTTTCCGCCTCCAACCAAAGCGCCCCCTTGTGGCCGACGAGCGGCTTGTTGCCGGTCGGCTCTGCGACGACGAGTGCACCAACCTGCCCTAGCCCGCCATTTGTGCGGACCAGCGCCTCAGCGCCGGTACAGCCGGTTTCCTCGCCGGCGGTGATCACCAGCAGAATGCCGGGCGTATTTGCGAGCCGGTCAGCGCATGCAATGCAAGCGGTGACGAACGCCGCCACGCCACTTTTCATGTCGGAAGAGCCGCGCCCGTAAAGCTTGCCGTCCGCGATTTCGGCAGCAAATGGATCCACCGACCAGGGCTGTGCACCGAGCGGTACGGTATCAATATGGCCCGTGAACCCGAGCGGCAGCTTGCCCGGCGTCCCACCCAAACGCGCTAGGATTTGCGCGCGTCCCTCGCCGAAGGGAATGAGTTCGACGGCAAAACCAGCGCCCTCTAACAAGCCCGCCAGTCGCTCCGCGCAGGCACGTTCGGAGCCCGGCGGGTTGATGGTGTTGAAGCGGACCAGTTCCTGTGTCAGTTCGATCGATGATGGCATTGGCTAACCGAAATAAGCATCACGCACCTGGCTGCGACCTGCAAGTTCCGATGGTGTCCCGCTCGTCGCCACGCGACCTTTTGATATGACGAAGCCAAAGTGCGAGATGGCGAGCGTCTGATGCACATTTTGCTCGACCAACAGCACGGTGATACCGCGCTCGTTGATCTGGCGAATAATGTTGAAGTTCTCTTTCACCAACCGCGGCGACAGGCCCAGCGACGGCTCGTCGATCAAAAGGAGCTTCGGCGCGCACATCAGGCCGCGCCCGATCGACACCATCGCCTGCTCGCCGCCTGACATGGTGCCGGCAAGCTGCGTGCGACGCTCCGCAAGGCGAGGAAAGATGCGAAAGATGTCGGCCATGCGCGACTGCGTGACCTTGTCGGAAGACTCCTGATAGGCGCCGACGCGCAAGTTCTCTTCGACCGTTAGCTTGGGAAAGACTTTCCGCCCCTCAGGTATGCAGGCAATGCCTGCGGCCACGACTTTGTGGGTTGGAAGCCGCGTGATATCGGTGCCGTTGAAGACGATGCGGCCGGCGCGCGCCGGCGTAAGCCCAAGGATCGAGCGCACAAGTGTGGTCTTGCCGGAGCCATTCGAGCCGAGCAGACACGTAATGCTGCCTGGTTGCACTGTAAGCGAGACGCCCTGCAGCACATCGGCCTTGTCGTAGGCGGTGTAGACGTCATCGATCTCGAGCATGCCGGACATCATGCCACCCCAAGATAAGCTTCTTGCACTTGGGCATCGGCGGCCACGTCGCGGTAAGGCCCCTCCGCGATCTTGCGGCCGAAATTGAGCACCACGCAGCGATTGGTGATGCGTTCGATCACCCCCATCTCGTGCTCTACGATGATGATCGCGAGGTCTTTGTTGCGCTCGCGTACCAGGAGAATGTCGTTCATCAACTCGGCGGTCTCATCATGCGTCATGCCGGCAGAAGGCTCGTCGAGCAGCAGCAGTTTCGGCTCACTGATCAGCGCGCGGCAAATCTCAATACGGCGACGGTCGATCATCGGCAGGCCAGCGACCGGTTCGAACATGCGGCTTGCAAGCACGGGCTCGAACACTTCGACCAACGCGCGCGCAGCGTGATAGCTTGCTTCGAATTCGCGTTTGAATTCGTCGCGCCTAACGAGATTGAACCAGAGGCCCTGATGGAGGCGCTTGTGGTTGCCGATCATAATGTTGTCGAAGATCGATAAAGGCAGCGACAGGCGCGAACGCTGGAAGGTACGTGAGATTCCTGCCCAGTAGATAGCGCGCGCCGAAACGGTCGTGATGTCGGCGCCGTCGAAAATCACTCCCCCTGCATCGGCGGCGTAGATTCCTGTGGCGACGTTGAAAAATGTGGTCTTGCCAGACCCATTGGGGCCGATGAGGCCAACAATTTCGCCAGCCGTGACGGTGAGATCAAGCCCGTCGAGCGCGAGCACGCCGCCGAAACGCTTCACCAAGCCGCGGGCTTCGAGCAGCGCGGTCATGGCTGCCAGCCCGGGAAATACCGGCGCACAGGACGCGGCAGCAGGCCCTCGGGCCGGAACAACAGAACGCCAATCACCAGCAGAGCATAGAGCAGGAAGCGATATTCCTGGATCGTCTGCAATTTCTCCGGAACGACTACGACGATGAATGTGGCAACGATGAGCCCCCAGGGATTGCCGATGCCGCCGAGCAGCAGGATCGAAACGAGGATGAGGGAATCGGCGAAGGTGTAGTTGTTCGGCGCGACGAAGCTTCCGACCATGCCAAACATGGCGCCGGCAATACCGATGAGAAAATTGCCGATCAAAAATGCCGTAATCTTCCAGCGCACGACATCGAGGCCGAAACAGCTCGCGGCGGTCTCATCGAGCCGCAGCGCATCGAGATTGAGTCCGATCCAGGATCGTTCGAGCCTCCGCACGACAACGAACGCACCGATCAGCAGCAGCAGGCTGATGGCGAAATAATTGATGTAGAACGAGAGCGAGATTCCACCAATCTCGATATTGTCATTGAATGACCAGCCGAAGAATTTCATGCCGGGCACCTGCATGCCCTGCGGCCCGCCAAGGACGTCGTTGACTTCGAGGAAGGTCTTGAACAGCAGCGCAAAGGCGATGGTTACGACGGCGGCATAGTGTCCGCGCGTGCGCAGCACTGGCAGCAGCAGCAGCGAGCCAATCAGTGCCGCCAGCAGACCGCCGATCAAAAGAACGACCAGATGTGGCAATGCGGTGTGCGCATTGAGCACGGCCGACGTATAGGCGCCGATGCCGAAAAACGACGCACCGGCGAAATTCAACACACCGGCGTAGCCGAACTGGATATTCAAGCCCAGCGTCGCCACGCTGTAGAGCAGGACGGTCGTTACCAGCAGCAGGACGAAATGATCCTCATGAAAGAATGCCCCGACAGCGAAGAGCGCAAGGATCGCAAAGCCGCCCAGCGCATCTTCGTGATCGGAAAATGCGCGGCTGACGCCGTTCAAAAGCCCAGCCCAGGCGGCCGCAATAACGACAATGATCCCGACCGCCAGCAGAGCAATGATAAAAGCCTGCTTTTCCACGGCGAGCAGCGCGATCAGATATCCCGCCGCCGCCGTAAGTGCGATGAGACCCGGCCACAATGCTGCGCGCGTCTTCTCCGGCTCCCGTGTCATCGGTTACACCCGCTCGCTGATCTTTTCCTGGATCAGCCCGGTTGGGCGCCAGGCCATGATGGCGATGACGACGGCAAA
>NZ_JADGRI010000175.1 GCF_017881085.1 Bradyrhizobium sp.
GGGAATCAGGACCCGGGTCGCGAGTTCCGCCTCGATGGTGCCGTTCATGGTCCCGTAGGCCGCGACAATATCGAAATAGACCATCGGCGCCAGGGCTCCGGTGTCCTCGTAAACGATAGCGGCGGGCGGATTCGGGTTGTCCTGGTCAGCCAAGCGGGACTCTCCTGCGTGATGGTTGCGGCTCAGGCCACACCTGTACGCGAGTCGACTGCCCCGCCATAGCGGCGTCGCCGGGGGCGCCTGCTCAGGGCTGGTAGCCCCTCACCTTGAGCCAATGCGCGCGATGCTCGGTCTTGAGCCAGTTCTGGATCGATTGCTCATCCAGGAAGCCGGTCACGTAGTCGATCTTTCCGCCGGGGCAGTGGCACTTGATCTGCCAATCGCCGTGGAAAACCTTCTCGGATTCAAAAATTACATTTGTGTCTGTCATCCCGCCGATATGCGCCCGCGGTTAGTCCAAACCAAGGCGGAAGCGCCGCCACGATCAAGCCGACCCATCCCGCGGCCGCAACACCGGGATTGAAGCACGTCGACCAGCCGCGCTGCTTCCCGATCATTTCCAGGCGAAAAATGCGCTACCGCAGGAAGACCAACTGCATGCCGTATACCTTTCCTGCATACGGCAGGGCGCTCGTGCAGCCCTCTTCCATCCGCGTGACGCAGCGGAAGCTGTGCCGGCGCGCCATCTCGATGACCGCTGCTTCCTTGATCGTCCGATGGGGATGGGATACCGCGCGGTCCTTGTAGCCTTCGGGAATGGGACCGCCGCCGTTGGCGAACAGCCTCGAGCGTTGGACGCGATAGATGTCTTGGTCCGCGAACGAATTGCGCATCAGGATAACGCAGCGGCGCGCCGAGGCAAAAGCCGCGGACAGGATTCCGAGCGGGTCGTCGGTGTATTGCAGCGTGCCGCTGCTGAAAAATATGTCGCACTCGGCGGGCGGGGTGCACACGAAGCTCACCGGACCCTGGCCCTTCATCATCGCAACCATCGCGGGGTTCTCGACGACAGTGTAGGTCGCGCGTGGAAAGGCGGCGAGAAAATCCACGCCCACGTCCCCTGTGGCACCGCCGAAATCGACGACGGACAGATCGGGTTTCCCCCAGGCGAGCGCGATCAGGTACAAGAGGTTTGTGCGCAGCAACGCGCCGTCGGCGGACCCGCGCCGGCGCCGCGCGACCTTGAAGGCATTCAGCGCCTTGTCCTCATAGGAGGAAGCCGCCGCGCGGGCCGCCGACCAGGAGCCGTAGGGGCGTCCGCCGCGAAGCAGATCGACAAGGATGGGCGGCGTCAGACCCTTTAGCACGCTTCGCAACGTCATCTGCGCCTGCCCGCACGCGGTGCGGGCCTCGATCGCCTCAAGGGCTACGACGAGACCCGCGATTACACTTCCGCTTCCGCAACCCAAGGTAATGCAAGTCGGCCAGCAGGGCAAGAACAAAAAGTGAACAAAAGGGGCAGTCAGATCAGCACGGGTAGGGCGCGCAGTCAGCCCCGCTTCTTCTCGATCACGTCCCAGATTTTCGCCGCGATATCCGGGCCGCCGAGCCGGGCGATGGCGCGGATGCCGGTCGGCGAGGTGACGTTGATCTCGGTGAGATTGCCGTCGATGACATCGATGCCGACGAACAGGAGGCCGCGCTCGCGCAATGCAGGTCCCAGCGTCTCGCAGATTTCGCGCTCGCGCGGGGTGAGGTCGGTGGCCTGCGCGGCGCCGCCGCGCACCATGTTGGAGCGCAGATCGTCGGGCGCCGGCACCCGGTTGACGGCGCCGGCGAATTCGCCGTCGACCAGGATGATGCGCTTGTCGCCATGCTTGACCTCGGGCAGGAAGCGCTGGATCACCCAGGGCTCCCTGAACGTCACCGAGAACATGTCGTAGAGCGAGCCGAAATTCATGTCCTGCGGCATCACCCGGAACACCGCCGCACCGCCATGGCCGTGCAGCGGCTTCATCACGACGGCGCCGTGCTCGTCGCGGAAGGCGTTGATTTCCTCGAGGTCCCTGGAGATCAGCGTCGGCGGCATCAGATGCGGAAAATCCATCACGAAAATTTTTTCCGGCGCGTTGCGCACGCTGGCCGGGTTGTTCACGACCAGCGTCTTCGGGTGGATCCGTTCCAGGAAATGCGTCGAGGTGATGTAGGCGAGATCGAACGGCGGGTCCTGCCGCAGCAGGATGACGTCGAAAGCGGCGAGCGGCTCGCGGCGCGGCTCGCCGAGCGTAAAATGGTCTCCGGGCTCGTCGCGCACGGACAGGATCTGCACCGGCGCCACCAGCTCCTCGCCCTTCAATGAAAGCTTGTCCGGGGTGTAATAGGACAGCCCGTGGCCCCGCTTCTGCGCTTCCAGCAGCAAGGCAAAAGTCGAATCGCCTGCTATGTTGATGCGCGCGATGGGGTCCATCTGGACGGCGACGTTCAATTTCATGGGTGGGGGTCCGCGGGTTGTTTGAAGGCTAGCTGTTGGGATCGAGTTTCAAGGGCTGGCATCGAACGCCGCTAACAGATGGCGCGGCAAGCGTCTCGGCGCAATCAGCATGGCGTCGAAACGCAGCTCGAATTCGGCATGCTCGGGATGCGCCATCAGCCAGGCTTCTGCCGCCGCGATGATCCGCGCCTGCTGGCGCGGCGTCACCGCATAGGCGGCCTCGTCCAGGCTGGCACGGGCCTTGACCTCGATGAAGGCCACGAGGCTGCGCCGCCGCGCCACGATGTCGATCTCGCCATGGGGCGTGCGAAAACGCTTTGCCAGGATGCGATAGCCCTTGGCCATCAGAAAGGCGGCGGCGCGGCTCTCGGCGGAGAGGCCGGTGCGGAAGGCCGCGACCCGCGCCGGCGAGGCGAGTCTTGCCGGCTTGTCCGACGATGCGGCGCCGTCAGTCTTCGCCATCGTCGCCTCCGGCGGCGTTGTTCTCCTTGGCGAGCTCCAGCGCGCGGGCATAGATCTCGCGGCGCGGCCGTCCCGACAGCTCCACCGCATGCGCCACCGCATCCTTGACGCTGTCGCGCGCCAGCGAAGCCCGCAACAGATCGTCCACCGCACCGTCCGTCATGGTCTGCGCGCCCGCTGCCGGCGGGCCGATCACCAACACGAATTCGCCGCGCGTCTCCAGCGCGTCGGCCGCTTGCGCGAGTTCGGTGAGCGGCGCGCGCCTGACTTCTTCATGCATCTTGGTCAGTTCGCGGCAGATCGCGGCGTCGCGTCCGCCCATGATGCCGGCAAGATCGCGCAAGCTATCCTGCACGCGATTGCCGGATTCGAACATGACAAGCGTGGCGTCGATCCGCGAAAGCTCGGTCAGCCGCGCGCGGCGCGCGGTCTGCTTCGGCGGCAAGAAGCCTTCGAAGAAGAAGCGGTCGGTGGGCAGCGCCGCCACCGACAGCGCCGAGAGCACCGAGGACGGGCCCGGCAGCGCGATCACCGGAAAGCCGGCGGCGCAGACCTCGCGCACCAGCTTGAAGCCGGGATCGGAAATCAGGGGCGTGCCGGCGTCCGACACCAGCGCGATCGACGCGCCCTGCGCAAGCTTCTCCAGGATTTTCGGCCGCGCCAGCGCGGCATTGTGCTCGTGATAGGGTTTCAAGAGCGCGGTGATGCCGTAGCGCTCGGTCAGCCGTCGCGTGATGCGGGTATCCTCGCAGGCGATGATGTCGACGCCGGCCAGCGTTTCCAGCGCGCGAAGGGTAATGTCGCCGAGATTGCCGATCGGCGTGGCCACCAGATAAAGCCCGGGAACCGGCTTCGGCGCGCTCAGGACATGGCCGCCGACGGCAAAGTTGCGGCTTGCGGGTTCCGCGCCCTCGGGGTTCTTGCCATCAGTCCTATTTATCGGGAGAGTTTTTGCGCGCATAGTCACAATCTAGAGGGAACACAGAGTTTGCGCCACGATGCTGGCATCAGGAATACCGCGCCGCACGACGATTGAGGGAACCGGGGCGAGCCACCCGGCCCGCACGCCGCGGCCATAATCCTTTTGTTTTGGTTAACTATTCGCCGACAATATGCCTGAATCCCTCCCCCTGATCGTTGTCAGGTGGACGTCCTGGCCGATGTCGGTCGGTCAAGAGAAGAGATGCGATGGTGGGGCCGCTCGAACCCAAATCTACGCCTGCCAAACCCGGAGCGTCCGGGGCCACCCGGCGGACGGCGGTCGGCCTGATCCTCGGCGCGCCGCTGCTTTCGGCCTGCGCCGGCGTGCAGCAAAGCCTCAGCTCGTTCAGTTCGAAACCGGAGCCCGGTCCCGCGGGCCCGACGCAGCAGCCGCTCGCGGTCGGCACCGGTCAGGTCAAGGTCGGATTGATCCTGCCGCTGTCGGCGGCCGGCAATGCCGGCGTCGCGGCGCAATCGATGAAGAACGCCGCCGAAATGGCGCTGGCGGAATTCCAGAACCCGAACATCCAGCTCCTGATCAAGGACGACGGCGGCAGCCCGCAGGGCGCGAGCCAGGGCACGCAGCAGGCGCTCGACGAAGGCGCCGAGATCATTCTCGGTCCGCTGTTTGCATCGTCGGTGCCGGCAACGGCACAACTGGCCCGCGCGAAGGGCGTATCCTGCATCGCGTTCTCGACCGATTCGAGCGTGGCCGGACGCGGCGTCTATCTCCTGAGCTTCCTCCCGGAATCCGACGTCAACCGGATCATCGAATACTCCGCCGGCATCGGCAAGAAATCCTTTGCGGCGCTGCTGCCGGAAAATGCCTATGGCAACGTGGTGGAGGCGACCTTCAAGCAGGCGGTCCCCCGCCGCGGCGGACGCATCGTCGCGTTCGAGAAGTACGGCGGCGATCGCGCGGGCCCGGCGCGCACCGTGGCCCAGGCGCTCGGCTCGGCGGATGCGCTGTTCATCGCCGACGACGGCGATTCGGTGGTGGCGGTGGCGGATGCGCTGACCGCGGCCGGCGCGAATCTGAAAAACATCCAGCTGCTCGGCACCGGTCTGTGGGACAATCCGCGGGTCTATGCGAACCCGTCCTTGCAGGGCGGCCTCTATGCCGCGCCGGACCCTTCCGGCTTCCGCAGTTTCTCCGGCCGCTACCGAACCAAATTCGGCGGCGAGCCCGTGCGCACCGCGACTCTCGCCTATGACGCGGTGGCGCTGGTCGCGGCATTGGCGCGAACGCAGGGGCCGCAGCGGTTTTCATCGGAGACTCTGATCAATCCATCGGGCTTTGCCGGCATCGACGGCCTGTTTCGTTTTCGCCCCGACGGCACCAACGAGCGCGGCCTCGCCGTGATGCGCGTGGCCACGGGCGGCGGCGTTCCGGTCGCGGGTTCACCGAAGAGTTTTGGGGCGTAACTCTAAGCCGCCAGATCCGCCACCACGGCATCGAGCACCGGAAATCCGGCTTGCGTGACGCGCAGCCGCCCGCTGTCATCGACGACGATGGCGCCCTCTTCGCGCAGCACGGCGATGCGGCGCGGATCGAGCGCGCGGCCGGAGAGCGCGGCGTAACGTCTGGGATCGATGCCTTCCGCCAGCCGCAGGCCCATCAACAGGAATTCGTCGGCGCGCTCTTCGCTGTTGAGGAGATCGTCGGTGACGACGCCGTGGCCGTTGGCTTCGACGCGCATCAGCCACGCCTCGGGGCGCTTCTCGGTCGCGATCGCGTGGCGGACGCCGTCAATATCCAGCCGGCCATGCGCGCCGGGACCAATGCCGGCATATTCCTCGCCGCGCCAGTAGATGAGATTATGTTTGCATTCGGCGCCCGGCCGCGCGTGATTGGAAATCTCGTAGGACGGCAGGCCGTACGCCGCACAGACTTCCTGCGTCACATCGTAGAGCGCGCGCGCCAGCGCCTCGTCCGGCGTTTTCAGCTTGCCCGCGGCGTGCAGGCCGAAGAACGGCGTGCCCTCTTCGATGGTCAGCTGATAGAGCGACAGATGCTCGGCGGCTTCCGAGATCGCGCGTTTCAATTCGGCCGTCCACATGTCCGGCGTCTGATCGGGGCGGGCATAGATCAGGTCGAACGAATAGCGCTCGAAGATCCTGCGCGCGATCGCCACCGCATCGAGCGCTTCGCGCGCGGTGTGCAGCCGTCCCAGCGCCTTCAGCGAGGCGTCGTCCAGCGCCTGCACGCCGAGCGACACCCGGTTGACGCCGGCCGCGCGATAGCCGGCAAAGCGCGTGGCCTCGACGCTGGTGGGATTGGCCTCGAGCGTGACTTCGACATCATCAGCGACGCGCCAGTGCTTGGCAATCGCATCGAGAATCGCGCCCACTGTTTGCGGCTTCATCAAAGACGGCGTGCCGCCGCCGAGAAAGATCGACGATACTTCGCGGCCCGGTGCGCGCGCCGCCGACGTCCCGATCTCGCGGGCGAAGGCGCGCGCGAAGCGTTCCTCGTCGATCGGCTCATGCCGGACATGGCTGTTGAAATCGCAATAGGGACATTTCGACAGGCAGAACGGCCAGTGCACGTAGACGCCGAACGCTTCCTTGTTGCCCTCTCCTGCTTGCGGGGGAGGGTTTGGGTGGGGGCTCGCGGCGCTAGTCAAGGCAGATCTCCGCCAGCTTTACAAAGGCGCGGGCGCGGTGCGACAGCCCGAGTCCCAGCGGCGGCAGGCCGTGCTTCTCGAGAGAGGTCATCTCGCCGAATGTACGGCTATGACCGTCCGGCATGAACATCGGATCGTAACCGAAACCGGCGGTGCCACGCGGCGGCCACACCAGGGTTCCGTCGGCGCGCGCCTCGACTTCCTCGAGATGACCGTCGGGCCAGGCGACGCACAGCGCGGAGACGAAATGCGCGCTTCGTTGCGAAGGCTGCGTTGCGCCACGTTCCTGCAGCAAGCGTTCGATCCGCGTCATCGCCGCGTTAAAATCCTTGCCCTCGCCGGCCCAGCGCGCGGAGAAAATTCCGGGCGCGCCGTCGAGTGCCTCGACCACAATGCCGGAATCGTCGGCGAAGGCCGGCAGGTGCGCGGCCTCTGCCGCCGCGACCGCCTTGATCCTGGCATTGGCGACGAAACTGTCGCCGGTCTCCTCGGGCTCAGCCAGGCCGAGCTCCCCGGCCGAGATCGCCTCGACGCCGTGCGGCGCCAGGAGTTCCCGCATCTCGGCGAGCTTGCCGGGATTGTGGGTCGCGATCACGAGCTTGCCTGTTATTCGGCGATGCATGCTTTCAATCTGGTTCGGCCTGGGCGCGATCCGAAATCACGCCACGGCCATTTTCTGGAGGTCCACCAGCCGCGCCACGCCCTTCTTCGCCAGCGCCATCAGCGCCAGGAACTCGTCTTGCGAGAACGGCGTCTTCTCGGCGGTGCCCTGCACCTCGATGATGCGCCCGTCGCCGGTCATGACGAAATTGGCGTCGGTATCGGCCTCGGAATCCTCGGCATAATCGAGGTCGAGCACCGGGGTGCCGTTGTAGATGCCGCAGGAGATCGCGGCCACGTTGTCGCGCAGCACGTTGGTCTTGAGCATGTTGCGGGCCTTCATCCAGGAGATGCAGTCGGCGAGCGCGACCCAGGCGCCGGTGATCGCGGCGGTGCGGGTGCCGCCATCGGCCTGCAGCACGTCGCAATCGACGGTAATCTGGCGCTCGCCGAGTGCGGCGAGGTCGACGGTGGCGCGCAAGCTGCGGCCGATCAGGCGCTGGATCTCGACGGTACGGCCGTTCTGCTTGCCGGCGGAAGCCTCGCGCCGGGTGCGCTCCAGCGTCGCCCGCGGCAGCATGCCGTATTCGGCCGTGACCCAGCCGCGGCCCTGGCCCTTGAGCCAGGGCGGCAGCCGCTCTTCCAGCGTGGCCGTGACCAGCACATGGGTGTCGCCGAATTTGACCATGCAGGAACCCTCGGCGTATTTGACCACGCCGCGTTCCAGCGACACGGCGCGCAGTTCATCCGGCGCACGGCGGCTTGGGCGCATTGAATCCTCCAGAATTCGGCAAAAAGCTTTGGCTTGCGGTGCTTGTAGGTGGGGGAAGCCAGAGCGGCAAGGCCTTTAGCTACCAATCGCCGCTTGTAACCGGCCCGCGAGATGGACAGATTAGGGGGAGTTTGAGGGAGTAATTTGTGGCCCATCACGATCCGATCGGTCTGATCGCGCCGAATGCCGGGCTTGCCCAGCTCAACGAGCGCTCGCGCGAAATATTTCGTCAAATCGTAGAGAGTTATCTGGCGACCGGCGAGCCGGTCGGTTCGCGCAACATTTCGCGCCTGATCGCGGTACCGCTGTCGCCGGCCTCGGTGCGCAACGTGATGGCCGATCTCGAGCAGCTCGGCCTGATCTACGCGCCGCATACCTCGGCGGGAAGGCTGCCGACCGAGCTCGGCCTGCGGTTCTTCGTCGACGCCCTGATGCAGGTCGGCGATCTCACCGATGCGGAGCGCCAGTCGATCCAGAGCCAGCTTGCCTCCGTCGGCCGGGCGCAGTCGGTGGAAGCCGCCCTCGGTGACGCGCTGACGCGGCTGTCCGGCCTGACGCGAGCGGCCGCCGTGGTGCTGACCGCGAAATCCAATTCGCGGTTGAAACACATCGAATTCGTGCGGCTGGAGCCGGAGCGCGCGCTGGTGGTGCTGGTCAGCGAGGACGGCCAGGTCGAGAACCGCGTGCTGACGCTGCCGCCGGGCGTGCCGTCATCGGCGCTCACCGAAGCCACCAATTTCCTCAATTCGCGGATCAGGGGCCGAACGCTGGCCGAAGCGCGGCTCGAACTCGAAACCGCGTTGACGCAAAACCGCGCCGAACTCGATCAGCTGACGCAGAAGGTCATCACCGCCGGGATCGCGAGCTGGTCCGGCGGCGCGAACGACGATCGCCAGCTGATCGTGCGCGGCCACGCCAACCTCCTGGAGGATCTGCATGCGCTGGAAGACCTGGAGCGAGTGCGGCTGTTGTTCGACGATCTCGAGACCAAGCGCGGCGTGATCGACCTGTTGGGCCGCGCCGAGCGCGCCGAAGGCGTGCGGATCTTCATCGGCTCGGAAAACAAGCTGTTCTCGCTGTCCGGCTCCTCCACCATCATCGCGCCCTATAGCGACGCCGCCGGTCATATTGTCGGGGTCCTCGGCGTGATCGGGCCGACCCGTCTTAACTATGCCAGGGTGATCCCGACCGTGGACTACGCCGCACGCATCGTCAGCCGGATGCTGGGCGGCTGACGCCCCCGCAAGGCGGGTTGCGCTTGATTTTTGGCGGCTAAAGCACGATATCCCGGCCCAGCACCCCATTCATTCCAGGCGATTTCTGAGAGGACAGTCGATGACCGATCCCAACCGGCAGAGCGGCGAACCGGTGAACCCGGGGCAAGGGCCGGAGCCCGTCATTTCCAAGCCATACATCATGCCCGACGATCCGGAAGTGGGATCGGTCGAGGCGCTGGCGAAGGAAGCCGCGGAATCGCGGGACAAAATGCTGCGGACGCTGGCGGAAATGGAAAACCTGCGCAAACGCACCACGCGCGAGGTCGCGGACGCGCGCGTCTACGGCATCTCAGGCTTCGCGCGCGATGTTCTCGATATCGCCGACAATTTGCAGCGTGCGCTCGATGCGGTTCCGGCCGAGGCCAAGGCGTCCGCCGATCCCGGCCTGAAGGCGCTGATCGAGGGCGTCGAACTGACCGAGCGGTCGCTGCTCAACACGCTGGAGAAAAACGGCGTCAAGAGATTCGACCCCGCGGGCGAGAAGTTCGATCCAAATTTCCAGCAGGCGATGTACGAAGTACCCGACCCCTCGGTGCCCGCGGGAACGGTGGTCCAGGTGGTGCAGGCCGGTTACACGATCGGCGAGCGCGTGCTGCGCCCGGCGCTGGTCGCGGTCTCCAAGGGCGGCGCCAAGGCCAGCGGCCCCGCCAACGGCAACGAGCCGAACAACGCCGCCTGATCGCCAATCAAGTCCTTGATCAGCCGCGCGGCTGGATCCCGTCGCGCACGGCGCGGAAGCGCGGAAACGCCGTCGTCCAGACGTCGCGCGGGGCGCTTCCGAGGATCCGCATGGTGCTTTGGCCGCCGAAGCGCAGCCATTGCACCACGGTGACCGGGGTATTGTCCTTGCCGCTGGTGGCGTCGACGCGCGTTTCATAGCCGGCCATGCCGTCGATGCGGATCGGTTCGGACACCGTGATCCGCGCGTCGCGGATGCCGGGGATCGTGGTTGCCGCCTGCTGGGCGAACCGGCCGCGATCGTCGGGCTGCGCCGGCGTCGATCCGATCAGGCCGATCACCATGAACGGGGCGGTCTCGAAGCCCTTGGTTTCGTCGCCGTCGCCGAGGATGATGGCGGCGCCAGGCGCCAGCGTACGGACATTCTTGAAATCGCCGAGGTTGTTGACCTTGAACGGCAGCAGCGCGAGCTGTTCGTCGACCGGAACTTCCTTGCGGGTCACGGCGGAGGCAAACATCTGCCGCACGGCCTCGTCGGTGTAAATCTTGCCGGCATTCTCGGGGACCTGCACGGCGATATAGCCGGAGAAGGTGCCGCCCGGCAGGATCATCGAATAGCGCCGCACATTGGCGGCGCCGTCCCTGGCGCTTTCGGCGGTGTAATAGGCAAGGCCGACCGCCGTCTCGATGCTCTCGGGCTTGATGCCCCCCGCGCCGGCCGGATTGGCCTTGAAGGCATTCGCGACCTCGCCATAGGCCTCGGCCGGCAGCTCCGTGATCAATACCTTGACGCCATGGTCCTCGGTCTCGAATCCGACGAATGACTTTGACGGGACGAGGCCCACCAGCGGCGTCAGGCCGACCCGCATACCCGGCGGAAAAACCGTGTCCGCGGCCAGCACGGGAGGGGCGGCAAGGCACGCGCTGGCGACCATCAGGGCAACCGCGGCGAATAGTCGAATGGGATTCATGAAATTTCTACTGGGTTTGCATTGAGGCCGTTCAATGGTCGGCCGGCAGCGGCCCCCTAGCGGGGCCCGTAAGCTTGGGTGTCCTGCTTTTAACGGTTTTGAGGCCCCGGCAACAGGCCATCAGAGCGTTTTCAGGCGAGGCCTGCCCCTGGCTTGATCCGGGCGAGATCCGCAGGCACGTATCGTCCGGCCGGTCCCCGTGTCGGAGCGGACACTATCTTTCAAGGGGCGGGGTTTTCATGGGCCAACGTTGCGCTCCGGTCCTTGCAGGCATCCACCCCCCTCCTATATGAGGCTCACCGTCGCAATATCGCGAGCATTTGATCGTTTGGGGGTCTGGATTGGTGCGCCGTCAGGGCCCAGCCAACCTGCCGCAAAAAGAAGGATATGAGGACCATGGGAAAGGTCATTGGGATCGATCTCGGCACCACGAATT
>NZ_JADGRI010000176.1 GCF_017881085.1 Bradyrhizobium sp.
GCGCTGGCGAAAACCGCCGCCGAGATACGCAAGGCAAGCCCCGGCGTAACCGTGACCGAAGTCGTCGGTGACATCACCACCCCGGCCGGCCGCGAAGCGGTCCTCAAGGCCTGTCCCGATCCGGATATCCTGGTCAACAATGCCGGCGGTCCGCCGCCCGGCGATTTCCGCAACTGGACCCGGGATGACTGGATCAAGGCGCTCGATGCCAACATGCTGACGCCGATCGAGCTCATCAAGGCAACGGTGGACGGCATGATGGCCCGCAAGTTCGGCCGGATCGTCAACATCACATCTGCCGCGGTGAAGGCGCCGATCGAGGTGTTGGGACTGTCCAACGGCGCACGCACCGGCCTCACCGGCTTTGTCGCGGGCATCGCGCGCAAGACCGTAATCAATAACGTCACCATCAACGGGCTGTTGCCGGGCCCCTTCGATACCGACCGGCTGCGCGGCCCGGTGGCGAAGATGGACGCCGAGAAGCGCGGCATCACCGTCGACCAGTTGCTGGCGGAGCGCGCCAAGCTCAATCCGGCCGGACGCTTCGGCGATCCCGAGGAATTCGGCCAGGCTTGCGCATTTCTGTGCGGCGCCAAGGCGGGATTCATCACCGGCCAGAACATCCTGCTCGACGGCGGCGCCTTCCCGGGCACGCTGTGAAGGCGGTCTGGTACGAACGCACGGGCGCGGCGCCCGATGTGCTGACTTACGGCGAGATGCCGACACCGGAGGCCGGACCGGGCGAAGTCCGCGTCCGCCTCGAAGCCTCCGGTGTCAATCCCGCCGATGTCGGTCGCCGCGCCGGCAGCTATCGCGCGATGGAGTTTCCGCGCGTGATCCCCAACAGCGACGGCGCCGGCATTATCGACCAGGTCGGCGCTGGCGTGACGCGGTTTCAGCCCGGTCAGCGGGTCTGGCTCTTCAACGGCCAGCGCAACGGCCGCGCCTTCGGCACCGCGGCAGAATATATCGTGCTGACCGAGCATTTGGTGACGGCGCTGCCCGACGATGTGTCGTTCGCGGCCGGCGCGACGCTCGGCATTCCCTGCATGACCGCATGGTGCTGCCTGTTCGGCGACGGAACGATCGTCGGCCAGACGGTGCTGGTCACCGGCGGCGCCGGCGCGGTCGGCCATTATGCCGTGCAACTGGCAAAGGGCGGCGGCGCGCAGGTGATCGCTACCGTCAGCTCGGCCGCAAAAGCGGAGCAGGCGCGGCTTGCGGGCGCCGATCTCGTCATCAATTACAGGACCGAGGATGTCGTCGCGAAAGTAATGACCTTTACCGGACGGCGCGGCGTCGATCGCGTGGTCGACGTCGACTTCGGCGGCAATCTCGCCACCACGCTGAAATTGATGGCGATGAATTCGACGATTGCCGTCTATGCCACCAACGGCAACCGCAACCCGGTGGTTCCGATGCGCGAGCTGATGGAGAAATGCATCAGCTTGCGCGCGCTGGTGCTGTACGCGCTGCCGCCATCGCTGCTCGGCTCGGCGCAGGCGGACATTTCAAAATGGCTCGCCGCAGGAAAACGCATCCACAATATCGCCGCGCAGTTTCCGCTCGCGCAGACCGCGCAGGCGCACCTCGCGGTGGAAAAAGGCGACAAGCTCGGTACCGTCATCGTCGACTGCGCGCGGTGATCACTGCACCGGCGTGGTCCGCTCGTCGGTCCAGGTCTCGCCGAACGCATCCAGCCCCTCGGCGAGGTAGTCGCTGACCAGGGGTTCGCCGAGCAGATAGCTCGCGGTGCGCTTGTTGTGGCCCTCGGCGGCCTCGCGGCGGAGATCGTCCCATTCCTCGATCGTGCCGTCGCCGCGCCCGAGACGCATCAGGGCGACCAGGTCGATCTGCTCGTCGTCGGTCATGGCATTGATGAAGCCGGTGATCTCGCGCACCACGGGATCGTCGCCATTATCCTCGAGCACGTCGATCATATTGTCGTCGGCGCTGTTCGACCCGGAATCCGGGTCGGACACCCCCTCCTTGACGTCGAATTCGCGCATTTTCTCGATCAAAAAACCGATTTTTTCGGCCGAAATGGCTAATTCTGGCATCTAGGCGCTCCTTAGCTTCTGAGTGCCGCGTCAACGCGCAGGCAGGTCCGATGATCCATTGCGCGCCGCGGCCGGAACCAGCATCTTGCCCCCAAGAAACGTGGGCCAAGGGGACGTCTCGAATGTACTGGAAAGTGGGCAAGGTCAAAATCACGAAAGTCGTCGAGCTGGAGACGGTCGGCAGCACGCGGTTCATCCTGCCGCTGGCCACCAACGAGGAAATCCAGAAATTGCCCTGGCTCATTCCGCATTTCGCCACCGACGAGGGCCGGCTGAAAATGTCGATCCACACGCTGGTGGTGCAGACACCGACACGCCGGATCGTGGTCGATACCGGACTCGGCAACGGCAAACAGGGCCGCAACGTGCCTACCTGGAACAACCGGCAGGGCCCGTTCCTCGAAACCATGCGCGAGGCCGGCTTTGCGCCCGACAGCATCGACACCGTGCTGTGCACGCATCTGCATGTCGACCATGTCGGCTGGAACACCCGACTCGTGGACGGCCAATGGGTACCGACCTTTGCCAATGCGCGCTATGTTTTCGGCAAGACCGAATACGAGCACTGGCGCGACCATAGCCTGGAGCCGGACAAGGTCGCGGTCTTCAGCGACTCGGTAAAACCGGTCGTCGATGCCGGAAGGGCGGACCTCGTCCCCAGCGACGCCCGGCTGTCGGACGAGATCACCCTGATCCCGACACCGGGCCATAGCCCCGGCCATATGAGCATCCACATCCGGTCGGACGGCGAGGAAGCCGTGCTCACCGGCGATGTCGCCCATCACCCGTGCCAGATGGCGCATCTCGACTGGTCGTCGACCGCCGATTCCGACCCCGTGCAGTCCGCGATGACGCGGCGCGAATTGTTCGGACGCTTCGCCGATACCCCGACACTGATGATCGGCGGGCATTTCAATGCCGGCCATATCGGGCGCGACGGCGATGCCTTCAAATTCATCGTTTAGAGCGCGATCCGAGCCAGCCGTTCTGGCCTGAGATCATGCCCAGAGCATAGCCCGGCAGCGCGGGGGACAGTTGAATTTCCTCCCGCCCTGTTCCAAGAAGCATCCAAGCAACCACCACCCCAGGGAGTGATACGAAATGAAGCTTGTTCGTTACGGCGCGGTCGGCCAGGAAAAGCCCGGCCTGATCGACAAATCGGGCCAATTGCGCGACCTGTCGGGGCAGGTAAAGGACTTCGCGGGCGAGGCCTTTTCGCCGGCCTCGCTGGCGAAGATTGCCGCCCTCGACGCTGCCTCGCTCCCGGCCGTCAGCGGCACGCCGCGGCTCGGCTCCCCCGTGGGCGGCCTGCCCAAATTCATCGCCATCGGCCTCAATTACAGCGACCACGCCGCCGAAGTGGGAATGCAGATCCCGGCCGAACCGATCATCTTCATGAAGGCCAATAACAGCCTGTGCGGCCCCAACGACGCGGTCGAGAAGCCGCGCGGCTCGACCAAGCTCGATTGGGAATGCGAGATCGCCATCATCATCGGCACCCGCGCCAAATACGTCTCCGAGGCCGACGCGCTCAATTACGTCGCGGGCTACGCCGTCTGCAACGACGTCTCCGAGCGCAATTTCCAACTCGAGCGCCTGGGTCAGTGGACCAAGGGCAAGTCGCACGACACGTTCGGCCCGCTCGGCCCGTGGCTCGTGACCAAGGATGAGATCCCGAACGTGCAGAAGCTGTCGATGTGGCTCGACGTCAACGGCAAGCGCTGCCAGACCGGTTCGACCGCGACCATGGTCTTCGGTTGCGCGAAGATCGTCTCCTATGTCTCCGAATTCATGACGCTGCTGCCCGGCGACATCATCACCACGGGCACTCCGCCCGGCGTCGGCTCCGGCATGAAGCCGCCCAAATTTCTCAATGCCGGCGACGTCGTCACGCTCGGCATCGAGGGGCTCGGCGAGCAGCGGCAGGAAATCGTCGCGGCGTGAGGCTTACAGCTTCCGGGCGCGCCCGTCGGCGCGTCCCGGACGCGCCACGACAAACGATCGTCATTGCGAGGAGCGTCAGCGACGAAGCAACCCAGACTTACTTTGCAGCTCTATGGATAGCTTCGCGGAGTTTATCATCGGGCGCGCATACGCGCGACCCGTTGGCTCGCAATGACGGGTGTTCTTCTCGGAGCCCTTTTTAAGGAAATTCCCATGAAACTCTCATTCTCCCCAGCCTCGCCCTTCGCCCGCAAGGTGCGCATTGCCGCGATCGAACTCGGCCTGATCGACAAGATCGAATTCATCTCGGCGACCGTGGTGCCGGGCCAGCCCAATGAGGAATATTCGCGCATCACGCCGCTGAAGAAGCTGCCGGTGCTGATCCTCGACAATGGCGACGTCATCCTCGATTCCTACGTCATAACAGAATATCTCGACGAGCTCGCCGGCGGCGGCAAACTGATCCCCGCGTCGGGGCCCGCACGATGGAGGGTCAAGAGCGACCATTCCATGCTGCAGGGCATGCTGGATTCGATGCTGCTGTGCCGCTACGAGAAGATGGTGCGGCCGGAGCCGCTGCGCTGGCCGGCCTGGGCCGACGATCACTGGGCGCGCGCCTGGAACGGCATGGCGCGCTTCGAGAATCAGGCGGAGATGCTGTCGCGCCCGCTCGACATCGCACAGATCGCGCTTGCCTGCGTGCTGGGCTATGCCGATTTCCGCTTTGCCGATTGCGGCTGGCGCAAGGCCTATCCGAAGCTCGACGCCTTCCATCAGAAGATGCTGGAGCGGCCCTCGGTGAAGATCTCGCTGCCGCCGGCGGCGTAGTAGGAAACGGCCATGAGTCTCAAGCTCACCGTCGGCGAGCTCACCATCCATCGTATCATCGAGCAGGAAACCACTTTCCTGCCGGCGCTGGATATGCTGCCCGACCTGACTCCCGAGTTGCTGTCGGAGAACCGGGCGTGGATGCGAGAGGCCGGCGCGATCGACGACAATGACGTGCTGAAACTCTGTTTCCAGTCCTACATCGTGAAGACGCCGCACCACACCATCCTGGTCGACAGCTGCATCGGCAACGACAAGCCGCGGCCGCTGCGCCCGAAATGGAACATGAAGACCGACGGGACCTATCTGCGCGCGCTGGCGGCGGCGGGTTTTTCCGTTGATGACATCGACTACGTGATGTGCACGCATCTGCATGTCGATCACGTCGGCTGGAACACACGGCTGGAAAACGGCCGCTGGCTGCAGACCTTTCCGAACGCGCGCTATATCTTCGGCAAGAGCGAATTCGACTACTGGACCGAGCAGAACGCCAAGGCCGAAGTGCCGCCATTCGCCGACAGCGTGCTGCCGGTGGTCGAGGCCAAACGGGCCGAGATCGTGCGCGACGATTTTGAAATCGGCGATCACGCGCGCATCCTGCCGACGCCGGGGCATACCCCCGGACATGTCGCCCTCACCTTCGGCCGGGGCAAGGATGTGGCGGTCGTCAGCGGCGACCTGATGCACTCGCCGCTGCAGGCGCGCTATCCGGAATTGTCGGCGAAATTCGACGTCGACCAGGCGCAGGCCGCGGTGACGCGGCGCAATTTCCTGGAGCGTTATTGCGGCACCGAGACGCTGTGCTGCACCGCGCATTTCCCTTCGCCCTCGACGGGGAAGATCCGGCGCTGGGGCAAAGGATTTTCCTGCGAGGCGGTGGGCTAGATCCTGGATCGTGGTTTCGGAACGCGCGGGCCGCGAACTCCCCGATCGAGGCAGCTCAATCGAACAGGCTCGGCGTGTGGTTGACCACCGCGCCCTCGATCGCGAGCATCTTCAGCTTGGTCGTGACGCCGCCATTGGCGGAGAAGCCGCCCGGCTTGCCGCCGGCGGCCAGCACCCGGTGGCAGGGCACCACGACCGGGCAGGGATTGCGCCCGAGCGCCTGGCCGACATCGCGCGACAGCTCGACGCCGCCGAGCCGCCTGGCGATATCGCCATAGGTCATGGTCTTGCCCGGCGGGATGGTGCGCGCGATGTCGTAGACGCCGCGGTGAAACTCCGGCACGCCGTCAAGATCAAGCACGACGTCGGACAGATCGTTCGGCTTGCCCTGAAGCAGTTCGACGATGCCGTCGATCGCGCGCTGCACCTCGGCCGATGGCGGCGCCTCCGCGATATCGCCATAACGCTGACGAATGCGCGCACGGGTCTTCTCCTCAGCTCCCATCGGCAGCTGCACCGCATTGATGCCGCGCGCCCCCCAGGCGATGCCGCAGCGCCCGATCGCGGTGTCGAAAATTGCAAAATGTTGATCCGTCATGGCCGGCTCCCGATCTCTCGCTCCATGCCTGAGCTTGATGCCGGCCCTGAATCTAGGCTTGGAAATAGTTGCGATCCACCCGGATTCCGAAGGTATTTGGGCTATCCCGGAAAAACAACCGAATGGGGTCCGGGAAACGGTCGTCACCGGGCTTGACCCGGTGATCCATCTTCTTTGAAAAAAGTACTCTTTGCGGGCAAGATGGATACGCGGGTCAAGCCCGCGTATGACACCTTTCGTGCAATTCACCGACCTGTCCGACCTCCAACCCCGCCGAGCCCCCATGCAAACGCTTCGCGTCAACGGTTACGACATGGCCTACCTCGACATCGGCGGCGGGCCGCCGCTGGTGTGCGTGCACGGCTCATTGTGCGACTTCCGGATCTGGTCGCCGGTTCTCGGTCCCTTGACGCGGAAGCATCGGGTCATCGCGGTGTCCTTGCGGCACTTTTTTCCCGAACATTGGGACGGCCACAACGGCAGCTATTCGATCGCCCAGCACACCGCCGACGTAATCGACTTCATCGAGAAGCTCAACGCCGGACCGGTCGACCTGATGGGGCATTCGCGCGGCGGACACGTCTCGTTTCGCGTCGCGCAGCGGCGGCCCGATCTGTTGCGCAAGCTGATCCTGGCCGAGCCCGGCGGCGAGCTCGACCCCACGCTTGATCCGGCCGCCAAACCCGGAGCACCCTCCCCGCTCGCGGCGCGGTTCGCGGCCTCGGCCGAAAAGATCGCGGCCGGAGATATCGACGGCGGACTGTCGTTTTTCATCGACGCGCTGGAAGGCCCGGGCGCCTGGGCCCGGCTGCCGGCGACGCCGAAGCAGCTGCTGCGCGACAACGCCATGACGTTGATCGGGCAGGTCAGGGATAACCGCCCGCCATTCTCCAAGGCCGACGCAGAGGCGATCGAGAACCCGACGCTGTTCATCGGCGGCGCCAACACCAAGGGCATGCTGCCGCAGGTGCTGCATACGCTGGCCAAGCACGTGAAGGGGTCGCAAATCGCGATGATCCCGGGCGCCACCCATCCGATGTTCGAGCAGGCGCCACAGAAATATTGCGAGACCGTGCTGAATTTCCTGGCGGAGTAACATGCAAACGCTTCACGTCAACGGTTACGACATGGCCTATCTCGAGGTCGGTGCGGGGCCGCCGCTGGTTTGCGTGCATGGCACGCTCGGCGATTTCCGCACCTGGTCCGCGGTATTCGGGCCGTTGTCGAAGAAGCACCGCGTGATCTCCGTCAGTCTCAGGCACTTCTTTCCGCAGCAGTGGGACGGCGTCGGCGACGACTATCGGATGGCGCAGCACGTCGCCGACGTGATCGCCTTCATCGAGCAGATCGAGCCGAGGCCGATCGACCTGATGGGTCATTCCCGCGGCGGCCATATCGCGTTCCGGATCGCGCAACAGCGACCGGAATTGCTTCGCAAACAGGTGTTGGCGGAACCCGGCGGCGACCTCGATGCATCGCTCGACGCTGCGCCATCCTCGCCTTCCGCGCTTGGTGCGCGGATCATGGCGTCCGCCGAGAAGGTCAAAGCCGGCGATATCGACGGCGCGCTGAAGAATTTCTTCGACGGGATCGAAGGCGAAGGCGCCTGGGCGCGACTGCCCGCCGCGCCGAAGCAGCAGTTGCGCGACAACGTGTTTACGTTGATCGGCCAGGTCGGCGAAAATCGCCTGCCCTATGGCAGGGCCGACGCGGAATCGATCCGGACGCCCACCCTGTTCATCGGCGGCGCCGAAACCAGGGGCGCGTTGGCCGCCGTGCACCGCGCGCTGGCGCCTCACGTTCGGGGATCGAGGACCGCGATGATCCCGGGCGCCGGCCACTGGATGTTCGAACAGGCGCCACAGGAGTTTTGCAGAAGCGTGCTCGAGTTCTTGGCGGAGTGACTGACTAGGGCGCGGACGAAGATGCCATTGAGGACACGGCGGTCATTCACCAGTGGAACGCCACGCGGCCTATTTCGGCAGGAACGGCTTGATGGCCGACCACTCAGGATCGGTGAGTTCGTAGCGCACGATTCGAGGCTCCAGTCTGGGAGCTTGAATCACCCGCCGGGCGCTATCATCAACCCACCACGCCCGTCATGATAGACACCAACAGCCTAATTTTACCTCCGGTTTCGCGGAGCTACAGCCGACATAGCCGCATATGCAGTTGGACGCCTCTCGGTCCAAAACCACCCAAGCCGGACAATTACATGCTAGTATCCCGAGCCATCAAACGGACGGCAGGTGATAGCAATGCTGGAAACGGACAAGGTGTTCGCTGGCTCGATTCCGGAAAACTACGACCGCTATATGGTGCCGTTGATTTTCGAGCCGTTCGCCGCAGATCTTGCACAACGAGCGGCGTCCTTGTCGCCAAGCGCCGTTTTGGAAATTGCTGCAGGCACCGGCGTTGTCACCCGCGCATTGGCGCCAAAACTGTCCCCCGGCGCAAGCTATATCGTAACCGACCTCAACCAGCCGATGCTCGACTACGCCGCTTCGCGACAGGCTCCCGACAGTCGGATCAAATGGCGCCAAGCGGATGCTATGGCTCTACCGTTTGAAAATGCGGCCTTCGATCGCGTTTGTTGTCAGTTCGGCGCGATGTTCTTTCCCGACCGTTCATCTGCCTACCGCGAAGCAAAGCGAGTCCTGAAGCCCGGAGGACTTTTTTTATTCAACGTATGGGATCGCATCGAGGAGAATGTATTTGCGGATGATGTGACGAATGCTCTCGCAAAGATTTTTCCGAACGATCCGCCGCGCTTTCTGGCACGCACGCCGCACGGCTACCACGATACGACACTGATCCGTCGCGAGCTGGAGGACGCAGGTTTCTCCCTTGTGGTGATCGAGACGAGGGCCGAACAAAGCCGTGCATCCTCGCCGCGCGTTCCGGCCGTTGCTTATTGTCAGGGAACTGTTCTTCGCAACGAGATCGAGGCCAGAGACGCGGGAAAACTGGAAGCTGCAACCGACTACGCCGCATCCGCGATTGCAGACAAACATGGCAGCGGCCAGGTTGCTGCCAAAATTCAGGCACACGTAATCGTGGCTGTGGTCTAGATGCTGGAATATCCCGTTCCGGCACTTCGAGACATTCCGCTGCTACGCAGCAATTGCATTGCTTTCGGAGTGAAGCGGACATTGCCGCCACCCTACCTTGGTGAGATGCACGGATGGTTCGACAGTGGTCGGACCATTGCTGTTTGCCGCAGCGGACAATCGCGGGGTTCTGCCGGCGATTTGGTCATGCCGCCACGCCTTGGGCGGGCTGGTAAACCGCAGCCCCGGTGCTAATCTTTCTGCAAGCAAAACAGACGGGGCTCCGCCCTGGAAACGCAAGGAGGAACTACCCATGAGGCTGACCCAGCAGCAGATCGACGATTTCAACCGCGAGGGCTGGCTGTTCCTGCCGGAACTGTTCGCCCGAGAGGAAGTGGAGCTGCTGGCGCGCGAGGCGGAGGGCATCTACGACACAAAGCGCCCGGAGGTGTGGCGCGAAAAGAGCGGCGCGCCTCGCACCGCCTTTGCCGCCCACCTCTATAACGAGGCATTCGGCCTGCTTGGCGCACATCCGCGCATGATCGATCCGGTCGAGCAGATCTTCGGCGAGAAGGTCTACATGCATCAGTACAAGATCAACGCCAAATCCGCGTTCACCGGCGACGTCTGGCAGTGGCACCAGGACTACGGCACCTGGAAGCGCGACGACGGTATGCCGCAGCCGCGCGCGATGAATATCGCGATCTTCCTCGACGAGGTGATGCCGATCAATGGTCCGCTGATGCTGGTGCCGCGGAGCCAGCTGGCCGGCGACCTCAAGGCCTCGCACGACCTTGCGACCACCTCCTATCCGCTGTGGACGCTGGACGAGGAAACCGTGACCCGGCTGGTGAGGGAAGGCGGCATCGTTGCGCCGACCGGCAAGGCCGGCGGCATGCTGATGTTCCACGGCAATCTGGTGCACGGCTCGGCCGGCAACATCACGCCCTACCCGCGCAAGATCGTCTACCTGACGCTGAATGCGGTTTCGAACTATATCCGCACGCCGACAAGGCCGGAACATATCGCGCACCGCGACTTTTCGCCGATCCAGACCGTGGACGACGACGCATTGCTGCGGCTGGCGCGGGCGCACCGGCAGGCGGCGGAGTAGGGCCAGTTCAAGCCCGGCCATAAAATCAGCCGTCATTCCGGGGCGACGCGTAGCGTCGAGCCCGGAATCCATAACCACCACTGCGGAGTATGGATTCCGGGCTCGCGCCAAGAGGGCGCGCCCGGAATGACGAGAACAAGGAATCTTGCCTGCCATGAACTTGCATCGCCTCCTCGACGCCCGCCTTGCTGCCGGCAAACCCGTCCGCGTGGCGCTGATCGGCGCGGGCAAATTCGGCTCGATGTTTCTGTCACAGGTGCCGCATACGCCGGGGCTGGAAGTACCCGTTATTGTCGACCTCGATCCGCAGCGCGCGCGCGAAGCCTGCCGCACCGTCGGCTGGGACACCGAGCGGATCGCGGCAACCACCTTCACCGCCGATGCTGCGAAGGCTACATCAGGCAATATCGAAGTGATCGTCGAGGCGACCGGCAATCCGGCGGTGGGCATCAGACATGCCCGCGCGGCGATCACAGCCGGCAAACATATCGTCATGGTGAATGTCGAGGCCGACGTGCTGGCGGGGCCGCTGCTTGCGGAGGAAGCCCGCAAGGCAGGTGTGGTCTATTCGCTGGCCTATGGCGACCAGCCGGCCCTGACCGCCGAGCTGGTGGACTGGGCCCGCGCGACCGGTTTCCACGTAGTCGCCGCCGGCAAGGGCACAAAATACCTGCCAATCTATCACGACGTGACGCCGGCGGGCGTCTGGAGCCATTACGGGCTGACCGCCG
>NZ_JADGRI010000408.1 GCF_017881085.1 Bradyrhizobium sp.
GGGAACAGGATCACCTGCTTGCCCGGGCTGCGGAACTGCTCGATGTTCTTGTCCACGACACCGCGGAACTGCGCCTGCAGCGTCGCGGTTTCCTTTCGCTCGCCGTCCGCCGAAAACGCGATCGGCCCAACGATGGTCTTGTGCTCGTTTTCGCGCAGATATTTTGCAATCGCCTTCTGGTCGAGCGAGCCAGTCGCCTTGATGGCCTGCTCGACGAGTTGACCGCTGGCGTAGCCGAACGGCGCAAGATAGTAGCCCAGCGGGTCGACCTTGGCTTCCACAGCCCGCTTCGTGTAGGTCTCGAAGAACGCCTTGGTCCCATCGAAATACATGCTCGGTTCCGGGAGCCATGAATTGTAGTTGACGACGCCGTTGAGCAGCGAGCCCAGGTTCTCCATGACCGCGCCGAACTGCAGGCCAACCATGCCGCCGCCGAAAATCTTGACGTTGTCTCCGATCCCGATCTCATTCACGGCGCGCAGAATTCCCGCAGAATCCGGCGGATAGGACGCGACATAGACGATGTCAGGCTTGGCCGATTTGAGCGCGCGGATGATGCCGGAGAATTCCACCGTGTTTGGCGGATATGCCTGGTCGAAAACGATCGGCATGTTGAACCGCTTTGCGACGTCCCTTGCGGTCAGCGCCAGATTCTGTGCGAATTCCTGGTCTGCCGCGAGAAGCGCAACGGTCTTGCCGCCGGCCTTCTGCCCCAGTCCGAGGAACGATGCTGCCCAGCTGTCGGGCGGGCCCCATGGCGCATTATTGAACCACATGTCGTGGCCGACCTTGCTGTTCACCTGGAACGAGAAGTTACCGATCAGCAACAGGCCACGCGATTTGACGAGCGGCATGATCGGCGCCGTTGGCACGGTTGCGTAAGGCGCGAACAGGAGATCGACCTTGTCGACGTCCAGCAGCTTTGAGTAGATCGCCGGTGTTTCTGAAGCGCTCGATTTGTCGTCATAGACCACGAGTTCGACCTTGCGGCCGAGCAAGCCACCCCTGGTGTTGACGTCGTCCCGCCAGATCTCGATGCCAAGCAGCGAAGCCTTGCCGCCGCCCGCAAGACCGCCGGTTTGAGCCATGCTCATGCCGATTTTGATCGGCGTCTGTTGAGCGCCAACGCTTGAGTTCAGCCCAAGCATGGCTGCGCCCGCGCCAACCGTCGTCAGCAGGCGGCGGCGGGTGATCGATCCGGATTTTGCGGTCTTCTTGGTCATGGTGTCCTCCCCTGGATTTTATGTTCTTGGATCCATTATATTCGGTTTTGCAGCCTAGTCCTCGCTCAAATTCGTCCCAGCGCGGTCAGAACGAGCTGCGGCGTCAGCGGAATCTCGGTGATCATTGCGCCGAACGGCCTGAGCGCATCATTCACCGCATTGGCTACCGCCGCCGCGGCGCCGGCCGTCCCGGCCTCGCCGGCGCCCTTGGCCCCCAACTCGGTCTCGGCGGTCGGGGACACCACGTGGCCGACGTCGATATCGGGCATCTCGCCGGACATCGGGACCAGATAATCGGCCATGTTGGCGTTGGTCAGCTGGCCGCGTTCGTCGTAGACGCACTTCTCGAACAGCGCCGCGCCAAGGCCCTGCACCACCCCACCCCGGATCTGTTCGTCGACCAATTGCGGATTAATGATGGTGCCGCAATCCTCGACCACCCAGTGCCGGAGTAGTTTGATGAAGCCGGTATCGGTATCGACTTCAAGCCAGGAGGCCTGAACGCCGTTGGTGAAGGCGAACGGATATTCGCGCGGCACGAAATGGCGGGTCGCCATCAATTCCGGCTGAATGCCGGGCGGCAGCGTGTCCGGGCGGAAATAGACGATCCTGGCGAGCTCGCGCAGCTCGATGCGCGACGAGCCGTCGCTTGCATTCACCACGGCGCCCTTGACGATGTCGAGTTCGGCCGGCGACGACTGCAGGATCGCAGCCGCGACTTCGAGAAGATTCTTGCGCAGGATCTTGGCCGCCTGAAGCGCGGCCTCGCCGCCGATTCCGGCGCCCCGCGACGCCCACGTGCCGCCGCCATATGGCGTGTTGTCGGTGTCACCGAGAATGACCCGGACGCGCTCCATCGGAACCCCGAGGACGCTGCCGACGATCTGCGCGGTGAGCGATTCGGAGCCCTGCCCCTGCTCGGTGATGCTGGTCTGGCAGATTACCGAACCCTGGGCGTCCAGCCGCACCGTGACGCCATCCTGCGACGAGATCCTGGCGCCACCGACCCCGTAAAACGCCGCGCTGGGATTGGTTACCTCGATGAAGCTCGCGATCCCAATGCCGCGATGAATGTTCTTGCTTCGCAGCGCCGCCTGCTCGGCGCGCAGCGCGTCATAGTCCATCATCGCCATCAGCTTGTTCATCGCGGCGTGATGCGACAACAGCTCAAACCGCAGTCCCGACGGCGAGGCGCAGGGGTAAGCGTCGTCGGCAATGAGATTGCGGCGGCGGATCTCCACCGGATCCATCCCGATTTTCGCGGCCGCCAGATCGACCAGCCCCTCCGTCACCGAACACGCGATGGGATGGCCGACCGCGCGATACTGGCACATCACGTTCTTGTTCTGGAACACCACGCGGGCGCGCGCGCGATAATTCTTGGTCACATACGGCCCGCCGACGAGGTTGACCACCTGGTTGGCTTCGATGGCGCTGGTGCGCGGATACATCGAATAGGGGCCGATGCCGGTGAGATCGTCGATCTCGAACGCCGTGATGGACCCGTCGCGCTTGACGCCGATCCGGCCCTTGCAGCGATGGTCGCGGGCGTGGATGTCGGTGTTGAAACTTTCGACACGGTCGGCGACGAACTTGATCGGCCGGCGCAGCATTTTCGACAGCGCATAGGTCGCCATTTCATCGGCGTAGATGTGGACCTTGATGCCGAAGGAGCCGCCGACGTCCTTGCAGACCACGCGCACCTGCTGCTCCTCCAGCCGTAGATGGAGGGCCGCGATGTTCTGCACCATGTGCGGCGCCTGCGTCCCCTGGTAGATCGTGAGCCTTTCCTCGGCGGCATTCCAGTCGGCGACCACCGCGCGCGGCTCCAAGGTCACGCCGGTATGTCGGCCAAAGACAAAATCCGCTTCCACCACCTCGTCGGACTCCGCGAACGCCGCATCGACGGTACCGGCGTCGAGGTTGCGTTCAAAGGCAAGGTTGTCCCCGAGCGTAGGATGAATGACCGCAGTTTGCGGATCGAGCGCGGTGCGCATGTCCGTCACCGCCTCCAGTTCCTCATACTCGACCCGCACGATTTCCGCGGCGTCCTCGGCCACGGCGCGGCTGGTCGCGACGATGGCGGCGACGGCCTCACCCTGCCAGCAGACCCGATCGATCGCGATCGCATGCTGCGGCGCCGATTTGAGGCCCTTCAGATGCGAGAGAACGCCGACCCAGGGCGTGATCACGGACGCGAGCTCTTCGCCGGTCACAACGGCGATGACGCCGGGCACCCGCCTCGCCTCGCCGGCGTCGATTCCGATGATCTTCGCATGCGCATGCGGCGAGCGCAGGAACACCACCTGCGCCATTCGCGGCAGTTCCATATCGCTGACATAAAGTCCCCGCCCCTGCATCAGCCTCTCGAGGTTTGGGCGTGGGACCACTTTGCCGATGTAGGAGTTCGGCCGATCCAATTCGGAGAGAATTTCGGGATTAGCTGATGTCAAAATCATGACTGGAGCCCCGCGCGCAATCGCGCCGTGGTCTCCACCGCGTCGACAATGGCCTGGTAGCCGGTACAGCGGCAGTAATTCCCGGAAAGATGCTCGCGGATCTGTTCCCGGTCCGGTTCGGCTTGCTGTTTCAACAAATCCTGCGCGGCCATCAGCATGCCCGGCGTGCAGTAGCCGCACTGCAACGCGTTGCGATCGCGAAACGCGGCCTGCAGATCGGCGACCTCGCCGCTGTCAGACAACCCCTCGATGGTCTCAACGGAAGCGCCATGCGCCTGTACCGCCAGCATCAGGCAGGACCGAACGATGTCGCCGTTCACACGCACCGTGCACGCGCCGCAAACCCCGTGCTCGCAGCCAACATGCGT
>NZ_JADGRI010000409.1 GCF_017881085.1 Bradyrhizobium sp.
GCTGGCGATCCTCACCTTCTCGCTGTCGCTGATCGGCACGTTCCTGGTGCGCTCGGGGGTGTTGACGTCGGTTCACACCTTCTCCAACGATCCGGCGCGGGGCCTGTTCATCCTGGTGATCCTGATGGTGTTCATCGGCGGCAGCCTCGCGCTGTTCGCCTGGCGCGCGCCGCTGCTCAAACAGGGCGGCCTGTTCGCCCCGATCTCGCGGGAAAGCGCGCTGGTGTTCAACAATTTGTTTCTGGCGACCGCTTGCGCGACCGTTTTCGTCGGCACGCTTTATCCGCTGGTGCTCGAGGCGCTCACCGGGGACAAGATATCGGTCGGTGCGCCGTTCTTTAATCTGACCTTCGGGCCGCTGTTCATCCCGCTGTTGATTGCGGTGCCGTTCGGGCCCCTGCTGGCATGGAAGCGCGGCGATCTCTACGGGGTCGCGCAGCGGCTGCTTGCGGCGTGCGCGGTCGCGATGGTCGGGCTCGCCGCGACCTTCGCGTTCGCCGGCACCAAGGCCGTGCTTGCGCCGTTCGGCATCGGTCTTGGCCTGTTCGTCATGGCCGGAGCGCTCACCGACATCGCCGAACGCGTCGATCTGCGCAGCCTGTCGATCGAAAAGATAGGGCGGCGCGCGGCTGGACTCCCCCGCTCGGCCTGGGGAACGGCGGTGGCGCATTTTGCGCTCGGCATCACGCTGATCGGAATTGTCTGCGCGAGCACCTGGGGCAGTGAGCGCATCATCGCGCTGAAGCCGGCGCAGACCGTTTCCATCAGCGGCTACGACCTGACCTTCGATGGCATGGTAAGCCGCGACGGTTCGAATTATCGCGAGACCGCCGCCCACTTCACCGTACGCAAGGGCGGCACGGTGATCGGCGTCATGGAGCCGTCAAAACGGGTGTTTCCGTCGCGCGAGGGCATGTCGACCACCGAGGCGGCGCTGCTGACCCGCGGCGTCAGCCAGCTCTATCTCTCGCTCGGCGACAGCAATGCCGACGGTTCGATCGCGCTGCGGCTCTATCACAAGCCGTTTGTGCTCTTGATCTGGCTTGGGGCGCTGGTGATGGCCTTCGGCGGTGCGCTGTCGTTGTCGGACCGCAGGTTGCGGATCGGCGCGCCGAAGCCGGCGGCGAAGATCGTGGCGCAGCCCGCGGAATGAATTTCTCACCCCCGGGCGGGGTAATCGGGCCGCGACCGGTTCGAACGCGGTTTTGGGCCCGGGTTTAAGGACGTCGAATGATCTGGACGGTTCGGTTTCTTCTGCTGGCGCTGGCGCTTTTCGGCGCGACGCCGCTACGTGCCGTTCAGGTGGACGAACTTCTTCCCGATGCGCAGCTTGAGGCGCGCGCCCGCGCGATCTCGCACGACCTGCGCTGCATGGTCTGTCAGAACCAGTCGATCGACGATTCCGAAGCGCCGCTGGCCCGCGATCTGCGCCTCTTGGTGCGCGAGCGGCTCAAGGCGGGCGACAGCGACTCCCAGGTCGTCGACTACATGGTGGCGCGCTATGGCGAGTTTGTCCTGCTGAGGCCCCGGATGAGCTGGCACACGGCGATCCTGTGGGGCGCGCCGTTGACGATATTGGTCATCGGCCTGTTGGCGATTGGCTTCTCGGTTCTGCGGCGGCCGGCCGGGCCTGCACTTCCCGAGATTGCTGCGCTCAGCGAAAGCGAGCGGCTGAAGCTAAACGCCATCGAGTCGCAAATGGACGGCGCCTAGGCGGACCTGATTTCCTGATCTGGATCAAGGCGGTGATTCCGGATCTCGGCTCTAAAGTACCAACCTACATCGAGGGGGCATCATGGACTACAACGTCTTTTTCGATCGCGCTTTGGGCCAGCTTCACGACGAGCGGCGCTACCGGGTTTTCGCCGATCTCGAACGGCTGGCGGGCCGGTACCCGCATGCGATCTGGCATTCGCCGGAGGGGCCGCGTGACGTGGTGATCTGGTGCTCGAACGATTACCTCGGGATGGCCCAGCACCCCAAAGTGGTGGGGGCGATGGTCGAAACCGCCGCGCGGATGGGCACCGGGGCAGGCGGCACGCGCAATATCGCCGGCACCAATCATCCCCTGATCGAGCTCGAGCGCGAACTCGCGACGCTGCATGGCAAGGAAGCCTCCCTGGTCTTTACATCGGGTTACGTCTCGAACGAGACCGGCATTTCCACCATCGCGAAACTGCTACCCAATTGCCTGCTGCTCTCCGACGCGCTCAACCACAATTCGATGATCGAGGGCGTGCGCAAATCCGGCACCGAAAAGCAGGTGTGGCGCCACAACGACGTCGCGCATCTCGAGCAGTTACTGCGCGCCGCCGACCCTGACCGGCCGAAACTGATCCTGTGCGAAAGCCTGTACTCGATGGACGGCGACGTCGCGCCGCTGCACAAGATCTGCGACCTCGCCGAGCGCTACGGCGCATTGACCTATGTCGACGAGGTGCACGCCGTCGGCATGTACGGGCCGCATGGCGGCGGAATCTCCGAACGGGACGGCGCCACGGCGCGCATCGATATCCTCGAAGGCACGCTTGCAAAAGCGTTCGGCTGCCTCGGCGGCTATATCGCGGCGAACGCCAACCTGATCGATGCCGTGCGCTCCTACGCGCCCGGGTTCATCTTCACCACGGCGCTGCCGCCGGCGGTTTGCGCGGCGGCCACCGCCGCCATCCGGCACCTCAAGTCGTCGCAGTGGGAACGCGATCGGCATCAGGACCGTGCTGCCCGCCTGAAGTCCGTGCTCAATGCCGCGCGCCTGCCGGTGATGCCAAGCGATACGCATATCGTCCCGCTGCATGTCGGCGATCCCGAGAAATGCAAGATGGCGTGCGACCTGCTGCTGTCGGATTACGGCATCTATATCCAGCCGATCAATTACCCGACGGTGCCGCGCGGCCTGGAGCGGCTGCGGATCACACCGTCGCCCTATCACGACGATGCGTTGATCGATCGCCTCGCCGAAGCCTTGGTGGATGTCTGGGATCAATTGATGCTGCCGCGCCAGTCGCAGGTCCTCGCCGCGGAATAGGTCCTGCGCCTCGGCCAGGGCCGCGCGCAGGCCGGCGGCGCCGCCTTCGGTCGGCCGATCGCGAACGCCGTTAGCGCTACCAAGGTAAGGGATAGCTCTCGAAAACGTGAATAATTTTGACTGTTGCCCAAATGGGACAGGTTTGCCTGTCGCAGAAGTCTAAAGTTCCGGCAAAAGAAGTTGCCATCAATTCTACCGATATTTGAAGGGCGAAATCATGAAACGAACCTTGATCGCAAGCGCGGCCTTCGCCTCACTGCTTGTTGCGACGAGCGCGTCTGCGGCGGATCTTCCGGTCTATACGAAAGCGCCTGCGGTAGCGGCGGTCTATGATTGGACCGGGTTTTATATCGGCACCAACCTCGGCTACAGCTTTGGTCGCGGCACCACCAACGGCAACGTCACGGGAACGTCGACGACCGCCGGCGTCGTGACCACGCTGCCCACGCTTCCATTGAGCGGTCGCGCCGACGTCAACGGCTTCATCGGTGGCGGACAGTTGGGTTACAACTGGCAGCAGGGGGCATGGGTGTTCGGCCTCGAAGGCGACATCCAGTTCAGCAACGAGCGCGGCTCGGGCGACGTTTGTACGGGTGCGTGTCCCGCGGGATTCGTGTTTACCAGGGATTACAAGCTGGACTGGTTCGGCACCGGGCGCGGTCGCGTTGGCTTCCTTCCGGCTGAGCGTATCTTGCTGTATGCGACCGGCGGTCTGGCCTACGGTAGCTTCACTGGTTCCTCATCGACCTTGCCGCTGGACATCGGCACCTGGTCCCACGTGAATGCTGGCTGGACGGTCGGTGCGGGCGTCGAGTCGGCCCTTGGCAGCAACTGGTCGGTCAAGTTCGAATACCTCTACATGGATCTCGGCAGCGTTGGCGGCAGCTCTGCAACCAACACGACCACGGTCGTCCGCACAACCACGGCGCTCGCATACTCGTTCAATACCAAATTCACCGACAACATTGTGCGTGTGGGCCTGAACTACAAGTTCGGCGGCCCAGGCGCGGTTGTGGCACGATAC
>NZ_JADGRI010000177.1 GCF_017881085.1 Bradyrhizobium sp.
CGCGCGCGACGCGCAGGTGCCGATGGGTCACATGGGCGAAGCCTGGGACGTCGCCAATGCGGCGCTGTTTCTCGCCTCCGACGAGTCGAAATATGTCACTGGGATCGAGCTGGTGGTCGACGGCGGGATCACGCTGAAGATGAGTTAGTTGTTAGAACATTTCTCGTCGTCCCGGCGTTCGCCTTGCTTTCGCAGGGACGACGTACTGCCTCTTCCTATTGCGCCAGCGCCAATATGCCCCCCGCCAGGGAATGCCAGGCCGGCGTCATGCTGATCGGCCAGTTCAAGAGCTTCACCGCCACCAGCGCCGCGCCGCCGTAGATGTAAACGGGGTGCGGACGTCCGCGCGTGCGCCAGTCGGCGACGATCGCGACCACGAGCAGGAGATAGGCGACCAGCGCCGGGCCGATGGTGACGGGGACCGGAGGCGGACCGGGCGGTCCGGGAGGCGCCAGGAAGGTGAGAAACCAGCGCGCCACCGCCGCATCCAGGATCGAGATGCCGGCCAGCAGCATCAGGCGCTTGTGCGTTTCGGGCCGGCGCGTGCTGGCGATAGCGAGCGCAAATATCACCGCGAAGAACAGAATTCCGCTGAGCGGGACGATCGCAAAGGCGATTCCTTCATCGGTCTGCCCCATCGCCGCCGAACGCTTCATCGCGTTGACCGCCACCAGGAACCCGAAGATGGTCATCGCGGTCGCCAGCGACACGCCGATCATGCCCATCGTCCGATGCCGGGCTGTCCGCCCCGATGCGGCGAGCCAAGTCTGGAACGAAAAATACAGCGTCCAGGCGAAAAACAAGAGGCCATGGAAGTGAACCACGGGCGCCGAGGAGAACGATCCCGAAGCCAGTGGCAGCCAGTAGGTCGGCGCGAAGCCGAGAAAGGCGACGGCCGTGCAGGCCAGCGCCATGTGGAAATAGAAGTATCGCGCGGGTGCCGCAACGCTGACAGGCACGCGATGGTTGTCGATCATGGTTGTCATGCAGTTTGAGTCTTCGGAAGCCCGATATGGTTCAAAAAATTATTCGCAATCCGCCGTCTCCATCCGCGCTACTATTGCTTGACGAGCGCCTCCTCCATAAGAAAGGCGATTCTCCAGACAGAGTGATGCGGGGCAGAGTATGCGATTTTTTCCTGCAACGCTGATCCGAAATGCGGCCATGGCTGCTCTGCTGTGGGCTGCGCTGCCGCACGGCGCGTTCGCGACGGGTGCCGAACCCACCACCGACCCGCAGGCCGATCCCGCGCCTTGCCTGGCTGCGGCAGCCGCCAATGATTCCGACAAGATCGTCGACATTTGCGGTGCGCTGATCAACAACGAGAAGACGCAGCGCACCGATCGTATCAAGGCGCTGATCGCGCGCGCCGGCGCCTACGATCGCAAGGACCAGATCGACCGCGCCATCGGCGACTACGACACGGTGCTGCGGCTCGATCCCACGCTTGCCGACAGCTTCAACGCCCGCGGCGAGCTCTGGCGCCGCAAGGGCGACCGGCCCCGCGCGCTCGCCGATTTCGGCGCCGCGATCAAGCTGAACCCGAATCATGCGGCCGCAAGGGCCAATTACAAATCGCTGGCGCAGGAGCTGGAACGTCTGGGTGCGCTGATGGCGGTCTACAACAAGCCGAGTTTTGATTGCGCCACCGCGAGGCGTCCGGTGGAGAAGGCGATCTGCGCCAATCCCGAACTTGCCAATCTCGACCGCGAGATCAATGCCGTGAACGCCAAGGTGGTCCGCGCGGCGACCGCGAACAGCCCGCGCGCCGGCCGCGCCCTGCAGCGCGAACAGGACGAGTTCATCGCCCGCCGCCATGCCGCGTTCGGCCAGCCGGACTACGACCTGCAAAAGGCCATGCGGGAGCGGCTGGATCATCTCTTGGCGGTCGAGCGGTATTAGGGGCTTATCCCACCCCGCGGGGCCTTGAATTGACGCCAATGCAGGTGACAATGGTCCAAGAAATCGGCCCAAATTGATCTTGATCATGGCCGGGCCTGTTCCGGCCATCCACGGTTTAACGAGAAAATAAACGGGTTGAGCGGGAGCGACGCCATGAACATCCAGAGCAGCCGGTATCACGAGGTCCATGCCCGTTCGCTGGCCGATCCCGAGGGTTTCTGGGGCGAGGCGGCGCGCGAGATCGACTGGATCGAGCCGGCGAAAAAGGTGTTCGACCCCGCCATGGGCCTGTACGGCCGCTGGTTCGCCGGCGCCGTGGTCAACACCTGCTACAACGCGCTCGACCGCCATGTCGCGGATGGACGCGGCAACCAGCTCGCGCTGATCCACGATTCGCCGCTGGCGGGCACTGTTACCAGACTGACCTACGCCGAGATGCTGCACGAGGTGAAGACGCTGGCGGCAGTGATGCAGGATTTCGGTGTCGCCAAGGGCGACCGCGTCATCCTCTATATGCCGATGGTGCCGGAAGCCATGATCGCGATGCTGGCCTGCGCGCGGATCGGGGCGGTGCACAGCGTCGTGTTCGGCGGCTTCGCGGCCAAGGAACTCGCCACCCGGATCGAGGACGCCAAACCGAAACTGATCTTCTCGGCGAGCTGCGGGCTCGAGCCCGGCCGCATCGTGCAGTACAAGCCGCTGCTCGACGAGGCCATCAAACTCTCCAGCGAGAAGCCTGCGGCCTGCATCGTGCTGCAGCGGCCGCAGCAGGCTTGCGACCTCTTGGCGGGACGCGATCACGACTGGGCGGATTTGCGCGCCAAGGCCATCGCCGCGAAAAAATCCGCCGACTGCGTTCCGGTGCTGGCGACCGACCCGCTCTATATCCTCTACACCTCGGGCACGACGGGAAAGCCCAAGGGCGTGGTCCGCGACAATGGCGGACATCTGGTCGCGTTGAAATGGTCGATGTTCAATCTCTATGGCATCAAGCCCGGCGAGGTCTGGTGGTGCGGCTCCGACATCGGCTGGGTAGTCGGCCACAGCTACATCATCTATGGACCGCTGTTTCACGGCGCGACCTCGATCATGTATGAGGGCAAGCCGATCGGCACGCCCGACGCCGGCGCGTTCTGGCGGGTGATATCGGAACACAAGGCGGTGGCACTGTTCACCGCGCCGACCGCGTTCCGCGCCATCCGCAAGGAAGACCCGGATGGCACCTTGATCCGGAAATACGATCTGTCGAAATTCCGCACGCTTTTCCTGGCCGGCGAGCGCGCCGACCCGCCGACGGTAGAATGGGCGGAAGCGCAGTTGAAGGTGCCGGTGATCGACCATTGGTGGCAGACCGAGACCGGCTGGTGCATCGCCGGCAATCCGGTCGGGCTCGGCATCCTGCCGGTCAAGCACGGTTCGCCGACGGTGCCGATGCCGGGCTATCAGGTCGACGTGGTCGACGAAGCCACCAGGCCGGTTCCCGCGGGCACCATGGGCTCGATCGTGATCAAGCTGCCGCTGCCGCCGGGCTGTCTGCCGACGCTGTGGGAGCAGGACGAGCGCTGCCGGGAAGCCTATTTCACCGAGTTCCCCGGCTATTACAAAACCTCCGACGCCGGCTACAAGGACGAGGACGGCTATGTCTTCGTGATGGGCCGCACCGACGACATCATCAATGTCGCCGGCCACCGGCTTTCCACCGGCGGCATGGAGGAGATCCTCGCCTCCCATCCCGACGTCGCCGAATGCGCGGTGCTCGGCATCAAGGACGCCATCAAGGGCGAGGTGCCCTGCGGCTTCCTGGTGTTGAAGGCCGGCGTCAGCAGAAGTCCGATCGAGATCGAAAAGGAGATCGTGGCGCTGGTGCGCGAAAAGCTCGGCCCCGTCGCGGCGTTCAAGCTCGCGATCACGGTCGGCCGGCTGCCGAAGACGCGCTCGGGAAAGATCCTGCGCGGCACCATCAAGAAGATCGCCGACGGCGACCAGTGGGCGATGCCCGCCACCATCGAGGATCCCAAGGTGCTCGACGAAATCGGCGACGCGCTGAAGGGCAGGGTGTGAAGCCCCGATCGTCATTCCGGGTTCGATGCTTCGCATCGCCTCGGAACGACATCTTCCGTCATGCCCGGGCTTGACCCGGCTTGACCCGGGCATCCATCACACTTCAACTAACGCCTTGTTTTCGATGGATTGCCGGGTCAAGCCCGGCAATGACGAAATTGGATCACGGATGGAACATGCGACGTAACTCCGCACGACCCCTCATCGCTCTCTTGCTTGTCGCGCCGCTCCTTGCCGGCTGCCTCGAGCGGGGACAACCGACCATGGTCGATACCAGCGGCGACGACGACGCGTTCTGCCGCGCCAACAATGTCGCGCCCGGTTCGTCGGAATACATCGCCTGCCGCAAGGATCGCGACGTTCAGCGCGCCAATGCCAACGCGCGCACCGACCGCCGTCAGCGCGACCTCGGCGAGTACATGATGAACCATCCCGACCACCCCTAAACAGCGAGGGCCACCATGAACGAAGACGCCTTCAACGCCAGCCTGCGCAAATTCCTGAAGAAGGTCGGCATCACCTCGCAGCGCGAAATCGAAAAAGCGGTGCGCGACGCGGTCGCCGCCGGCCGTCTCTCGGGCAACGAAAAGCTGCCGGCCAAAATGGTCCTGACCGTCGGCGGCATCAACCTCTCGCACGAAGTTACCGACGAGATCGAACTCGGCTAGAGAGAGGCGGCTCTGCTTCCCTTCTCCCCTTGTGGGAGAAGGTGGCCGTAGGCGGCCTTCGGCCGCCGTTTTGATATGACGCCGATGCTTTGCATCGGCTATGCCAAGTCCGCGCGGATGAGGGGTTACGCTCTATCGATAGACCGGAACCCCTCACCCGTCTCGCATCTGGCGATGCGAGCCACCCTCTCCCACAAGGGGAGAGGGAAAAGGAGCGCTTCACGTTTTTTCTCAAAGGACACCCACATGGACATCAAGGTCAGGGATTCAAACGGCGCGCTGCTCGCCGAGGGCGACAGCGTCACATTGATCAAAGACCTCAAGCTGAAGGGCTCATCCACGGTGCTCAAACGCGGCACCGTGATCAAGGGCATTCATCTCACCGACAACGCGGACGAGATCGAGGGCCGTACCGACAAGGTCAAGGGGCTGGTGCTGCGCACGGAGTTCTTGAAGAAGGCGTGAGGCGCGGCACGGACCGCCGCTTCGCGCCAAAAGCGGACCGCCGCGAAGAAGGCTCAGGCGAAATACCCTCGATCACTCCGATCGCCCGATTGGCGGGATATGGGTGCCCGCCGGTCTCCAGCCCGCTCTTCCCAAAAGCTGCTGATATTCGGCCTCGTTCTCTCCAACCGCCTTTCTCGACAGATTGGTTGACTGAAACTCGAAGCGTCGTGATGCAGGATTCCGGAGACAGCCTGTGACGCAAATGGTGACAGCTGTCTCCCAAACGTCCCCGCCGGATCGCACTTGGGCCGTTTTCGAACGGGCAGTCGCTGCGCATGCGTCTACCGAAGATTGAAATTGGCCTGATGACAAACTGAGTGTGCGGCGATAACCTGCCGGCAAAATAAAACGCACGGGAGGAGTGGCATGCCAGACACAATGGTCGCAGCACGTGCTTCGGAAAAGACGGACAGCGCCAGGACGCAAGCGGTCGACGTTGCGGTGGTGGGAGCCGGCTTTGCCGGCCTTTATCTCCTGCATCGCCTGCGCAAGGCCGGTTTCACGACGGTAGCGCTGGAAGAGGCCGACGACGTCGGCGGCACCTGGTACTGGAACCGATACCCGGGCGCGCGCTGCGACATCCAGACCATCGACTACAGCTACACCTTCGATCCGGAACTCGATCGCGCCTGGAAGTGGTCGGAGAAATACGCCACTCAGCCCGAGATCCTGCGTTACCTCGGCTTCGTCGCCGACCGCTACGATGTGCGGCGCGACATCCGCTTTGGCACCAGGGTCACGGCGGCGAGCTGGGATCAGGGCGCGGAACGCTGGCTGCTTACGACCGATCACGGCGCTGCCGTTTCCTGCCGCTATTACATTATGGCGACCGGCTGTCTGTCCTCGCCCAAGCCGCCCGAGATCGATGGCGTCAAAGATTTCAAGGGCGAGGTCTATTTCACCAGCCGCTGGCCGCACAACGAGGTCAAGCTCGCCGGCAAGCGCGTGGCTGTCATCGGCACGGGATCGTCGGGGATCCAGTCGATACCGCTGATCGCCGAGCAGGCGGCCGAACTCACAGTATTTCAACGCACCCCGAACTTCGCCCTGCCCGCCCACAATGGTCCGGCGCCGGCGGACCGCGTCGCCTTGCTGGAAGGCGACAGCGCCACGTATCGCGAGCAGGCCCGCTGGTCGCTCGCCGGCGTGCCGCTGCCGCAACAGACCGAAGTCAGCTGGCAGCTCAGCGATGCCGAGCGCCGCGAGCGCTTCGAGAAGGCGTGGGCGGCCGGCGATCTCGTCTACATGCTGACCCAGTTGTGGGCCGACCAAGGCGTCGACGTCGACGGCAATGCGCTGCTGGCCGATCTCTTGCGTGAAAAGATCCGCGGTCTCGTCAAGGATCCTGCGACGGCCGAGGCGCTGAGTCCGCACGATCACCCGTTCGGATCCAAGCGTCCGTGCCTCGATACCAATTATTACGCCACATACAACCGTCCCAATGTCACGCTGGTGAACCTGCGGCAGGAGCCGATCAAATCGATCACGGCCTCCGGCATCAGGACCGACAAGCGCGCCATCGACGTCGATGTCATCGTGTTCGCCACCGGCTTCGACGCCATGACCGGTGCCATCATGGCTATTCATCCGATCACGGGACGTGACGGAAAATCGCTGTCCGACGTCTGGGCCCATGGCCCGCAGACCTATCTCGGATTGGCCGTGTCGGGCTTTCCCAATTTGTTCATGATCACGGGTCCCGGTAGCCCCTCGGTGCTGTCGAACATGGCGGTCTCGATCGAGCAGCATGTCGACTGGGTGGTCGACCGGCTGGTCGCGATGCGCGAGGCCGGCTTCACAACGATCGAGGCCACCGAGGCGGCGCAGGACGGCTGGGCGCGGCACATGGCCGACTGCGCGACGCTGACGCTGCACCGGCTGGCCAACACCTGGTACACCGGCGCCAACGTCCCCGGCAAGCCGCAGGGCGTGATGCCCTATACCGGCGGAGTCGGTCCCTACCGCAGCATCTGCAACGAGGTCGTCGGCAAAGGCATGCTGGGCTTCAGGCTCAAGGGCCCCGGCGTTGCCGAACAATGCAACGACGGCGAGGTCGTTCGGCTGCAGCCGGACGTCCGGCTCGTGCTAAACATGCTGGAGGAAATGAAGCTGCCGGCGATCGAGTCGCTCGGCGCCCAGGGTGCGCGCGACTTCGTCACGGAATTCAATGCCGGCCGTCCCGCCGGCCGGCCGGTCGGCGAAGTCGTCGACGGCACGCTACCGGGCGCCGACGGACCGCTGCCCTATCGTCTGTACCGACCGGCGACGCCGGGGCCGCATCCCGTCGTCGTCTATTTCCACGGCGGCGGTTGGGTGCTAGGCGACGAACAATCCGACGATCCGTTCTGCCGCGACATGTGCCGTCGCAGCGGGATGATCTTCGTCAGCGTCGGCTACCGGCATGCGCCCGAACACCGTTTTCCGGCGGCGGCGGAGGACGGCTTGGCGGCGACGCGCTGGATCGCCGCGCACGCGGCCGAACTCGGCGGCCGGCCCGGGCCGGTGCTGGTCGCGGGCTGGAGCGCCGGCGGCAACATCGCCGCCGTCACCTGCCAACTGGCGCGCGACCGCGGCGGTCCCGAGATCGCGGGCCAGTTGTTGCTCTGCCCCGTCACCGACTGCGCGGTGGAGCGGCCGTCCTACACTGACAATGCGACTGGCTACTTCCTGACGCGCGCGCTGATGTACTGGTTCAAGGACCTCTACTGCTCGCCGGCCGACCGCAGCGATCCGCGCGCCTCGCCGCTGCACGGCAAGCTTTCGGGCCTGCCCCCGGCATTGGTGGTGACCTGCGAGTTCGATCCGCTGCGCGACGAGGGCGTCGCCTATGCCGAGGCCTTGGCCGCGGCCGGTGTGCCGGTCCAGCAGATCAAGGCGCGCGGCCACTTCCACGCCTCCTTCACCATGGTTGACGTGGTGATCACCGGAGTCGGCGGCCGCATGGAGATGGCCGACGCGTTGCGCCGGTACGCTGGGCTTCCACCTGGAAGAAAACAAGGTGACGAGGGTCTTCGACCGGATCGAACTGCCTCACCGCACGAAATCAATGCGGCTGCAGGGTAGCAAGCAAGGAACAACAAACTCCTTGGCTGGGTCCAGTCGGCGATTTGGCTCGGTCGAGCGCTCTCGAGGGGGGAGCGAGTGCGCTCGGGTCCTTGTGTTCCGCCGAAGGCTGCTACGCACGGTAGCGCGGTATTATGGCGCAAACGCCACAAGAAATTTGACCGGCCATCGCTACGTCTCCCGCAAAGGAGACGACCATGGCAAGACGACCAACAAGAGACCCCTACGCCAGACCGGCGATACAGACCCTTGAGCGGCTTCATTCCGAGCTAGGCGGCCAGATACTTGAGAACAAGCAACAGCACGCCAACCTGGCTGAGCAGATGCGGCACGTTGAGGCCGTCATCAAGATGCTGGACCCCGGCTACACCTGCGGGCCATGTCAGTGAAGCGACGGAAGGCGAACCCGTGGTTCAAGCGAGGCACGATCTACCGCCGCGCCGTGGATGTTCTCAGGGCGGCCACAGAGCCGTCGATGGCGCGGGAGATCGCGGAGGGTCGTGGGCAGCCGCCAACATAGAGAGTCCCGACAAGGACGCGCTGGCGGACCTTACGGGGTCCATTCTGTCCAGCCTGCGGAATTATATGACGGCAAAGGCGTGCAGCGCACCAATGAGGGCAGTCCGTCGCGATGGCAGCTATCGCGAATCACCTGAGGCGCTATAAGCCTAGCTAGAAATCGGTCAACTAAATGAATTGTCGATTGTGCACAACGGCTTACTTACATACACCTATCCAATTGAGATTCCTTGAATATTCTGATACAATTTATATGTAGATAGCGGAGGAGAACGATGTCTGTTTCGGCGCTATCCGCGGCAAAAACGCTTTGCATTCTTCGAGATTGGTCCATTTCGAATCTCGAATTGCAGAAGATATTGTACCTCGCTCATATGTACTGATCTGCCCCCTTTGAAGTGGTCCTCCCTGAAGTATGGTTTTGACCATGGAGGACGAGATCAATGGCGAGGAAGAGGCATACAGCGGAAGAGATCGTTGCGAAGCTGCGACAAGTCGATGTGCTGATCGCGCAGGGCCGGCAGGTTGCCGACGCGGTCCGCTCGATAGGCGTAACGGAAGTTACATATTATCGGTGGCGGAATGAGTACGGCGGCCTGAAAGGCGATCAGGTGAAGCGGCTGAAGGAGCTGGAGATCGAGAACAACCGCCTGCGGCGAGCGGTCTCGGATCTGACGCTGGACAAGCTGATCCTGTCAGAGGCCGCAAAGGGAAACTTTTAAGCCCCTCCCGCCGCCGCGCGTGCGTGGATCATGTGACGGCCGAGCTTGGCATCTCCGAGAGACGGGCATGCCGGGCATTGGGCCAGCACCGATCAACGCAGCGAAAGATTCCAACGACACCCGATGACGAGGCCGCGCTGACTGCGGACATCGTCGAACTTGCCCGTCAATATGGCCGCTACGGATATCGCCGGATCACGGCGTTGTTGCGTCGAGCCGGCTGGACGGTGAACAAGAAGCGTGTCGAACGGATCTGGCGATGCGAGGGGCTGAAAGTGCCCGCCAAACAGTCTAAACGCGGGCGTCTCTGGCTCAACGACGGATCGTGCATCCGGCTGCGGCCGGAGCGACCCAACCATGTCTGGTCCTATGACTTCGTTGCTGATCGCACCCATGATGGAAAAGCATTCCGGATGCTGTGCATCATCGACGAATACACCCGTGAGAGCCTGATGATCCGCGTGGCGCGGAAGCTAAAGGCCACCGATGTCATCGAGGCACTCTGCGAACTGTTCGTCTCGCGGGGTATTCCTGCGCACATACGGTCAGATAATGGCCCTGAGTTTGTCGCCCAGTCTCTGCGCGATTGGATCGCTGCCGTGGGAGCCAAGACCGCCTACATCGAACCCGGGAGTCCGTGGGAAAATGGCTATTGCGAAAGCTTCAACGGCAAACTGCGCGACGAACTGCTCAACGGCGAGATCTTTTACACATTGAAGGAGGCAAAGATCGTGATCGAAAATTGGCGGCGCCACTACAATAAGGTGCGTCCGCACTCATCGCTGGGATATCGACCGCCAGCACCCGAAGCACTCGTCTGGCCAGCCCCAAAACTTGTGGCGCAGACGCCGGCTCTAAACTAACATTCCAAACGGACCACTTCGTGGGGGCCGGTCACTACCGCTATTCCGGAAATGCCTTTGGAGTCGAGGTTTGTATGGGTCCATTCGTACGCTTTAGTAAGGCCCCTCCATACGAGAAAGAGATAGCCAGCATAAAGAATAATCACATAATAGAACGAATAGCCTGTTCGAACTGCGTCGCTTTCGCCGCGAAGTCTTTGTAGCACCCAGGCGATCAGCGTCGCTTTAACGATGATCAAGAACCAGAGGAACTCACTGAACTGGTTTGTCGGCAAATAGAATGCAGAGATGAAACCGCATAACCATGGTGCAACGACAGTGGCAAAAACCATCGATATGATTGCGGTTGCTTGTATGCGGTGACGAAGCTTCTTTTTTTCTTCATCATTCATCAAAGCTCCATCGCCATACATATAGTCTTCGTTGAAATACTGGGCGTACAAGCGGTCCGAATGGCCGGAAGGAAAGAAATGAAGTAGATTGGCACATACGCCACGCCGGTTATCTTGCGAAAGATTGCCGGCAGATCGAACAAAAGATACGTGGCCAGTACAGGCACAAGCGAAATCTTATACGTCCAGATATCCGTTAGGAATCCCGCAAATCTATCCACCGTAGCCCCCAAAAAGCGCTCTTAGAATTCTGTGCTTTTACTCCGCCGCCTCGCTAGCCCCACTCTTCCTCGGCTTCCCCGCCTTCGCCAGCACCGGCGCCAGGAACTTGCCGGTATAGCTCCGCGGTGCCTTGACGATATCCTCCGGCGGGCCCCAGGCGACGATTTCGCCGCCGCCGTCGCCGCCTTCGGGGCCGAGGTCGATCACCCAGTCGGCGGTTTTGATC
>NZ_JADGRI010000178.1 GCF_017881085.1 Bradyrhizobium sp.
ATCCTATTTGCGAGTAGACTTGTTTCCGCTCTCGACTGAGCCGGCCTTTTTTTTGGCGTCGCTGTCATGTTTCGACGGTGCGGGTTGCGTCGCACTGACTGGGTCTGACGCCGGAAATGTGTCTTTCAAGCCCTTCTGAAGTTCGTTGTGGGTTGCTTTATCGGCCTTCGCAGCTTCTTTCGGACTGGCCGCATGCTTGTCGATCGGTGCCGGATTGAATTTGTCGCCCATTTCAGATCTCCCTTTCACCTATCAATGCTCCGCCCCACAGGCAGTTCCGTTCAAGGGGGACCGCCAGCCGCCCGCTGACGGAATGAATTGGGCGATCCGGCTAGCCCAATGGCGGGGCTGTCATCCGCCTGCGGAACAATCTTGCGCGCGATCAATTGACGTTTGTCTGCAGGACCAAATTTAATTGGAGGGTGCGCCATGACCGACGATGTGCCCCCGCCGCCGTTTATTTATGAAGGCGCGGAAACGATAGAAGACGTGAAGTCGCCAGCCACAGGTGTGTCTGACACTGTGAAGGCGACAGCGCATCGATTGAGTGACGCCTATGACACTGCCCGAAAGCCTGGCATGCCATTGAGCATCCTAAGTAACATCGCCAGGGAAGCGCCTCTAGGCTCGCTTTTAGTGGCATTTCTTCTCGGGGTTGCGGTGGCGCGGCGGCGTTAGCAAACAAAAGACCGCCCGAAGGCGGCTCTTTATTCGAACCGCAAACTAGGCCCCCTCGTCGTGAGGTCGCCGCAACGCCGGATTTATTTCGGCCGGATCGTCGGATCGCCGCCAGGGCTGCCGGGTGGAGGAATGACCGGCATATTGCCCGTCTCAGGCGTTGGTGCGCGAATTTCCGGGTCAACTCCTGTGGGCGGGCAGAGCACGCCGTCGGATCTCGCCAGTTTGTCACTGAGCGGCTCCGCTCGCGGGTCGGTGGTCGTGGTGCCCTGCGGCGCGATGGTGCCTTGTGGCATCGATTGCGTAGGCGCGCAACCCGTCGCATTCCTCGCGGGCGCTGGCGGGGCCGTTTGAGCCGGCGGCGTCGCTGGCGTAGGCGGAGCCTGCGCGGTTGCCGCGCTGGATGCGGTCAGAGTTGCCAAGATCAAAACAAGCGCTTGTCTTTGCATGGGGAGCAAATGCTTCCGCGTCACCGTTGTTCCCTGCTGGCGGCGAAACCGACTGGCGTATTCGGTCTACCGGCCCTCAGGATGCCGAGCGAGCGAACGGCGGCGTTTCAGGGGAACCCGCCAACCGCGAGTCGCGCGGCCGCTGAAAATCTGTCCGGCCGCCTGGAACAGCTGGCGGAGTGGCGTGTTTCCTCCCCATCTATTTCATATCAGGGAGAAATCACATGTTAGCAAAATATATGACGGCCGGCTTGGCCGCGTCCGCGTTACTTGCGACCGTTGCGTTTGCGCAGACTCCGACGACCACCACCGATCGCGCCAACATGGCGGCGGCGGAGGCATCGGATTCCTCGTTCCAGGGTGACTGGCGCACTTCGAAGATTGTCGGCCTCAACGTCTACAACGACAAGAATGAGAGCGTCGGCTCGATCAACGATCTCCTGACCGACAAGAACGGGAACATCAAGGCGGTGGTGATCGGCGTCGGCGGTTTCCTCGGCGTCGGCGAACATCTGGTCGCCGTGGCCTTTGACAAGATCAAATTCGTCAACGAGCCGGTCGCCTACACCGGTGCGTCGAATGCCCCCGCCCCGGGCAGCCGGCCGGCGTCATCGACGACCACGGGTGCTGCGCCCACGAATACCGCACCGGCCACGGCGACGGCTTCGAAGCCCAATCCCTGGTATCCGGATCATGCGCTGTTCAACGCGACCAAGGATGAGCTGAAGGCGTTGCCTGAGTTCAAATATTCGACGTAAGGCGCCGGCGTGAGTTAGACCTGATCTTCAAATGGCCGGACGGCATTGCTGCCGTCCGGTCATTTTTTTTGACCGCATACGGCGCGTCGCGCACGGGAGGCAGCGGCATGGTGCGCCGCATCCTTTCAGCGCCGATATCCCGGTGTTAGGCTTCCCGGCCGCAGGACCACCTGCGTCCTGCCTCACACCGAACGGGAGGACGACATGGCTGAAAGCGTCTACAAGGTCATCGAGTTGATCGGTACCAGCAAGGACTCCTGGGAAAAGGCCGCCGCGGCGGCGGTCGACAGGGCCGGCAAGTCCCTTCGGGATCTTCGTGTCGCTGAAGTCGTCCTGCTCGACCTGCAACTGGATGCCGCAGGCAAGGTCGAGGCCTACCGCGCCAAGCTCAAGATATCGTTCAAATTCGAGGGCTGACGACGCGATCGCGATGCGCCTTGCGCTCCCTCTCCCGCAGGCGGCAAGGCTGTCCGGGGAAGATCACGCATACCAGAATACGAGCTGAAACCTGGGTTCGCGCGGAGGGAGCCTTTCCTTCAATAGTAGATCAGGCGCTATTCGACCGCGCGCGAACAATAATCGATCAGCGCGACAATCATTATTCCGATGCGGAACTGCTCGCGTTGCTGCAAGCGGTACTTGAAGAGGAGGGTTCACTTTCCGGTCACGTCATTGACGAGCGAGACAACATGCCCTCGTCAAGCATGTATCGGTCGCGATTTGGAAGTCTGCTGCGGGCTTATACGATGATCGGTTATTTGCCGGATCGAGATTACCGATATGTTGAGATAAACAGAACCCTTCGATGCTTTATCCAGCTCCGGGGCTTCCGGACGAAACGCCTATCGACAACATCCGATTTTCCACCAGGATCAGGAGCGCGCTCAATGCGGCGGGCTTGAAGACAGTCGGTGAAATCCGCGAGGCGTCGGACGCGACGCTGCTAAGCTTTCGAGACCTTGGAGCTGGCTCGATCGCCCGCCTCCGCGAAACTCTGGGGCTGCCACCAGCACGCGCGCTGAGCCCAAAGGGTAAAAAACCGACCTGATTACAGCAAATTGCCAAGCCCTCAGGGCGGCTTTCGCGCGGGCTGAACGCTTGAGGAAGATGAACGCCTTCGAGCGCTAGCGTTGTCGGGAATTATTCCCGCCATGACTCCAGGAAGCCCGCTGGTGAATTCTAGGCGTCGGAGGCTCCGACCCCCGCCGGCCATCGCGGAAAACGAATCCCGAAGGCCGGGGTGCCTCAACGTCTATCCATCCGCCGGTCGACCATTATCGATACTGGGTCCCGACGTATGTGGCGCCAGCAGTACCCAATGAATCGCGCGATCAGCCACACGATCACGCGGACGACCACGATGGCGAATGCAAACTGCATCCAAACCGACCCACCAATGCCTCGCAAGACCACCTCTAGACGATCGCCCCAGGGATACGGCAGAGCGGCCGTTCCTGTCTCAATCGCCGTCATGGTGGTCCGAAGATACAAGGTCAAAAATTCGGGCTTGTAAACGAAGGCGGCGCCAAGGCTGGCTAACGTGAACAAGGCGGTCCACACTCGCGTCACATGGGTGAGGATCCACCTTTTCCTCGCAGATTGGTCGGCCATCCTCGGATCCTGTTCGGCGGCGGCATAGAAAAAGCCGCCCGGGCATTACTCCGTGCGGCTCTAATACGCGACTGCCGGTTTCCCGGTTCCGCCGCTATCAATGTAATCAACGAGCAGCTCAATGGTTGCATTGGCGGGGAAAGAAAAACCCGCCGGGGAGAGCCGGCGGGCGGTGATAAGACAGCGAGACTGGCTTGATCCAGTGCGCCGTAGGCGCATATTTTGCAGGTGGACCAAATTCTTCCGCCGAAGCTAACCGACCGGGGCGGCGGGATTTCTCGGCGGCATGGCAGTTTTCGCCCGCCTCCCGAGGCCAGGACGGCCAGAACGAAACAGAGCAGCCCGATCATGCCGCCAGCTTAGGCGATTCCATCACGTCATCAACTCGAATAAGGTTTTCGGTACACACAGGTGCCATAGAAAGCCTTCACTTTGGTCAGTGCGTCCAAAACGGCCGCCTGGCGGCTGCTGAGCGGTAGCAGCTCAAGCCAAGGCTCGATCTCCCAGGTGTTTTGTTTGCTGTGCCATTCATTCCTTTTCGCTTCGACCAACCATTCGTCAATATCAGCCCCGTTCACAGAGTTGCCCACAACAAGGTCAAGACAGGCGGCATGATCTACATCAAAGCACCGCTGGGCTAATTTCGCTATGAAAGTCGGCCGAGCGGGGCAATTGGATGCTCCGTGTAGGGCCGTCCTAGCTGAACGCGGAACACCCTTTCGCGAGCCCTGCTGGCGTTGCAAGCAAGGTGGGTAGCGATTGTGATTTAGGGAGCCTGACTAACCCGCTAGGATAGAATGGCATGGTCGATCCTCTCAGCAGAGACCCTTCGGGGCTTCCTGAAATGCTTGATCACCAACCTAGTACGCATTTCGCGGAATTGCCAGCGTCGCCCACTGAAGATCCCGAATGGATCCTTGTTGAGGAAGGATTCACGCTCGCACGCGAGCACGAACTGGAATCATTGTTCGCGATCGGGAATGGCTATGCCGGATCTCGCGCATCGCTTACCGAAGGCAGCCCGCTCTCTGCACCTGCGACTTTCGTGGCGGGGGTCTTCGATTCAAAGCCCGGCTCCGTGCCGGAGCTGGCCCCTATGACGGACTGGACGCGTCTCTCCGCCATAATTGAAGGTCAACCGCTTCGGCTTGATCGGGGGCATAATCTCGAGCACCGGCGCATCCTCGACATGCGGCAAGGGATTTTCTGGAGGGAGTGGCGGCACCAGGACGAAGCCGGTCGGATCACGCGGCTGCAAGTGTTGCGTCTTGCCTCCTTGGCCGACCGTCACCTGCTGGTTCAATGTGTGACGATTACGCCCGAAAACTACAGCGGCAGGATGTCCGTCGATGCCACGTTGACGGGCCCCGTCATACAGGTCACGGGTAACGGCACGACGGTCGCCATGGCAGTTTCGCATCGCGTTATGAATCGGGTCGAACGCCGGACGCCATCAGCTGAACAGGTAGAAGGCCGGCAAAGCTTTGAACTCAAGCTAGGCGAAACATACCGGTTCGATCGGATGGTCGCCTTACACACATCGAGGGACACGGTCGAGCCGCGCGAAACGGCGCGCAGACATGTCGAGCGGGCGATTGAGGACGTGACAGGCGTGATCGGCGAGCACCGTGACGCCTGGTTGGCAAGATGGGAGGCATCTGACCTTCGGATCGAGGGCGATCCTGCTGCGCAGCGCGCGTTGCGCTTTGCCATTTATCATCTGTTGAGTGCGGCGAATCCGCAAGACGATCGCGTGTCTATTGGCGCCCGCGGGCTGAGCGGAACCACCTACAAGGGGCATGTGTTCTGGGACACCGACATTTTTATGCTGCCGTTTTTTATACTCACTTATCCGGAGGCGGCGCACGCGCTCGTCATGTACCGCTATCATACGCTTGCTGCGGCACGAGCTAAAGCAGCCCGACTTGGGTATCGCGGCGCACTCTACGCCTGGGAGTCGGCCGATAGAGGCGAAGAGGTGACGCCCCCGTCCGTCATCGCTCCTAGCAACGAGGTCGTTCGGATCCTCACAGGAGAGCAGGAGCAACACATTGGTGCAGATGTAGCCTTCGGTGTGTGGAATTACTGGCAAGCTACCGGGGACGATCGGTTTCTTATCGAGGCGGGGGCAGAAATTCTGTTCGAGACAGCGCGCTTTTGGGCAAGTCGCGCCGAGCGCGAAGAAGATGGCCGCTATCATATTCGTCGAGTCATTGGGCCCGATGAATACCACGAGACGGTAGATGACAACGCCTACACCAATGGTATGGCGCAGTGGAACCTGGAAGTCGCGCGAGAGATCGCGGATCTTATTGTGGAGCGTTGGCCCGAGCAGTGGCAGGGGCTCTCGCGGCGGCTCGGCATTGAACCTGAGGAGCCGCGCCGGTGGCAGAATGTGGCTCGCGATTTCTATACTGGGTTCGACGAGCAGACCGGACTGTTCGAGCAGTTTCGCGGCTATTTCGGCTTGGAGGAAATCGACCTTGCCTCGTTCGTGCCGCGAACCGCACCCATGGACGTACTGCTTGGTCGCGAGCGCATTCAGCGGTCCAAGATCATCAAGCAGCCTGATGTGGTGATGCTGGTATGTCTTCTCTGGGAGCGCATGCCCCCGGAGGTCCGCAAGGCCAATTTCGAGTACTACGAGCCACGCTGTGGGCATGGAAGCTCGCTGAGCCCCGCAATTCACGCGCTCGTGGCGGCGCGCCTTGGCGACACTGCGCTGGCGGAGCGTTATTTCCGTCAAGCAGCCGAGATCGACCTGGCGGACAACATGGGTAACGCGGCCGGCGGAATTCACGCCGGAGCGCTCGGCGGGCTATGGCAGGCTGCGGCGCTCGGCTTCGGGGGCTTGTACCTCTGCGGAGAGAGGCCCGAGCATCGCGCGAACCTGCCGTTAAACTGGCGCAGCCTGTCGATGCGCTTTCAGTGGCGGGCACGATGGCACGAACTCACGGTTCCTGAGGGCACGGAGAGTCGGAATGCGGAGGACGCACCATGAGCGAACCAGTCATCCTCGTGCCACTCGACGGCTCGACGCAGGCGCTGGCATCGCTGCCAGTGGCAAAGGTGCTCGGCGAGATCGAGCGAGCGGCCCTCCACATTTTGCACGTCGGCGAGCATGAGCCGGCAGGCGAGGGTTTGCGCAGTCGACTCGGACGCGAGGTTCCGGAGCTCGACGGCTTGACCATCGACGCTCGGGTCGGAACGCCGTCAGTAGAGATTTTGCGAGTCGCGGCGGAGATAAAGCCGCGATTGATCGTCATGTGCAAACACAGTAGCGCCGAGCGGGGGAAGATGCCGGGCCGCACGGCGATGAAAGTGCTGCACGATGCTTCTTGTTCTGTGGTGCTGGTGCCGCCGGGGCGTGGTGCAACGCCGTGGCATCTTCACCATGTCCTGGTGCCGCACGATGGGACCCCCACAACCAGCGCTGCACTGCGACCCGCGGCAGAGCTTGCTGAACATGCCCACGCTGAACTGCTGGTGGTTCACGTAACCGACATCAGGGGAGCTCCTGCGGAGCCCGGTTCCCTCACCACGCCACGTTACGTCGATCAGCCACAGCACGAGTGGCCTGCCTGGAGCACCGAATTTTTAAATCGTCTTTCATCCATTTGCCCGCTTGGCCACCTGCACGTCCGGCTATTGCTCGCCCATGGCGATATCGCCGCGGAAATCCTGCGCTTGTCCGAAAAACGATCCACGGATCTAATCGTCCTCGCCTGGAGAGGACGGTGGGAAGCACCGCATGCGGCAGCCATGAAGGCCATCCTGCGTGAGGCGCACTGCCCCATAATGGTAGTACATATTTGAAATTGTAGCACACCTTAGCGATTCTATAGGAAAATGAACACCCCTTGCGCGAGAGAAGCGATGCTCGTTGAGTCAGTTACGATAAACCGGCGCGACTTCGACGCCGCGATTTTCGATCTCGATGGTGTGCTGACCGATACGGCACGGGTCCACGCGGCTGCGTGGAAAGCAGTTTTTGACGCGTTCCTGCAGAAGTGGGCGCAGCGGCATGGTCAGGCCTTTCAGCCGTTCGATATCGCTGCCGACTACCTCGACTATGTCGATGGGCGACCGCGCGACGACGGCGTTCGAAGCTTTCTCGCCGCCCGGGGCATAAATCTTCTGGAGGGATCAGAGCGCGACCCTGAGGACGCCGACACAGTGCACGTTCTGGGCGAACGCAAGACACGGCTGTTTCTACAAGCGCTGCAAAAAGGAATCAGCCCAGCAGCGGGCGTCCCGGCGCTTCTGAAAAAGCTCCGGCAAGCAGGGGTCAAGACTGCAGTGGGTTCATCGAGCAAGAATACCACCGCCATTCTGCACGCTGCCGGACTCGAGCATCATTTCGATGCCTGCGTCGACGGGCTTGACGCTGAGGCGCTCAGCCTCCGGGGCAAGCCGGCTCCGGCCCTGTTTCTCGAGATCGCACGCCGTCTCAATGTTGCGCCATCGCGTGTAATCCTGTTTGAGGATGCGTTGGCTGGGGTCGAAGCCGGCAAACGGGGTGGTTTCGGATGCGTGGTCGGCATCGATCGCGGCCAGCAACCTGAGGCATTACGTCAACACGGCGCCGATGTCGTCATCAAGACCTTGCTAGAAGTGCATGTAGAAGAAAACTAGCTAGCCTGCCGCATGACAGCGGCGGACATTCGTGCGCCGACAAGGGCGAGCGAGGTCGCTCGAATTCCTGCTCCAGATGTGGAAGCCAACCTGATTTCTTCGGGTTGAGATCGAATTCCAGCCCGAGTGAGGCCTTCAGAAGCGTCCAGCGTAGCGGAGAGCGAAACCGTCGCGGGAGTAGACGGCTTCCTCAATGTAAGCAGGCTCGGCTGCTTACATCTGTGACGCCGGGATCATCAATGGATCGACTCACTCGGCTCGTTGGCAAGCTCCGCGGCGGTCGTGTGCAGAGGCTCGGCTTGGTTCGGGACTAGCTTCACATTCGTCCGCACGAGCAACGAATTGTAGACGCGTACGTATTCGTTCGCCATGCGCGTGGCGCTGAACCGGTCTTCAAAACGCCGGCGTACCGCGCGGCGATCCAGCGCCATGACGCGCGGCAGCGTGACGGTTGCCTCTTCGATGCTGTCAACGATATGCCCGGTCAATCCGTCTTCGACCACCTCCTCGACCGAACCGCGACGCAGCGCCAGCACCGGCGTGCCGCAGGCCATCGCCTCGATCATTGACATCCCGAATGGCTCGGGCCAATCGATCAGGAACATCAGAGCCAAGGCCTGGCCGAGGAAATCGGTCTTCTCCTGCTCGTCGATTTCGCCGATAAACTGCAGGTCCGGCCCTTTGAGCAATGGAGCGATCTGCTCGAGGAAATAGGCCTCGTCCACCCGATCCACTTTGGCCGCGATCTTCAAGGGGATGCCGAGCGTCTGTGCCACTTTGATCGCGCGATCGACCCCCTTCTCCGGTGAAATGCGCCCGAGGAAGGCCAAATAGCCGCCACGCGGATTAAACGTCGGCTGGTGCAGATCGAGCGGCAGCCCATGGTAGACCGTGGCGACGACGTTGGCGTTTTGGATTGGCACACGCTGAGCGTCGGAGATTGAGACCAGCGGCATCTCGTGGAAGCCGAAATAGAGCGGGCGCAGGTCTGGCAGATCCTGCCGACCGTGCAATGTCGTCACGGTGCGACCGGCGAGCCGCCGAAACAGTGGAAAATGGAACTGATCAATGTGGAAGTGCAAGATGTCGAAATCATCGGCGCACTCGCGTACACGGTCCAGCATCAGCATGTAATACGGAATCGGATCGCGCACGTTCGGGTCGAGCCGCAGCGCCCTCGTGGCGCAACTGACGAGCTGTGCGGACGTCACGGAGTCGCCGCTCGCGAACAACGTTACCTCGTGGCCCGAGCGGACGAGTTCTTCCGTGAGATATGAAACGACCCGCTCTGTGCCACCATAGAACCGGGGCGGGACGCTTTCAATAAGAGGCGCGATCTGGGCAATTTTCACTGAGCACTCCACTGACATCTCTAACAGAACGACTTGGTTCAACTCCTATTCTTTTGCTTTTATTCGGCGCGCGGATTACGGCTGGTTATAATAATCACACATAGGCGAACTCCAATTTGATCCAAGTCAAAGAGCAATGTCTGTTCTTAGCTGAACGTCAATGTAGCTCGCCAAGCCGAACACAGCACGACGACAATATGCTTCCAGCCCCTCCGATCCCGCGCGAATAACTGGAGACGTTTGCTTTGAAACGCTTAACATGGACTTGGCTATTCCGGCATGCGAAAGCGCCGTACGACAGTACCCGAACAGCATTCGGCTAATTTTTTCGCTTGGTCGCGCTTACGAAATGAAAAAGGTTTCCGCTCCGCACTTGTCCAATACCGAAAGGCGGCGGAGGGGCCCATTTGGGAGCGCTCGCGACCTGTGTGTACCGAAAACTTAAACCTGGACGTAGTGATGGTGATGGTGATGGTGATGGTGAAGCCCGCCGAGGATCGGGTGTGAACGAATGATTCCGATCTGATGAATCGGACGAGAAATCGGCGCATCCTTGTGCAAAGACCGATGCGTTCTGACGGAGTTGGAGCACCGAAATCGTTGCACTGACCTGCGGCACCCGGAACTCCTTGCGACCTCCTTACTCAAGTGTCCACGGCAAGATTGTTGCGAAACACCGTCCGAGACCAAAAAGATTGGAAAACTGTCGCCTTTAAGCAGTTTCATTTTTTTGACCCTACGAGGTAGGCCCTGGAGGAACAGATGGTGGTGCCAAGATCTGACGTAACGCACGGCCCGGCACCGATCAGACGCCGGTCGGAAACCTGTCCTCACGGGAAGACTTGCTCGAAATGGGAAGCCGAGGCAGTTTCGCCGAGATCGACAGCTATTTAGATATTGCCTGGCCGAAATTTCAAAAGGCAGTACAAAAGGCGGTGGTGTATCGTGTGCGCGAGATCGCCGCGGACAAATGCGGCCGAACGTTATCAATCATCGTTTGCTGGCCGCGGCCGTCCTTTGATTTAGATCATGATGTTCGCGCGGCGGGAGGGCTTTCCTGCGCTTTAAGCAGCATTCCAAACGGAGATTAGTGCGAGGCCGCGAACAGGAGGCGTAGATGACCTACCATTTCTCCACCACTGTCAACATGAGGTTTGACGACGCGGTGGCCTGCACAAAAGAGGTGCTCAAACAGCACAATTTTCGAGTGGTTTCCGAAATCGATATGAAGGACAACTTCAAGAAGGCGCTCAATCTCGAATTTCGTCCATACCTTGTTCTCGGCGCATGCAATCCACAACTCACTTACCGAGCGCTTCAAGCGGAAGACAAGATTGGAACGATGTTACCCTGCACTATCGTCTTGCAGCAACACGACGATGGCCGCGTTGAGATTTCCGCAATTGATCCCGTTGTCTCAATGCAAGCCATCACCCATGTCGTCGTGAGCCAGGTTGCCGAAGAGCTCCGCTCCCATTTGAAAAGCGTGATCGATCAAGTGGGCCACACAGCCAAGTCTGCAGGCATCACCTAGGATATTTGCTTCGCCTCCTGCGGAGCCGTGGGCGGCGAGCTTAGTCGCGAAGGCCGAGAAGGCCTTGATGTTCTCTTCGCT
>NZ_JADGRI010000179.1 GCF_017881085.1 Bradyrhizobium sp.
GTCACGAGACAGCCTCCTGCGCGGTCGGCGCAGATCCGTGCGCGCTGTCGCGATTGAGCATTTGATTGATCTTGTTGAGGAGATCGTAGCGGACCATCTCATAGCCAACATCGACCGCATAGGCAAAGCCTTCGGCGTCGGTTCCGCCGTGGCTCTTGACGACGATGCCGTTGAGCCCGAGCACCACGCTACCGTTGGACTTGCTCGGGTCGAGCTTGTCACGCAGCGCCTTGAAAGCATTTTTCGCAAACAGATAGCCGATCCGCGAGCGCCAGGTGCGCGACATGGCGCCGCGCAGGAATTCAGTGATCTGCCGCGCGGTGCCCTCGGCCGCCTTCAACGCGATATTGCCGCTGAAACCCTCGGCGACGATGACGTCGGCGGCCCCCCTGCCGATGCCGTCGCCCTCGACGAAGCCGATATATTCCAGCTGGGGAAGGTTCATCGCGCGCAGCAACTCCGCCGCTTCGCGAATTTCCTCGCGGCCCTTGATTTCCTCGACGCCGATATTGAGCAGGCCAACCGTGGGCCGTTCGAGATCGAACAGCACGCTCGCCATGGCGCTGCCCATCACCGCCAGCGCCACCAGATGATGCGCGTCGCCGCCGATGGTGGCGCCGAGGTCGAGCACGACCGAATCGCCGCGGGCCGTGGGCCATATCGCCGCGAGCGCTGGCCGATCGATCCCGGGCAACATGCGCAGGCAAAACCGCGCCATCGCCGCCAGCGCGCCGGTATTGCCGGCCGATACCGCAACGTCGGCCTCGCCCTTCTTGACCGCATCGATGGCGAGCCACATCGACGACGACTTGCGGCCGCGGCGCAACGCCTGGCTGGGCTTGTCGTGCATGCTGACGGCGACATCGGTATGAATGACACGGGAGACCGCCTTCATCGCCGGATGTTTGTCGAGCTGCGGGTCGATCAGCGCGCGATCGCCGAACAGAAGAAATTCGGTGTCGGGATGCCGGGTCAACGAAATCGCGGCGCCGGGAATGACGACCGATGCGCCGACATCGCCACCCATGGCGTCAAGCGCGATTCGAACCTTCTGAGGCATGGACGTCCCGGAAACCTGATGACTTGCGGACAAGAAGCGCTTCGGCCGCGAACTCTGAAATCGCCATGGATGGCAGCGATCGGCGAAGCGCAACGCTGCACCCGGCCGGGCCGCGACAATAGCGTGTCCCGGCCCCGACACAACCTCTTGACCGCTCTCTTTTGAACGCCGAGTCGCGGCGGTGCGGAGTCGGCTCGTGGGACTAAATCAAGATAATTCAACGAATTAGGCTAGATTTTCGACCCAAGCCGGCATCTCGCCGCGCTGCAATGCGGGCGTCGCACCCGCGCCGGCGCCCTTTAGCGCTTGTTCGGCTTCTTCGCCCCGGGCGTTTTGGGCTCGAGCTTGAGCGCTTTGAGCGCGGCAAACGGATGGGCCTCGGGATCGGCGGCCTCGACCGGCGGCTCGAAAACCGCATCCGGCCGGCGCGGATACGGATCGACGCCGAGGAACAACGCGTCGGTCGCCAGCCGGCCGAGATCGATGACGCCGTTGACGATTGGCTCTGGCGGATCCGGAATGTCGACGTCGCTTTCCACAGCGTCATCGACGAGATCGGAGAGTTCGGGAACTTGCTCGGGTGGCGCGAAGATCAAGTCGATCTCCTCATCGATCTCGTTCTCGATCGGATCCAGCGTCACCACACAGGTCTGCCCGATCCGCGCCCGCACACGGCCGCCGACATGAAAACGGCCCACGCCGCTCGGCGTGACATCGAGCGAGGCATTCGCCGACAGAATCTCGCGCAAGCCCCCGGCCTCGGCCATGGCCGCGCGTTCGACCGGGCTTGCTTCGATATCGCGGTGCAATCCGGTCTCCGGGATCTGCGCCACCGGAACGGGAACGCGCCAGGGGTCGGGCTTGTCGATCGTGCTGCTCGGTCGGTTCATTGCTGTACGCCCACTCGCGCCGGCGAAGGAAACCGCCACGATGCCCGCTTGATAGTGGCATCGTCCAGCCCTGCCAGGGCCTCGGTCGCCGCCTCGGTATAATAAGCGAGCCGCCGCGCGTTTTCGATTTGGCCGCCGTCCAGGATATTCTTGCACAGCGCCTGCCCCAGCGCCTCACGGCTATCGGCGACAGCCAGATCATAGGCCGCCGTACGCCCGTAGAACGCCTCCCCGAAGGCCTGCATGCGTTTGGGCACGGTCAGGTCGCCGACCCCCATTTCGCGCAAATTGGCGTCCATATCCTCGCAGAAGCGGTCGAACAGCGCCTGGCACAGCACCGTGCCGCCCTCGACCGCCCTCATCCGATGCAAGACCATCCACAAATGCAGTACCACGAGATCAAAACGCCCCTCAACGGTGTCCGGCACGCCCAAGTCCCGATAAAACAACGGTTCTCGCGCTTGCGTCACGATCATGCCATAGATGGCTTCAATGGTGCCCCGCAGGGGTACCCGGGATTTCCTGAAGTGATTGAACGGCCAAAGCATTGTGGGTTCCGCAAGCGAGCCCCAAAGGTTTCCGTATTGGGAGCCCGCGCCTGTTGCAATCCAGCGTGCTGCCCGGTACGTCAACGCCTCGCGGGATGCAAGGGGACGGGACCACTTCCGGAATGACCGAGACGAGCCAGAGACCTCCAAGCGCCTGTTCTCCGCGCTGCCTGCCCGCGCGCTGGCGCCGCGTGCGCGCGGCCGCCGCCATCGCGCTGCTCTGCGCGACGCTGGGCGGCTGTCTCACCGGCGAGGAGTTCCAGAAGGGTTATATCCTTCCACCCGGCGCGCTCGAGCAGATCCCGATCGGCGCGAGCCAGGACCAAGTGCTGATCGTGATGGGAACGCCGTCGACGGTCGCCACACTCAACGGCGAGGTGTTCTATTACATCTCGCAGCGTTCCGAACGCCCGGTCGCCTTCATGAATCAAAAGGTCGTCGACCAGCGCGTCATCGCGATCTATTTCGACAAGAATCGCCAGGTGCAGCGGCTCGCCAACTACGGGCTGAAGGACGGCAAGATCTTCGACTTCATCAGCCGCACCACGGCGACCTCGGGCCAGGAGCTCAGCTACCTCGCGCCGCTGTTCAAGCTGCTCAGCTTCAACTAGGCGGACGCCCCCGCCCGTAACGACCGTCATTGCCTGCGACAAACGCGAAGCATTTGCGCAAGGGAGCGCTAGCGACGAAGCATCCCGCTTATGCTCGTCGCACGTGGACGCACCACGATATCCCGAAGCACGAAAAAACCCCGCGGGCTCGCACCGCGGGGTCTTTGTCTTCGATCGTATCGGGCTCAGTGCGCCAGAATCGCCAGCAGCAGCAAGGCCACGATGTTGGTGATCTTGATCATCGGGTTGACGGCGGGGCCGGCCGTATCCTTGTAGGGATCGCCGACGGTGTCGCCGGTGACAGCGGCCTTGTGGGCGTCGGAGCCCTTGCCGCCGTAATGGCCGTCCTCGATGTACTTCTTGGCGTTGTCCCAGGCGCCGCCGCCCGAGGTCATGGAGATCGCGACGAACAGACCGGTCACGATCACACCCAGCAGCATGGCGCCGACGGCCGAGAACGCCGCCGATTTGCCGGCTGCGCCGCCGCCCGCGATCGCGAAGATCACGAAGTAGACGAAGATCGGCGACAGCACCGGCAGCAGCGACGGAATGATCATTTCCTTGATCGCCGCCTTGGTCAGGATGTCGACCGCCTTGCCGTAGTCCGGCTTGTCGGTGCCCTGCATGATGCCGGGCTTTTCGCGGAACTGACGCCGCACTTCCTCGACGATGGCGCCTGCCGCGCGGCCGACCGCCGTCATGCCCATCGCGCCGAACAGATACGGCAGCAGGCCGCCAAACAGCAGGCCGACCACGACGTAGGGGTTGTTCAGCGAGAAGTCGGGCACCACGCCCTGGAAGTACGGAAACTTCGCGGCGTTGCCGATGAAGAATTTGAGATCTTCATTATAGGCCGCGAACAGCACCAGCGCGCCGAGACCGGCCGAGCCGATCGCATAGCCCTTGGTGACCGCCTTGGTGGTGTTGCCGACGGCGTCGAGCGCGTCGGTGGCCTTGCGGACTTCCTTGGGCAGACCCGCCATTTCGGCAATGCCGCCGGCATTGTCGGTGACCGGGCCGAAGGCGTCGAGCGCCACAATCATGCCCGCCAGCGCCAGCATGGTGGTGGTCGCAATCGCGATACCGAACAGGCCGGCAAGGCTGTAGGTGACGAGGATGCCGGCGATGATCACCAGCGCCGGACCGGCGGTGGATTCCATCGAGATCGCGAGACCCTGGATCACGTTAGTGCCGTGACCGGTGACCGACGACGCCGCGATCGACTTCACCGGGCGATATTCGGTGCCGGTGTAGTATTCGGTGATCCAGATGATCAGGCCGGTGACGACGAGACCGACGATGCCGCATTCGAACAGCGCCATGCCGGTATATTTCACGCCAGCCAGCGGACCGAAGCCGACCAGCCAGTAGATCACGCCGGCGACGCCGATCAGGGACAGCACGCCGGTGGCGATCAGGCCCTTGTACAGCGCGCCCATGATCGACTGGTTGGCGCCGAGCTTGACGAAGAAGGTGCCGATGATCGAGGTGATGATGCAGATGCCGCCGATGGCGAGCGGCAGCGTCATCATGTTCACCAGCAGCGGCGAGGTCGCAAAGAAGATCGCGGCGAGCACCATGGTGGCGACCGCGGTCACCGCATAGGTCTCGAACAGGTCCGCGGCCATGCCGGCGCAGTCGCCGACATTGTCGCCGACGTTGTCGGCGATGGTGGCGGGGTTGCGCGGATCGTCCTCGGGAATGCCGGCTTCGACCTTGCCGACGAGATCGCCGCCGACGTCGGCGCCCTTGGTGAAGATGCCGCCGCCGAGACGCGCGAAGATCGAAATCAGCGAGGCGCCGAAGCCGAGCGCCACCAGCGCATCGACCACGGTGCGGCTGTTGGCCGCTAGACCCAGGAAGTGCGTGAGGTAGGCGAAGTAGATGGTGACGCCGAGCAGCGCCAGACCCGCGACCAGCATGCCGGTGATGGCGCCGGCCTTGAAGGCAAGTTCAAGTCCGCCGGCTAACGAGATGGTCGCCGCCTGCGCGGTACGCACGTTGGCGCGAACCGAGACGTTCATGCCGATGAAGCCAGCCGCACCCGACAGCACCGCGCCGATCAGGAAGCCTGCCGCGACCAGCGTGCCGAGGAAGTAGGCCAGCAGCGCGAAGATCACGATGCCGACCATGCCGATGGTCATGTACTGGCGCTTCAGATAGGCCTGCGCGCCTTCGCGCACCGCCGCCGCGATTTCCTGCATCCGCGGGTTGCCGGCGTCCGCTTTCAAGACCGATGCCGTCGCCCAGATGGCGTAAACGATGGAAAGCGCTCCGCAGAGCACAATCGCCCATAATGCTGTCATTGAACCTGCCTCAGATTGTGGTCACCCCACGCCAATCGCCGCGGGAGCGGCGGGCGCATAAAAAGAAGGCCGCCCCTGCCCAAAAGGGCGGCCTGAAATCGGCGGGACCATGCCAAAATCATATGCCGGGCGCAACGCCGCGGAAGGCCTAAACGGTCGATTTCGGAAGGTATTTGCGCCGAGATCGAAGCTTTCCGCCAAAATCCTAGAAATGGCTGTAGGACAGGCGCGGCAGCGGCACCTCGCTGCCCTGCGCATCCAGAAACCTTGGGGCCGCTTTACCCGCGATAACCGTTCCGATCGGGGTCACCGCCACCCCGGCTGCCCTCGCGGCCTGGGCGAAGGCCTCAAACCGATTCTCTGGTATCGCGCACAAGATCTCGTAGTCGTCGCCGGCGGAAACGAGGGTTCCGATGCCGACAATGCCCCGCGCGAGCAAGCTTGCCGCCGGCGCGGACAAGGGAATGCCCGGCGCGTCGATCACGGCCGATAAGCCGGAGGCCGCACAGAGCTTGGCGAGGTCGCCCGCGAGGCCGTCGGAGACATCCATCGACGCGCTGGCGTGATCGCGAATCGCCTGCGCCAGCGCGTTGCGCGGCTGCGGCACGCGATAGCGTCCGACCAGCAGGTCCCTTGCGGCGGGATTATCCGCCAGGGCCGCCGCGGCCGCACCGCCCTTGAGGATATCGAGACCGAGCGAGGCGTCGCCGATCGTCCCTGTCACCACCACGCGGTCGCCGGGCTGCGCGCCGAAGCGATGGACCATGCTGCCTGATGGCACGCGCCCGAACGCCGCGATCGAAATCATCAGGGGACCCGGCGTGGAGACGGTATCGCCGCCGAGCAGCGGACAGCCATAATGTGCGGCGTCCTCGCCGAGCCCGCGCGCGAACGGCGCGAGCCAGGCGTCGTCGGCCTTGCGCAGCGCCAATGTCAGCAGGAAACCGCAAGGCGTTGCCCCCTTGGAGGCGAGATCGGACAGGTTCACCCGCAGCGCCTTGCGCGCGATGGTGTCCGGTGGATCGTCGGGCAGAAAATGCACGCCCTCGACGATGGCGTCCGTCTTCACCACGAGATCGTCGCCGGAGGCTTTCAGGATCGCCGCGTCGTCGACCAGACCGAACGCGCCGGCATCGGTCGCCAGCGGCCTGAAATAGCGCGCGATCAACGCGTCCTCACCGGATGCACCTGCACCGGGGGCAGTCATGTCAGCCGCCTCCCCGCGAAAACTCGTCGGCGCGGAACTGGCGGGCGATCTGGTCGAGCACCGCGTTCACCATGCCGGTCTCTTCGGCCTCGACAAAGGCGTTCGCGACGTCAACATATTCCGACACCACGACGCGGCCGGGCACGTCCTTGCGGTGCTCCAGTTCGTAGGAACCGGCCCGCAATACCGCGCGCAAAATGGCGTCGATCCGCTTCAACGGCCAGCCCTTCGAGAGCGCATCGTCGATCAGCGGATCGAGCTTCGCCTGGTCGCGCACCACGCCGGCAACGATATCCTTGAAGAACGCGGCTTCGGCCGGCAGGTATGTGTCGCCCTCGACCTCGTTGCCGAGCCAGTGGCTTTCGAACTCGGCGAAGATGTCGTTGATGCCGGCCCCGCCGATGTCCATCTGGTAGAGCGCCTGCACCGCGGCGAGCCGCGCCGCGCCGCGCCGGTTGGCTTTCCTGTCGGGACCTTTTGCCGGCTTCGATTTCTTGTTCTCTGCCATGATCAGATCCGCGTCAGCCGGCGCTTGATGCGGAGCATGGCCAATGCCGCGCGCGCGGCGTCGCCGCCCTTGTTGAGTTCGCGGGCGCGCGCCCGCGCCCAGGCCTGCGCCTCGGTATTGACGGTGATGATGCCGTTGCCGAGCGGCATCCGTCTGACCACGGCGAGGTCCATCAGCGCGCGCGAGGACTCCATCGAGACGATTTCGAAATGGATGGTGTCGCCGCGGATCACGCAGCCCAGCGCAATCGCGGCGTCGTAGGGCTTGCCGGTGCTTTCGGCGGCGTCGAGCGCAATCGCGATCGCGGCCGGAATCTCCAGCGCACCGGGCACCGTGATCACGTCATGCGTGAGCCCGGCGGCCTTCAGCTCGGCGACCGCGCCTTCCATGAGGGCGTCCTGGATGTCGTCATAGAAACGCGCCTCGACGATCAGCGCGCGCGCGCCGGAGACGTCAGTCTGGTCCTTTAGAGGTGCGCGCCGCGCGTCTGCCATCGTCTGTTCATCCAGGAAATGTCGTCATTGCCGGGCTCGACCCGGCAATCCATCTCCTTAAGAGGATGGATACGCGGGTCAAGCCCGCGTATGACACATTTGTCGTTGTAGCCTATTTCATTTCCGCAAGCCGCGCGGCGTAGCGCGCCATCAGGTCGACCTCGATATTGACCTCGCTGCCCTGCCGCCAGCCACGGAGCGTCGTGACATCAAGCGTGTGCGGAATGATCAGCACCGAAAAGGCCGTGTCATCGACCGTATTTACCGTCAGCGACACGCCGTCGAGCGTCACGGAACCCTTTGCAGCGATGAATCGCGCCAGTTCGCGCGTGGTGGAGAGTTCGAACCGCGCCATGTCGGGCAGATCGTCTCGCCTGACGATGGTCGCGATCCCGTCGGCATGGCCGGCGACGATATGGCCGCCGAGTTCGTCGCCGATCTTGAGCGCACGCTCGAGATTGAGCCTCGTTCCCGCGGTCCAGTGCTTCGCCGTGGTCATGCCGAGCGTCTCGGCGGCGGCATCGACGTCGAACCAGGTCCTGCCGGCCTCGATGCCCGAGGCGACCACGGTCAAGCAAACGCCGTTGCAGGCGATCGAGGCGCCGTCGGCGATGGTCGCGCGGTCGTAGCGGCAGGCGATGCGCAAGCGGTGCAACTGTCCCTGCGCCGTTGGCGTCAGGCTGACGATCTCGCCGACATCGGTGATTATTCCGGTGAACATCAAGTGCGCTCGTAAATCGTGAGAGTATCCTTCTGCAGCGTTTCGCTTGCACGGACCTTCAATACCGGCGACTGCGAGATGGCGGTCAGCGGCAATGCGTCCAGCGCGGTGATCCCGTCGGTGCCGATCGCATCGGGACCGCGCAGCAGCCAGACCTCGTCGACGAGCCCCGCCGCGACAAAGGACGACGCCACCCGCGCGCCACCTTCCACCAGAAGCCGCGTGATGCCCTTCTCGGCAAGCGCTTGCAGCACGGCCGCCGGATCAAGCCCCGGCGAGGTTTTTGACGGCGCGAGCCGGATCACCTGCGCCCCCGCGGCCCCGAGCTTCATGGCGGCCGGCGCTTCCGCGAGCTCGGACGCCATCACCCATAGCGGCGTCTCGCGGGCGGAATGAACCAGCCGGCCGGTGCCCGGTATCCGCAAGCGCGAGTCCAGCACCACCCGCACCGGCGAGCGCGCTTCCATGCCCGGCAGGCGGCAGGTCAGCAGCGGATCGTCCGCCAGCACGGTGCCAATCCCGATCAGGACCGCATCGCATTGCGCGCGCAGCAGATGCACCCGCGCCTTGGCGGCTTCGCCCGTTATCGCCACCGGCTTGTGGCCAGCCGCCGCGATTCTGTCGTCGGAGGATACCGCAAGCTTGAGGATGACATGCGGGCGCTTGTCGCGGACGCGCCGGAAGTGTCCGGCATGGTCGCGCGCCGCTTCCACGGCGCCAAGCCCGATGTTGACGGTGATGCCGGCCGCGCGCAGCCGCGCATGGCCCTGCCCGGCTACTTCGGGGTTGGAATCCTCGATCGCCGACACCACCCGCGCGATGCCTGCGGCGATGATGGCGTCGGCGCAAGGCGGCGACTTGCCAACATGCGAGCACGGCTCCAGCGTCACATAGAGCGTGGCGCCACGGGCGGCCTCGCCGGCGCGTCTGAGCGCTTCGGGCTCGGCATGGGGACGGCCGCCGGGCTGGGTCCAGCCGCGGCCGACAATGATTCCGTCCCTGACCACGACCGCGCCGACGGCGGGATTGGGCCAGGTGCACCCCAGCCCGCGCCGGCCGAGCGTCAGCGCGAGCTGCATGAAGCGCTGGTCGGCGGCCTTGGCGTCCTTCGATTTCTGCGCGTACTGGTCTTCCAGGATGCGGAAGATCATTTGCGTAACAGGGCAATCCGCGCGTCGTCCTCGCCGGACAATTCGCCGAGCACGGTTTCAAAGTCTTTCGCCTCGCGGAAATTGCGATAGACCGAAGCGAAGCGGACATAGGCGACGTCGTCGAGCTGGCGCAGATGCTCCATCACGATCTCGCCGATCGCCTCCGACGAAATCTCGGCCTCGCCGCCGCTTTCGAGTTCGCGCACGATGGCCGAGACCATCTTCTCGACGCGCTCGGGATCCACCGGGCGCTTGCGCAAGGAGATCTGCACCGAGCGCACCAGCTTGTCGCGATCGAACGGCACCCTGCGGCCGTTGCGCTTGATCACCGTGAGCTCGCGCAGTTGCACCCGCTCGAAGGTGGTGAAGCGGAAATTGCAGGCGACGCAGACCCGGCGCCGCCGGATCACGGCGGAATCCTCGGTCGGACGCGAGTCCTTCACCTGGGTATCGAGACTGTTGCAGCTGGGGCAACGCATCCGGCCAAAACCTCTTTGATAGTCCTACTGATAAATCGGGAAGCGGTCGGTGAGCGCCTTCACCTTTTCCTTGATGGCGGCTTCCACCAGCGGCGCCTTGCCGTCCTGCGACTGCGCAATCGCATTCAGCACCTCGGCGATGAAGCCTGCGACCTGCTTGAATTCGGCAACGCCGAAGCCGCGCGTGGTCGCAGCCGGTGTCCCCAGCCGAAGGCCCGAGGTGACGAACGGCTTTTCGGGATCGAAGGGGATACCGTTCTTGTTGCAGGTGATGGCCGCGCGCACCAGGGCCTTTTCCGAGACGTTGCCCTTCAGGCCCTTCGGCCGCAGGTCGACCAGCATCAGATGGTTGTCGGTGCCGCCGGAGACGATGTCGAAGCCGTGGCCGCGCATCGCTTCCGCCAGCGCCTTGGCGTTCTCCACCACGTTCCTGGCGTAGATCTTGAAGTCCGGGCGTAGCGCTTCGCCGAACGCCACCGCCTTGGCCGCGATGACATGCATCAGCGGGCCGCCCTGCAGCCCCGGGAAGATCGCCGAATTCAGCTTCTTGGCGAGCGCCTCGTCGTTGCACAGGATCAGGCCGCCGCGCGGGCCGCGCAGCGATTTGTGGGTGGTGGTGGTGGTGACGTGGGCATGCGGCACCGGCGAGGCATGCACGCCGCCGGCGACGAGGCCTGCGAAATGCGCCATGTCGACCATCAGATAAGCGCCGACGCTGTCGGCGATTTCGCGAAACCGCTTGAAATCCCAGGGCCGCGAATAGGCCGACCCGCCGGCGATGATCAGTTTCGGCCGCACCTCTTCGGCCAGATTGGCCACCGCATCCATGTCGATGATCTGGTCCTCGCGCCGCACCGTGTAATGCGCGGCCTTGAACCACTTGCCGGACATGTTGACGGGCGAGCCGTGGGTGAGATGGCCGCCGGCGGCGAGATCCAGCCCCATGAAGGTATCGCCGGGCTGCAGCAGCGCCAGGAACACCGCCTGGTTCATCTGGCTGCCGGAGTTCGGCTGCACGTTGGCAAAGCCCGCGCCGAACAGTTTCTTGGCGCGCTCGATCGCCAGCGTCTCGGCGACATCGACCCATTCGCAGCCGCCGTAATAG
>NZ_JADGRI010000410.1 GCF_017881085.1 Bradyrhizobium sp.
GTAGCAAGCACACGCGTTAGTCAGGTCACACCGGAAATCGCCCGGCATTCCCCGCGCAATGGTTTTACGGCTTATTCCGCGCTCTCCCCGGCGACCGGCTTTTTTGCCACCGTCGCTTGCGGATGTTTCCGCAAACTTGATGCCAGCATCGGGGCATCAGGACCACACGACTTCGCCGTCCGCGTCATCGCGCCCTCGTCTTCGGCGCCGTCCGCGTCCATCGCATCCCGCCCCGCGTCCGTGACGATCGCGAGCCGCCCCTCTGTGGGACGGGACGGCGGCGGATATGAAGGTGATTTGCTCGAGCGCGGAAGGGGAAATATTTTTGCACAAGGGGCTGGACAGCAAATCACTGATTTACCGTCGGGCATCCAAACGGCCCGTCAGGCAGCCGATCGATGGGTTGAGCCCTTCGCGAACCCCGGGATGAGGGATCAGGGTCTATCGATATTAAACCCCTCACCCGGATCGCATCTGTCGATGCGATCCGACCTCCCCCGCAAACGGGAGAGGGGTAACGCCTACTGCGCCAGGTGCGCCGTCAAAGGATGATTGGCGGCCTGGTTGAAGAACGCGGCTTCCTCGGCGGTAGCTTCCAGCAACTGCTCGTCCTGGTCGTAGATGTCGTTGCGGAACTGGACGGTCTGATCCTTTGTCATCCATGCCGTCAGATAGATCCAGGCCACCGGCACCTTTTTCGGCAGGCGGATGTCCTGGCGCTGGCCGGTGGCGATCGCCGCATCGATCGCGGCGCGATTCCACTGCGGCATCTCCTCCTGCAACAGCCATGCGGCGAGATCGCGCACATTGTCCACCCGCGAGCAGCCATGCGAATCGAAGCGGTAATCGTCGCTGAACAGATTGCGCTGGTTGGTGTCGTGCATGTAGACCGAATAGGCGTTCGGCATGTCGATCTTCACCGCGCCCAGCGCATTCCAGGCGCCGTTCTGCTGGCGCACCGTGAAGTTCGGCGTATGCGTGCCGGACCAATCCACCGCATGCGGATCGATCGGTGCGTCGTGCGCGTCCAGCACTTCCATGTGCATGCGGGCGAGATAGCCGGGGTCCTTGCGCATATGCGCCGAGATTTCGGTCTTCGCGATCGAGGGCGGGACGGTCCAGGTCGGGTTGAGGTTGACGCTGGTGATCTCGGCGGTCAACGTCGGCGACGGCTTTTCGGTCTTGCCGACGATGACGCGATAGCGCCGCACCACATGATCGTTCTCGACGGCTTCGGCGAACGCCGCCGGGAGGTTGACGACCACGTAACGCTGGCCGAATGCGAAATTCATGTTCTCGAGCCGCTCCAGCGAAGCCTCGAGCTGCTTGATCCGCTTCTGCACGGGGACGTTGAGGGCGGCCAGCGTTCGCGGCGTGATCGTTCCCGTGGCCGCGAGAGCATGGCGTACCTGGAAACGCTTCACCGCCTCGGCGACGGCGTCGTCATACGGCCCGCTTGCCTTGTCGGCGGCGAGGTCGCCGCTGATCAACAGGCGCTGGCGCAAGAGATCGTCATGGGGCCCCTGGACGCCTGGCGCGAATTTGGCCTCAGTGGGAATGGCCGGCCATCCGCCGCGCACCGCCAGATCCGAATAGCTCAGCGCCGCTTCCTTGATTCGCTGCGCGGTCCCCTCGTCAACGGTCGGCTCGTGCGAGAGCGCCAGGGCCGCCGCCGAACGCGATTCGGGGGTGGAGGCGGCGGTAGCCGCTTTTGCCGATGGGGCTGAGTGCGCGGGATTTGCCGCGGCGGCCGTTGGCGCTGCCGGGGCCTGCCTGGCGGGAAGCGGCGCGGCACCGGGGCCGACATTGCCCGGGCCCGCGGTACCCGCGCTTTGCCCAAACGCCGATGTCGTCGCAAGCACCAAAGCAACGGCGATCATTGTCATTCTTTGCATCTCTGAAGCCCTTGGGAGGCGCCGTTGAAGGCGCAAAGTGAAATTAATTGTCCCGGCCGTTGCGGCCGGGCGAACGGGATCGGACCTGATTCGCAATCTCGATCCCGTGAGGATAGCCCATCAGATTTGCGTTCTTATTAAGTCGGTATTGCCTGCTGTTGCACCGCCACAAAGCCGCATCGAACTTTGGTGGCCTTTGTTATGTCGCAACTGCGGCTAAAGTGGTTCGCTAAGACGTTCGTCGAACCAAAAGAATACGCATTAGAAGTCTGTCCTGGGAGGACCCATGCTGTGTTGACGCGCCGGAGGGCGATCGCCGGACTAGGCGGCGGGCTCGTTTTGCTGAAACCGGCGCTGGCGCTGGCGCAGACGGCCTATCCCAGCCGGACCATCAAGATGATCGTGCCCTATCCGGCCGGCGGCACCACCGATTTTCTCGGCCGCCTGGTGGCCGACCAGCTTCAGACCGGCCTTGGCGCCACCGTCGTCGTCGAGAACAAGCCGGGGGCCGCGACCTCGACCGGTGCGGAGCTGGTGGCAAGGGCCGAACCCGACGGCTATACGCTGTTGATGGCGACCTCGACCACGCTTGCCATCAACAAGACGCTGTACAAGAAGCTGCCCTACGATCCGGTGAAGGATTTTACCCCGATCGCGCTGGTGGCCGCCGTGCCGTTCGCGCTGATCATCAATCCGCAGATTCCCGCCAAGACGCTGTCCGAATTCATCGCCTACGCCAAATCGAAGCCGGGACTGGCCTATGGGTCGGCCGGCAATGGCAGTCCGCAGCATCTCGGCGCCGAGATGCTGAAGACTGCGGCCGGCATCGATATCCGCCACGTGCCGTATCGCGGCAGCGTGCCGGCGATGCTCGACGTGATCGCGGGACACATCCCTTTCATGGTGGTGGATCTTCAACCCGCTCTGCCGCAGATCCGCGAGGGCAAGGTGACGGTGCTCGGCGTCACCACGGCCAAGCGCGTCGCTGCCGCCCCCGACATTCCGACGCTGGCCGAAGGCGGCCTCGCCGGGTTCGACCTCGTCGCATGGCAGGGCGTCGTGGCGCCCGCCGGCCTGCCGCGGCCGATCGTCGACCAACTGGCGGCGCAGATCGGAAAGCTGGTGGCCGATCCGGCTACGCGTGACCGGCTGACCACGATCGCGCTGGAGCCGTTGCCGGGATCGACGCCGGACAGCTTTGCCGCCTACGTCAAGACCGAGGTGGATCGCTGGGCAGCGGTCGTCAAGAAAGCCGGCGTCGAGCTGGATTAATGATCCCATGTGTCAGGTAAAATCCTCCCTGCAAGCCACTGTTGATGCTCGCAATGACTGAACAGGACGTGCTGATCGTTGGTGCGGGGCCCGTCGGGCTGACGCTCGCGCTCGATCTGGCGTGGCGGGGCATCGACGTCACGGTCGTGGAAACCCGCGCCCGTGCCGCGCCGCCGGAGCCGAAATGCAACCACGTCGCCGCCCGCACCATGGAAATCTTCCGGCGGCTCGGGGTGGCGGACAAGGTGCGCAACGCCGGGCTGCCTGCCGATTATCCGCATGACATCAGCTATCGCACGACGTTCACCGGGCAAGAGCTGACACGGATTGAGATTCCCTGCCGCCGTGACCGCTTCACGCGGCAAGATGGCCCGGACTGCAACTGGCCGACGCCGGAGCCGCCGCACCGCATCAACCAGATCTTTCTCGAACCGATCCTGTTCGAGCATGCCGCAGCCCAGCCGCGCATCCGTATCGTCAACCGGAGTTCGGTCGAAGACGTCAGGATAGGGGATACTTCCGCCGAGGTGGCCTTGCGCGATCTCGAGACCGGGACGGTCAGCCGCGCGAGCTCCCGTTATCTGATCGGCTGCGACGGCGCGCGTTCCATCGTCCGCAAGGCCATCGGCGCCGAATTGACCGGCGACGCCGTCGTGCAACGCGTGCAGTCGACCTTCATTCGCGCCCCCGGCCTGATCGACCGCCAGCGTTGCGAGCGCGCCTGGGGCACCGGCGTCATCAACCCCCGCCGCGCCGGCATGGTGTATGCGATCGACGGCAGCGAGCGCTGGCTGGTGCATAATTACATGAAGCCCGGCGAGGGCGATTTCGACTCGGTGGACCGCGA
>NZ_JADGRI010000016.1 GCF_017881085.1 Bradyrhizobium sp.
CCGCCGCACATGATGCGAGCAGCAGTCCCAGCATCATGGCGTGTCGCGGCAGGTTCGCGTTCGGACCGGCCAGGCCTGTTGTCATCCGCGCGCCGGATTTGTCGCCAACGCCGGCGGGAATTGCGATTTTCAAGACCAGTCTCCGTCCGACACGACTCGATGACGAAGGTACTTTTGGTTGAAAGCCGCGATGCGCGCGTCAACCGGCCGGTTGACAGGACGCCGAATACCGGGGCCGGGAGGCCGAAAGCCCGGCAACGTGGCATAACGGCAACGGTGGTGGTGCCTCAGGTGGCTTGTCGCAGCGGACTTGCGTGCGCCAAAATCAGCTTGACGAGGTCGATTTGCCGGTTGGTTCCGGTTTTCGCAAACAGCCGCTGAAGGTGGGTCTTGACGGTGGCCTCCGATATGCCGACGGCGTTGGCAACGGCCGCCACTCCGCCGACCTCGCTTAGCGCCAGCAGGACGCGCAGCTCGGCCGGCGTCAAATGGAAAGCACGCGCGAGAAGTTCGCCGCCGGGGATGTCAAGCGCCACCTTTCGAACGAACAGCGCGGCGACGGCCCCATAGGTCGCGCCGGTGGCCGCCCGCGCCGCCGCCGTCAGGGGCAACAGATGCGCGACGTAGCGCTCGCCGTCATGCGCGATCAACGGCAGCGAAATGCCCTTGACACCCAGCGCGACGGCGTTGCCCGCGAAGATTTCGCGCAAGGCCTGGTTGGCTTGCCCGTTGCGGGTGACGAGCTGGCCGTTGACGGAGCACAGAAAATCCTCCGCACCGAGCATCTCACCGCCGGCCGCGTTCGCATGGACGATCCGGCCGCCGGCATCGAGCAGGAAAATGCCGGCGCTAAGACCATCCAGCGCATCCGAAAATGTCGCGGCTGTTGACCGGCTGGAATCGATCGCCTGGTTGATCCGCAGCGCCCGGTGGGCATGGGGCACGATGAGCGCAATCCGCCGCCGCATTTCGTCGTCGACCATGCGCGCGCCGGAAAGGACCGCAAGCAGAACCGCAGAATTCGAGCTCGACTTTTCCAGCACGACGTTGGCGATGTCGACGCAGCCCTGCGGTCGCAGCCACTCCTGGTAGAAAGGGCCCTGACGGTATTCGTCATAATGCAGGAGGTCCGGAATACTCACGACCTGCCCGAGGGGCGGCAAGACCGTGAGGTGATCGTATCTGGCGTGGGTGTCCGAATAAAGCTGGATGTAGTGAGGATCGACACCGCAATAATAATAAGTGAGCCCGGATTGGCTCATCGTATCCTTCGAAATCACCCCGCAAGCCTGGCCCCCAACGAAATCGTTGATGCTGGCGACGACGTTATTCCACAACGCCGGCTCAAGCGCTGCATCGTAGATTTCTTCAATGAGGTTCGGAAGTTTCGTGGTTCCGAGCATGGGCTAACCTGCTGCCTGAGGTTTGCCGGTCAGGCAGCTTTGAAACCGACGGTTTTCTGTAGGGATCGCCGAGCCGGCGGCAAAGAGAGCGGGACAGGCGCCAAAACGACGGTCATGGCCGACGTTCATTTCAATGCGTTCTCTCTCACGTCCCTGGGGGTCGCGTTGAACAATTTACGGAAGCAGCGATTGAAATATGAGACATCGCCGAAGCCGACGCCGTAGGCGATCGCGCTCACGGCCTGTTCGGCGAATTGCGACCGACACAGCATTCGATGCGCGCGGATGAGACGTTGATTTAGCAACCACATCGAAAAAGTCTTGCCATCAGCTTCAAAGAGTCGCTGAAGATAGCGCGGGGTTACCCCGAGATGAGCGGCTACCGTGCTTATCGAAAGGTCTCGCCGGCTGCTATTCTCGGAGACGTAGGTCTTGGCGGCTCTCAGCCGGGCGGCGGGCACGCCTCGAACCTTTGCCGCGCCCGCGGCATCGTGCGTTGTATCAAGGGTGAACGCAGCCAGATCATAGACGTGGCTGACGACGAGATGCCGAAGCTGGGGCGTGGCCGGCGATTGTTCGTCGAACAATTTTGTCGAATAGCCTGTCAACAGCGCGAGGGCTTTGGATTGTCGCGCGACACGGTGCATGGTGGCGGCATCGATATCCACGACGAGCGACGATAGAATCGAGCGCGGGATTCGCAGCAGGAGCGTTTCGCCGCCGGAGCGGCGTTCGAAGACCGTAACCTCGTCGGCGCTCATCAGCAGAGCGTCCCCTTCGCGCAGCAGCACCTCACCCCCGCGTGCGCAAACGGCCATACTGCCTGTTCGGTTAACCACGAAGAAGAAATCATCATTGCCGTCCGCGATGAGCTCTCGGGTGCGGGTGATGCGGGCGGCCGGCAACTTGCTCAGCAGCAAATGCAATCCGGGCAGAGTTTGCGAGGTCAGGCAGGCCTCGAAGGGGCGTTCTTCGGTGGGCTCGATCTCCACCCGAAGCGCCATGCGTCCGAAGCACTCGCGCCACATGGCCACGCGATCTTGCTCCGGGAAGTCGTCGGTCGAAAAGCTTGCCGTTGGCGAACCATGCGGCGGCGAAGCATGCGGCGCGCCTGCGAGAGCTTGCGCCTGGGGCGGGCTCGATCGCGCGGCCCAGAACCTGCTCGCGTCGATCGGAGCATGCCCTGGAATGCCGAACGGGCCGGCATCTTCAAAGCCCGGCGATGCGTGACTTCCGTCGGTACCGACAACTCTCTTGTGCATTGGGTATCGTGCTCTCTCCACCCCGGGTCGGGCGAGAGTGATATCGACTGCAACCGATCGCCGCATCCATCGATCGGTTGAAGGTCCTCAACGCCAACGACAATCCGCACTATGTCGTGGCCCTGACGAAGCTGCTGTCCGGCACCAGCTCAAGCCTTATGTTCATACAGCAATCGGGCGCGGATCGTTCCTTCCAGCGACCTGATGTCGGCGAGAACGCGCTGGCCGTCCGCCGCCGAGGCGTCCGCGTCCAGCACCACATAGCCGACGTCGGCGTGGGTCTCGTAGTATTGAGCCGCGATATTGACGGCGTGACGCGCGAACACTTCGTTCAGGCGTCCGAGCATGCCCGGCAGGTTGCGCTGCACCTGGATAAATCGCGTGCCCGCCGGTCGCGGCGGCAATTGCGCCAGCGGAAAGTTGACCGCGCCCATCGTCGATCCCGTATCGCTGTAGTCGACGAGCTTGCGTGCGACTTCGGCGCCGATGCGCTCCTGCGCCTCCTCGGTCGAGCCTCCGACGTGCGGCGTCAGGATGACGTTGTCCAGCCCCTGCAGCGGCGACGTGAATCGTTCCTTGTTCGAACCGGGCTCGACCGGAAAGACGTCGACCGCGGCGCCGCGCAGCCTGCCCTCGCGCAGGGCGTCGGCGAGTGCGTCGAGGTCGACGACCGTGCCGCGGCTGTTATTGATGAAATAGGCGCCCGGCTTCATCGCCTGGATCTCGGCGCGCCCGATCATTCCGTGCGTCGCCGCCGTTTCCGGCACATGCATGCTGACGACGTCGCTCTGCGCCAGCAGTTCATGCAGGCTGGCGGTCGGCTCGGTGTTGCCGTGGCGAAGCTTGTCGGTGTGGTCGTAGAACACCACCCTCATGCCCATCGCTTCGGCGAGATATGAGAGTTGCGAGCCGATGTTGCCGTAACCGATGATGCCGAGCGTCTTGCCCCTGACCTCGTGGCTGTCGGTGGCGGACTTGTCCCACTGGCCCTGGTGCGCGGCATTGGATCGCGCAACAATCCGGCGCAACAGAAAGACAATCTCGCCGATCACCAGTTCCGCCACGCTTCGCGTATTGGAGAAAGGCGCATTGAAGACCGGAATCCCGTTCCGTCTGGAGGCGTCGACATCCACCTGGTTGGTGCCGACGCTGAAGCATCCTATCGCGATCAGCCTGTCCGCGGCTTCGAGAACGTCTGCGGTGATCTGGGTGCGCGACCGGATGCCGAGCAGATGCACGCCCTTGATGGCTTCCTTCAGCGCATCCCCATCGAGGGCCTTCGACAGACGCGTCACGCTGGGATAGCCGGCGGTGGTCATCGTATCCACGGCGCTGTCGTTGACGCCTTCGAGCAGCAGAACCCGGATCTTGTCCTTGGCGAGCGAGAATTGCGGATGAGACTGACTGTCGGTCACGTAGCGGCATCCTGGGGCGATGGGTGAGCATCCCTAACTAGGCGATGCCGCCTGTCAGGGCAACACCATCCAGCCGACCCGCTCGGCTACCGCGCGGCCTGACCGGATCGTTGTCTTCGCGACGTGCCGAAGATCACCGGCGGCACCGCGCGGTTGACCACCTCGCGCATCGCAAAGCTCGACTGGATTCGCGCCACCCGTGGCAGTCGCGACAGTTCGGTGCGGTGGATGCGCTCGAAATCCTCGATATCCTGCGCCATGACGATGACGATGTAGTCGTCGCTGCCGGACATCAGGAAACACCGCACCACTGACGGACAGTTGATGACGGCGGCCTCGAACGATTTCAGCGCGTCCTCGTTCTGGCTCTCGAGCGTGACCCTGACCAGCACGGTGGTGGAAAGTCCGAAGCGCGCCAGATCCAGCACGGCCTGATAGCCGCGGATGAAGCCTTCCTCCTCCAGCACCTTCTGCCGCCGGGCGATCGCGGTAGAGGAGAGTCCGACGCGCTCGGCGAGATCGACCTGGCTTGCCCGGGCATTGAGCGTGAGTTCCGACAGGATGGCCGTATCGAACTGGTCGAGCTTCATTGGTTTTGATTCCTGCGCGACGAGACAGATTCCTGCCGGTTTCCGGCGACAAACCGGATTAGAGCAGCTAGATCGCAAGGTTTCAAACCCGAATCTGCCCTAGGATTAACGACACGTTTTCGAACCGGGAGAGCCCAGCCATGCGCGTCGGAGTGCCGAAGGAGATCAAGGTCCACGAATACCGCGTCGGTCTCACGCCGGGTGCTGTGCGCGAATATGTGGCCGCCGGCCACACCGTGGTCGTCGAGACCAACGCCGGCGCGGGGATCGGCGCCGGCGACGAGACCTACCGCAAGGCCGGCGCCGTCATCGCCGACAGCGCGGCCGAGATCTTCGCGACCTGCGACATGATCGTGAAGGTCAAGGAGCCGCAGCCGCGCGAATGGTCGGTGCTCCGCGAAGGCCAGATTCTCTTCACCTATCTGCATCTGGCGCCGGATCCGGAGCAGGCACGCGGCCTGATGGCGTCCGGCTGCACCGCGGTCGCCTATGAGACGGTCACGGACGCCAGGGGTGGCCTGCCCCTGCTTGCTCCCATGAGCGAAGTCGCAGGCAGGCTTTCCATCGAAGCCGCAGGCTCGGCCTTGAAGCGCAGCGCCGGCGGCCGCGGCATTCTGCTTGGCGGCGTGCCGGGCGTGGTTCCGGCCCGGGTCGTGGTGCTCGGCGGCGGGGTCGTCGGCACGCATGCGGCGCGGATGGCGGTCGGGCTCGGCGCCGAAGTCACGATCCTGGATCGTTCAATCCCGAGGCTGCGCGAGCTCGACGAGCTGTTCGAGGGGCGGGCGCGCACGCGGTTCTCCACGACAGAGGCGGTCGAGCAGGAAGTTTTCGTCGCCGATGTCGTGATCGGCGCGGTGCTCGTCCCCGGCGCCAGCGCGCCGAAGCTGGTCACCCGCGCAATGCTGAAATCGATGCAGAAGGGTGCGGTGCTGGTCGACGTCGCGATCGATCAGGGCGGCTGCTTCGAGACCTCGCACGCGACCACGCATGCCGATCCCACTTACGAAGTCGACGGGATCATCCACTACTGCGTGGCGAATATGCCGGGTGCGGTTCCCCTCACCTCGAGCCATGCGCTCAACAACGCGACGCTGCCGTTCGGCCTCGCCCTGGCAAGCCAAGGCTTCGCAGCGGTGACGCAGAACCCGCATCTGCGCGCCGGCCTGAACGTTCACCATGGCCGCATCACCAACAAGGCCGTCGCCGAAAGCCTCGGCCTTTCCTCCCCGCCAATCGAGGGACCGCTGGCTGCGTGAGTTCGAATTGGACGGTTCAGGACGGGAAGTCTGCGTTCCTGACATGAATCCGGTCGGCGTGCAGCGACCAGTCGCGCAGGGCCTGCGCCTCGCAGAATTTCTGCTTGGCGAGTTCCGTGGCGTCTCCCTCGCTTGAAGCGTCGACTTCCAGCGTGCCCTGGCAGACCTCGGCCTGCCGGCCGTTCTCGCCCAGCACGTCCTTCAGGAACCGAACGACATATCGCGACATGGAACCTCCTGCAGCGTCGATAGCGCCCCGCCACCCCTCCTCTAATTCATGGCACGGAAAGGGTTTTGAGCGATATCAAAACCTGCATAATTCTCCGCAGCATGCCGCCGTCTTCGGTCTGCTGGCGCGGCCGCCGGTCCGGATCATTGCAGCTTGATATCCGCAGCCTTGATGACGCTACCCCACCGATCGACCTCTTGCCGCATGTAGCTGGCGGCCTTCGCTGTGGAACCGCCAAAGGTCTCCGCCGACAATTTCTTCAGGCGCTCCTGGATTTCGGGCTGGCGCAGGGCTTCATTCACATCGGCATTGATCTTTTCGGTGATGCTTTTCGGCGTGGCCGGGGGCGCGGCGATCGCGTACCAGGCCACCGCCTCGAAGCCCGGCAGGGTTTCGGCGATGGTCGGCACATCCGGAAGCGACGGCAGGCGCCGGCTCGAGGCCACGGCGAGCAGCTTGAGATTGCCGGCCTCGACCAGCGGCAGGGAAACACCGAGATTGTCGAACATCAGGTCGACGTCGCCGGCGAGCAGACCCTGGAGCGCCGGCGCCGATCCCCGATAGGGAATCGAACGCAACTTCACCTTCGCCATCACCTGGAAAAGTTCTGCCGTGAGGTGGGAGGTCGTGCCGTTGCCCTGGGTGGCCGCCGTCATCTGCTCGGGGTTCTTTTTCAGGTACTCGATGAGCTCGGGCACGCTGGAGGCCGTGATTTTCTTCGGATTGACGATCAACGCGTTCGGCACATGGGCCATCACGATAATGGGCTCGAATTTCGCTGGCTCGAAGCCGAGCTGTGGATAGAGATTCTGGTTGATCACCAGCGGCGGCGGCGGGCACGAAAGCAGCGTGTAACCGTCCGGAGTTGCGTGATAGACGAATTCGGCGCCGATGTTGCCCGCCGCTCCCGTGCGGTTCTCGATGATCACCGGCTGGCCCCATTTGCGCGACAGCCAGTCCGCGACCAGCCGCGGGACCGCATCGGCGGTGCCGCCGGCGGCGAAGGGGACGATGATCCTGACCGGCCGGTCCGGATAGTCCGCGGCCCGCGCCGGTGTGGCTGACGGCGCCGACAGAACGAACAAGAGCGCCAATGCGGCGGCGGTTCGGCCGGCCAAAACCAAAAGCTGGGTGCAGGCGCCGGACATCAGATTCCTTCCCCGATTTTTCCACGGCTGGACCGTGCTTGATGGCAAAATGCCTTGGTCTGTGTGAGAGTACAACCACGCAGGCCCGCTTTTCAGCCGCTCGTGACAAGGAGTTGAATGGTGCGATCCCCTCTGAATGTCGTGATCGTGGGAGGCGGTATCGGCGGCCTGTTCGCTGCCAACGCGCTAAAGGCGCAGGGCCTGCAGGTTGCGATCTACGAGCAGGCGCCCGCAATCGGTGAAGTCGGCGCCGGCGTGTTTCTCACCCCCAACAGCGTGCGGCATCTGCAGCGGATCGGACTGGAACCGGCGGTGGAAAAATGGGGAGCGCGTGTCGGCCACGGTTCCCACTACTTCCGCCACGACGGGGCGCCGATCGCGCCGGTCCAGGTCACGGACTCCGCCGGCTGGAACGCGACGTTCGGAATGCACCGCGCCGATCTCGTGGAGATGCTGGCGGGCGCCCTGCCCCCCGGCACCGTTCATCCCGGGCATCGCGCCACGGGTTTCGATCAGGACGGCAAGCTCGCCCGGGTGTCGTTCGCCAATGGCGCCTCCGCCGAGGCCGACATCGTCATCGCCGCGGACGGCATCCATTCGGAGCTTCGGCCCTATGTGTTCGCTGCGTCCCAGCCGGTGTTTTCGGGATCGGTCGCCTACCGGGGCCTTGTGGCGCATGAGCGCGTGCCGGATTGGCCGACCGACCGCTGGCAGATGTGGCTTGGCAAGGGCCGGCACTTCCTCGCCTTTCCCGTCCGCGCCGGAAAGCTGATCAACTATGTCGGGTTCGTGCCGACCGACGAGGAGATGAAGGAATCCTGGACGGCGCCCGGCGATCCCGAGGTGCTGCGCCAGGCCTTCGCGGGATGGGACCCGCGCATCCATCAATTGTTAGGCGAAGTTCGGACTACGTTCCGTTGGGCGCTCTATGATCGCGAGCCGCTGCCGGTCTGGACCAAGCAGCGACTGAGCCTGCTCGGCGATGCCGCGCATCCGATGCTTCCGCATCTCGGACAAGGCGCCAATCAATCGATCGAAGACGGCATCGCACTCGCAACGATCCTGGCGCGCGCGGACGCCACGACCGCGCCCTCCGCCCTGCTCGCCTACGAACAGCTGCGCCGGGAACGCGTGGCGCAGGTGCAGCGCGGCGCGCGCGAGAACGGGCTGCGCTATGATTCCGCCTATTCCGATCTGGGGGTGAGAGACGCCGAGATCACCGCGCACGCCGCCTTTCGCAAGCGGCTCTACGATCACGACGTGGTTCCGGACGCGCAGGCCGCGGCGGCAGCGTTGGTCGGCTGAGCAGTGCGGTTACGCGCCGGCGGCCGGGAGGCTGGCGGCCGCGATAGCGACGATCTCCGCGATACGGCGTCGAAGCCGGGACGGCGTCCTACGCAGCAATGAACGCAATTGTCGCATTCGCCAGCTCCTTCAGCGCCGGCGGAATTGTCGTTCCGCAAATCAGGCGCTCTCGGAAAATGGTCCCGCTCGATGGGCCTGTCGAGACGCCTGCGAAAATAGCAACGCGTGCATCGTCCGGTCTGGACCTCGCAGTAGATTCATTGCCGAGATCGAGCCGGCAACGACCGAAATCTTCTCCGCTAAATCCGTCGAGATTCGGAGACAATGCGATCTGGCCGGCCTCGCGCAGCAATTGCGAACGGACGAAAGCGCATGGAACTGAGGACTGCGACGCCGGCGGGCCGCGTGCTCGCCGGCGCCCTGCTTTTCCATCGCCAACGCCGGTCCACGCACGCGCTTTGGCAATTGCTCCGGCGCACCTAGCCCGGCGCAAATCCAAACGTCCGCTGGAAGCGGTTGGCGTAGTCGCCCCAGACTTCCGGGTTGATGATGCGCGGCGGCCGCTTGCCGTCGAGCGCGTCGAGCATCTGCTCGGCGGCGATCCGGCCCATGTTCTCGCGCGCCTCCTTCGTGACGCCGGCCGTGTGCGGGCTCGCCAGCACGTTGTCGAACTGCAGCAGCGGATGGTCCGGCGGCGGCGGCTCCTTGGCCCAAACGTCGAGGCCCGCGCCGGCAATCTGCCTGTTGCGCAGCGCCTCGGCCAGCGCAGCCTCGTCGTGGATGAAACCCCGCGCCGTGGTGATGAAATAGGCATGCTTCTGCATGGACGCGAATTCGCGCGCGCCGATCATGCCGTGGCTCTCTTTTGTCAGTGGACAGGAGATCGAGACGTAGTCCGAACGCCGCAGCAGCTCCTCCAGCGTGACCTTCTCGCCGCCGCGCTCGGCCATCTCGGTGGCCGAGAGATAGGGATCGTAGGCCAACACGTTCATGCCGAGCAGGCCCCGGCACAGCGCGGCGATGCGGCGCCCGACATTGCCGAGCCCGACGATGCCGATGGTCTTGCCCTGGACTTCCGTGCCCATCAGGGCGTTGCGGTCGACATTCGCCTGGCGCCGCAGCGCGCGGTCGGCCTGGATGATGCGCTTCGACAGCGTCAGCAGCATCCCCAGCGCGTGTTCAGCCACCGAATGCGCGTTGCCGCCGGACTGATTGACCACCAGCACGCCCGCCGCCGTGCAGGCCTCGACATCGACGGGGTCATAGCCCGCGCCGTTGCTTGAGACGATCAACAGGTTCGGCGCGCGGCGCAGCAGGTCGGCATGGACGTGAAAGTGAGGCGCGAGCTCATCGCGCGCAGCCCCGATCTGATAGGCGTGCGCGGCAGAAAGAATCGGGGCCGAGATGTCTTCAGGGCTTTCGTTCTCCAGCCGGTCGAGCCGCACGTCGGGCCGCGCCTTGAGAATGTCAGCATAGATCTGGTTCGCCAGATACTTGACATAGAAGACGCGCTTGTTGTTGACGGACATCGTTGAGGGCACTTTCAGTTCGAAAAACCATAGAGCTTTGCGGGATTGGCCACGAGGATGCGGTGCTGCGTCGGCAAGTCCGGCGTCCACATCTGAAACAATTCGAACAGGTGCCCGGCATCGGGCATCTCGCCCTCGACGCGCGGATGGGGCCAGTCGCCGCCCCACACCAGCCGTTCCGGATTGGCCCGCACCAGCGCCTCATGAAACGGCCGCGCATCGGGATAATCGGGCGCATTCCGGCTGAGGCGATGGGCGCCGGACAGTTTCGCCCAGCACCAGCCGTCGGCGACCGCGCGCAACAGGCTCTGGAAACCTGCCGTAGCGGTGCCGGCGCGGGCGTCAGTACGGCCCATGTGATCGATCACCACCGGCAGGCTCAATGCTTGCAGGACCGGTATCGTCTCGGGCAGATCCTTCACGTCGATCCAGAGCTGAAGATGCCATCCGAGTTCGGCCATCACGGGCGCAAGCTTCTCGGCCGCCTGTAGCGGCACGCCGCCGCGATAGTGCAATTGACCGTCCCGAAAGAAATGATTGAAGCGCAAGCCGCGGACGCCGATTCGATTCCATTCGCGCAGGACCGCCGGCGAGACGTCGCTGTCAGCCACCGCGACGCCGCGCAGACGGTCCGGCCGTTGCCTGAGCGCGTCCAGCATCGCGGAATTGTCGCGGCCATGCGCGCTGCCCTGCACCAATACGCCGCGCGCAAAGCCTGTTCGATCGAGCATGCCCAGATATTTTTCCAGCGGCGCGTCCGGCGGCGTGTAGCTGCGATCGTCGGCATAAGGGAAACGCGACGCGGGTCCGAACACATGGGCGTGCGTATCGCAGGCATTTGGCGGCGGTGGCACGTTCGGACGGCTGACGTCGCGCGGCGCAAGGCAGGCGGGTATCATCTGGTTCATTCGGCCTTCATGCCGGCGGCCTTGATGATCGGCCCCCATTTGTCGTAGTCGGCGTGAATCTTGGCGTCGAATTCCCCAGGCGAACTGCCGATCGGCGACGCGCCGAGCTTGCTCAGGCGCTGCGTGACGGAATCGGTATTCAGCGCCGCGACGAAATCATGCGACAGCTTGGCGACGAGATCGGGCGGCATGCCGGCCGGTCCGAGCAGCCCCCACCACACCTCGGTGTCATAGCCCGGCACGGTCTCGGCCATGCTGGGAACGTCGGGCAGGAACGACGCCCGCGACGCGGTCGTGACCGCAAGCGCACGAACACTGCCGGCCGCGAGCTGGCCGACCGATTCCGGGCCGTTATTGAACGACATCGGGATTTGCCCGCCCAGGAGGTCGTTGATGGCGGGCGTGCCGCCTTTGTACGGAATGGCGTTGAGGTTGATCCCGGCCAGATTCTTCAGGAGTTCACCGGCGAGATGCGTCGATGTTCCGTTGCCGGCATGGCCATACGCCAGGCTCCCGGGTCTTGCCTTTGCCGCCGCGATCAGATCGGCCAGCGTCTTGAATGGAGAGTCGGCCTTTACTAGCAGGATATTCGGGGAGGATGCCAGCAGCGAGATCGGCGTGAAATCCTTGAAGGTGTCGTAGGGAAGCTTTTCATACAGGAAGGGATTGGTGGCGTGACCGCTGGCAACGACAATCAGGGTGTAGCCGTCGGGTGGCGCCGCCGCGAGCGCCTGCGAGGCGACCACGCCGCCGGCGCCGGGGCGGTTTTCGACGACGACACCCTGGCCCCATTGCCGGGAGACCACATCGCCCAGCGTGCGCGCGAGGATGTCGACGCCGCCGCCGGCGGCATAGGGTACGTAAATATGCACGGGTTTCGAGGGAAACGGCGATTGCGCCGACGCCATTCCGCCCGCGCCAACCGTCGCCATCGCCGCGACAACCATCCGGAACCACCTGTTCAAGGCATCCCTCCCGATTTCTTGTTACTTCTCATATCGCACGCCGGACCGCGAATGGCATCGCCATCAGGCGCAGATCACGGCTACGGTCCGGACATGTTGACAATCCCGGAGATCGCGTCAAGTTTCGGCGCCTCGTCAGTATGATGGGCGATCTCCGGGAGATCGCGTCAAGTTTCGGCGCCTCAATTCAAGACGGCCGCGATCATGTCGCGAACGAAGATCGTCGCGCAGCAAGGGAGAATTCGATGGCGGCTGCCGCTGAACAGACCTCGTCCCAGATCGCTCAGCAGAAGAGCTGGCACGAGGTGGTGCTGCAAACCCTCAAGCGCAACGACATCCGGCTGGTGCCCTACGTTCCCGACCGCGTGCTGACGACGCTGATCAGGAGCATCCACGCCGACCCGTTCTTCACCTGCTTCCCCACCGCGCGCGAGGAAGAGGCCGTCGGCATCATCGCCGGGGCGTGGATGGCCGGCATGAAGGGCGCGGTGCTGATGCAGACCTCGGGCTTTGCGACGCTCGCCAATGTGCTGGCCTCGCTCGCGGTCCCCTATCAGATTCCGCTGATCATGTTCGTCTCCGAGCGCGGCACGCTCGGCGAATTCAACTACGGGCAATCGCTGGTCTGCCGCACCATGCGGCCGGTGCTCGACTCGCTGGCGGTGGAACATCACACCTGTACCCGGCTCGACGAGTTCGAATTCATCGTCGACCGCTCGATCAAGCAGGCCGTCACCACGCAGGCGCCGGTGGCGCTGATCCTGTCGCCGCTGTTGACCGGCGGCAAAGTGTTCGACAAGTGAGCGCAGCCATGAACACCGCAGCCGACACCCCTGCCCGCAACACCAAGATCATGAACCGGTCCGATCTGACCTCGCGGCTGGTCGCCAAGCTTAAGAACGAAGAGGCCGTGATCGGCGGCATTGGCAATACCAATTTCGACCTGTGGGGCGCCGGCCACCGCCCGCAGAATTTCTACATGCTGGGCAGTATGGGCCTGGCTTTCCCGATCGCGCTCGGCGTCGCGCTGGCCCAGCCGGAGCGCCGTGTCTTCGCGCTGGAGGGCGACGGCTCGCTGTTGATGCAGCTGGGGTGTCTTGCGACCATCGCGACGCTGGGGCCAAAGAACCTGACCATGGTCGTGATGGACAACGGCGTCTACCAAATCACCGGAGCGCAGCCGACGCCGGCCGCCGCGGTATCGGATCTGGTGGCGGTCGCGGTCGGCTGCGGACTTTCGAACAGCGCCTGGGCGGCCGACGAAGACGATTTCGAGCGGCTGGTCGATCGATCCCTGTCGGCGTCCGAGCCAACGCTGATCGGCGTGCGCATCGACGACAAGCCGGGCGTCGGCGCCACCCGCCGGGATCCCGTGCAGATCCGCGAACGTTTCATGCTCGGCATGGGCGTGCGCGAAGAGCTGTGATCGCAGGCTCGCCTGACCTCGTCGACTGGATTGCTTCATCGAAACAATGCATGTTAACGTTGTATGCCAGTCTGAAAGACACGAACCTCGTTCAATAAGTCTCCCAATGCTTCCGTGAGTCCGTGCGCAGCTGGGCCGCTGACGCCGGCCTTCCGTGCCCACTTGAAGGCTTTGCATGCTCGCACTGCTGACATTGCCAATCGAGCTAATGCGCCTTGCCTTCTATGCCTTGCTGGGGTTCGTCGACGTGTTGAGGGCGCGCAATCGATTGCACTTTAAATTCACAGTTATCGTCAATGCACCGCGCGAGGCCGTGTGGCGACTCAGTACGGCCGACCACATGGTATTCGATGGACCGCCGGTCATGGAGTTTTCGCGCGAACCCGTGCCCGACAGCGCTGACCTTTGGCTGACACGTCTCGCCCTCGATGGCCAACCTCGGGCGCAGAATGTCTCGCGCGACCTTGAGCGCGACGAGGTGAAAGGGATCAGTCGCTCGGAGATGGTGGCGCACCCGCTAGCTGCGCCGCCCGAGGGCGGCCGCGATGTCGAAACCGGGCTTTTGGTCGAGGCGACGCTGGACGGAACGGCGCTCACGGTGTTTGGCGAGTTGACGGCACGCTCCTTCCGCGACCGCATCGTCTTTCCGATCGGCCTGCGCCGAATGGCGCACCTGACGAAGCAGCAATGCGAAAAGGACGCAGGCACCCACAGCCGTCTCGCGGCTCTCGGCAACCATGGATTGGTTCTGTCGATTGCGGCTCTCTTGAGCTTCTGGTATCTGTTCGGCTGGAAGTTGGGGCTGCTGCTTTCGACCGTCACCGTCGTACACGAGGCCGGACATGTTGCGGCGATGCTGATGGTCGGCGTCGGCGTGCGTGGCATCTACCTCATTCCGTTCTTTGGCGGTGCCGCCGTCCCCAGGACAGCCTATCGGACCGAGGGCCGGCTCGGCTTCGTCGCGCTGATGGGGCCAGCTTTGAGCCTCATTCCGACGCTTGGCCTCTTCGCCATGTACAGGGCGACCGGCGACATTCGTCTAGGGCAGGCAGCGGACGTGTTTGCCGTCATCAATGCCGTCAACCTGTTGCCGATCTATCCTCTCGATGGCGGGCTGATCCTCAATGCGCTTATCGGTTCGGTGAGCCGGAAGTCGGCGCTGATCGCAGCTTGGATCGGGATCCTGACTGGTCTCGGCTTGGCCATATATCTGCAATCATTCCTGATCGGCATTCCGTTCCTGCTGTTTGCGCTGCAGCGCTATCTCACCAGCAGCCAAACCATCGAACTCGAACGGCTGTCCTTCGCCGGCGGGATCGCCCTGCCATTCGCCTCGATCGCGGCCTTCGTCCTGTATGTTCTTGTCATCAACGCCGCGTGACGACTCCAGCCGCTTCATCGCCGCAAGTTTCGATCCGGTTCCTATCGCACAGGCATCAACAAAAATGCCGCCCGGAGCTACCGGACGGCATTTGAGCAGCGCTGTTCGTCTGAAGCGTTACAGCAGCCCCGCGCCGCGCGCCCATTTGTACTTGGCGCCGAGCACTTCGACCGGCAGTTCGGTCGAGTAGGCATAGGCCGGGATGCCGTTCTGGTAGAGATATTCGGCGGCCTCCTCGACCTCGACGTCGCCGGCGAGCGAGGCGACGATCGGCTTCACGAAGCCCTTGGCCTCCATCTCCTTCTTCACCTCGACCATGTTGCGGGCGAACACCATCGGCGGCGTGACGATGGTGTGCCAGTAGCCGAGGATCAGCGAATGGATACGATCGTCCGACAGGCCGAGCTTGACGGTGTTGACGTAGGTGATCGGCGGCTCGCCGCCGGTGATGTCGACCGGGTTGCCGGCGGCGCCGAACGGCGGGATGAACTTGCGAAACGCAGCATCGAGGTCCGGCGGCATCGCCATCAGCGACAGGCCGTTGTCGACCACCGAGTCGGACAACAGCACGCCCGAGCCGCCCGCGCCGGTGATGATCAGCACGTTCTCGCCCTTCGGGGTCGGCAGCACCGGGATGCCGCGCGCGAATTCGAGCAATTGTCTCAAGCTGCGGGCGCGGATCACGCCGGACTGCTTGAGCACGTCCTCGTAGATCTTGTCGTTGCCGGCGAGCGCGCCGGTATGCGACGAGGCCGCCTTGGCGCCGGCCGAGGTGCGGCCGGCCTTGAGCACCACCACGGGCTTCTTCTTGGAGACGCGCTTGGCGGCTTCGGCGAAGGCGCGGCCGTCTTTCAGGTCTTCGCAGTGCTGGGCGATGATGGTCGTGTTCGGGTCCTGCTCGAAGAAGGCGAGCAGATCGTCCTCGTCGATATCCGACTTGTTGCCGAGACCGACGATTGCCGAGACGCCCATCTTGGCCGAACGCGAGAAGCCGATGATCGCCATGCCGATGCCGCCGGACTGCGACGACAGCGCCGCATGGCCCTTGACGTCGTAGGCCGTGCAGAAGGTGGCGCAGAGATTGGCGGGCGTATAATAGAAGCCGTAGATATTCGGCCCCATCAGGCGAACATCGTACTTCTTGCCGATCTCGACGATTTCGGCCTGCAGTTCGGGCGCGCCGGCTTCGGCAAAGCCCGACGGAATCAGGACGGCGCCGGGAATCTTCTTCTCGCCGCACTCGATCAGCGCGCCGGCGACGAATTTCGCGGGGATCGCAAACACCGCGGTATCGATCACGCCCGGTACGTCCTTGACGCTCTTGTAGGCCTTGTAGCCCAGGATCTCGGCTGCCTTCGGGTGGATCGGATAGATGTCGCCCTTGTAGCCGCCGTTGATCAGGTTCTTCATCACCGAATTGCCGATCTTGCCGTCTTCGGTGGAGGCGCCGATCACGGCAACCGCCTTCGGCTGCATGATGCGGTTCATCGCGGTGACGATTTCCGCGGTCGGACGCGGCGCCGGGCGCGGCTTGTAGTCGAAGTCCACGACGATGCGCACGTCGGCGGCGATGGCGTCCTTCTTGGTGGCGAATACCGGGTTGAGATCGAGTTCGACGATTTCCGGGAAGTCGCTGACGAGCTGCGATACCTTGACGATGATATCGGCCAGCGCATCGCGGCTGACCGGGTCGCCGCCGCGTACGCCCTTCAGCATGTCATGGGCCTGGATGCCGTCGAGCATCGACAAGGCGTCGTCCTTGGTGGCAGGAGCGAGGCGGAAGGTGACATCCTTCAGGATCTCGACCAGCACGCCGCCGAGGCCGAAGGCCACCAGCTTGCCGAACGAGCCGTCGGTGATGGAGCCGACGATGACCTCGGTGCCGCCGGCCAGCATCTGCTGGACCTGGATGCCTTCGATCTTGGCGTCGGCCTTGTACTTCTTGGCGTTCGCCAGGATGGTCGCGTAATTCTTTTCGACGTCCGCGGCGGTCTTGACGCCCACCATCACGCCACCGGCCTCGGTCTTGTGCAGAATATCCGGCGAGACGATCTTCATCACGACCGGGAAGCCCATGTCGGTCGCGATCTTGGCCGCCTCGGCTGCCGATTTCGCCACGCCTTCCTTCGGTACCGGAATGCCGTAGGCATCGCACACCAGCTTGCCTTCCGGCGCCGTCAGACTCGTGCGTTTGTCCGCCTTGACGGAATCGAGGATCTTGCGGACCGCATCTTTGGAATTCGACATTGGCTTCCTCCTTGACGTCTATTTTTTCATGGCGGCGACACACGCGGCATCAGACCGCATCGACCTGCGCTCTCAATCGGTATTCCCGTGGCAAACGCGGGTCCGCGTCCACCGCAAACGTTCATTGCGACCGCTGATGGTTTCGTTTTGGCATTTGGTATGCCAGAAACGAACTTGTCAAGGCGCGGCAGCGGCCGGAAGTGCTGAAAACATGGGTAACTTGACATTCTGGCATTTGGTATGCCAAAAATAATTTGCATAGTGTTCTGCTACAAAGACGTCTCCCACGGAGGAGATCAGTCGTGAATTTACGGAAACAAACCAAGGCGCCGCCCACCATGGCCGAGGCAGAAATCGCAATCGTCCGAATTGCCCCGGAGACGAGCTTCAAGAACAAGGCCTATGAAGCCTTGAAGGAAGCCATCCTCAAGATGGACATCTATGCGACGCCGGAACCGGTCATGCTCGACGAGCGCGCGCTGTCGGAGCGCCTCGGCGTCAGCCGTACCCCGATCCGCGAGGCGATCGCGATGCTGGAGCAGGACGGCTTCGTCAAGACCGTGCCTCGCCGCGGCATCATCGTCGTGCGTCGGACCAAGAACGAGATCGTCGACATGATCCGGGCCTGGGCGGCGCTCGAGAGCATGGCGGCGCGGCTGATCACGACCACCGCGCGCAAGAAGGACATCTCGGCGCTGCGCGACTTCTTCAAGAATTTCGGCAAGGATCGCCTGCCGCAGGACCACGTCGATGAATATTCGAAGGCCAATATCGCCTTCCACCAGGCGCTGATCTCGCTCAGCGAGTCGCCGACGCTGGTCGATATGACCAACGACATCCTGCTGCATGTGCGCGGTTACCGGCAATTGACGATCGGGCGGACGGACCGCACCGCGGTGTCGCTGCCCGAGCATCTGGCCATGATCGAAGCGCTCGAGGAGCGTGACACCGAGCTCGCAGAGAAGCGCGCGCGCGATCACACGCTGGGCCTCGCCGCTTATGTCGAAGCCCACGGGCAGGAACTGTTCTAACCACGACAGCCCGTTGTTTTGGGCAATGATTAAAGGCGACGAACTCGTCTCGCCAAGAAACGACCAGGGAGACCACCCCGATGCTGAACACCGCGACCAAGAACGAGGCGACGGACGCCCAGCAGGAACTGACGGATGGCTTTCATCTGGTCATCGATGCGCTCAAGCTCAACGGCCTCAACACGGTCTACGGTGTGCCCGGCATCCCGATCACCGACCTCGGCCGCATGATGCAGGCCGAAGGCATCCGCGTGCTTTCGTTCCGCCACGAGCAGAACGCCGGCTACGCTGCGGCCATCGCGGGTTTCCTCACCAAGAAACCCGGAATCTGCCTCACCGTCTCGGCGCCCGGCTTCCTCAACGGCCTGACCGCGCTGGCCCACGCCACCACCAACTGCTTCCCGATGATCCTGGTCTCCGGCTCGTCCGAGCGCGAGATCGTCGACCTGCAGCAGGGCGACTATGAAGAGATGGATCAGCTCGCGGTCGCAAAGCCGCTCTGCAAGGCGGCGTTCCGCGTGCTGCATGCCGCCGACATCGGCATCGGTTTCGCACGCGCGATCCGCGCCGCCGTCTCGGGCCGTCCCGGCGGCGTCTATCTCGACCTGCCGGCGAAACTGTTCGGGCAGGTGATGAACGCGGAGGCCGGCAGAAAGTCGCTGGTCAAGGTGATCGACCCGGCGCCAGCGCAGATCCCCGCCCCGAGCGCGGTCAAGCGGGCGCTCGACGTGCTGAAGAGCGCAAAACGCCCGCTGATCATTCTCGGCAAGGGCGCGGCCTATGCGCAGGCCGACGACGCGATCAGGAGCTTCGTCGAAAAGAGCGGCGCGCCATTCCTGCCGATGAGCATGGCCAAGGGCCTGCTGCCCGATTTGCATCCGCAATGCGCTGGCGCGGCGCGTTCGACCGTGCTGAAGGATGCCGACGTCGTGATGCTGGTCGGCGCACGCCTCAACTGGCTGTTGTCGCACGGCAAGGGCAAGACCTGGGGCGATCAGCCTAAGAAATTCATCCAGGTCGACATCGAGCCCAGGGAAATGGACTCCAATGTCGAAATCGCCGCTCCTCTGGTCGGCGATATCGGCTCCTGCGTCGCCGCCCTGCTCGATGCGATGGGCGGCAGCTGGCCGGCGCCGCCGGCGGACTGGCTCAATTCCGTCAAGACCAAGCGCGACGACAATGTCGCGAAAATGGCGCCGCGTCTGATGAACAACAACTCGCCGATGGATTATCACGGCGCGCTCGGCGTTCTCCGCACCATCATCAAGGAACGGCCCGACGCCATCCTGATCAACGAAGGCGCCAACACACTCGACCTCGCGCGCGGCGTCATCGACATGCACCAGCCGCGCAAGCGTCTCGACGTCGGCACCTGGGGCGTGATGGGGGTCGGCATGGGCTCGGCAATTGCCGCAGCGGTCGAGACCGGCAAGCCGGTGCTGGCGGTCGAAGGCGACAGCGCTTTCGGTTTCTCCGGCATGGAGGTCGAGACCATCTGCCGCTACAATCTGCCGATCTGCATCGTCATCTTCAACAACAACGGCATCTATCGCGGCACCGACGTCAATTCGGCCGGCGCCGATCCGGCGACGACGGTGTTCGTGAAGGGCTCGCGCTACGACAAGATGATGGAAGCCTTCGGCGGCGTCGGCGTCAACGCGACTTCGCCGGATGAGCTGAAGCGCGCCGTCAATGCGGCGATGGACTCCGGCAAGCCGACGCTCATCAACGCGGTGATCGACCCGGCGGCCGGCTCCGAGAGCGGCCGCATCGGCAACCTCAACCCGCAAAGCGTCCTGAAGAAGAAATAACGGCCATAGATCCGCGGGGCCACGGCCCCGCCCCCATTCCTTCCTGCCCGTGCAGGATCAGATACGAGACGGAGCAACACGATGACCAAGGCGCTGACCGGCGTTCGCATTCTCGATTTCACCCACGTCCAGTCTGGACCGACCTGCACGCAATTGCTGGCGTGGTTCGGCGCCGACGTGATCAAGGTCGAACGCCCCGGCGTCGGCGACATCACCCGCGGTCAGCTGCAGGACATTCCGAATGTCGACAGCCTGTATTTCACCATGCTCAACCACAACAAGCGCTCGATCACGCTCGACACCAAGAACCCGAAGGGCAAGGAAGTCCTCACCGCGCTGATCAAGACATGCGACGTGCTGGTGGAGAATTTCGGCCCCGGCGTGCTCGACCGCATGGGATTTCCCTGGGAGAAGATCCAGAGCATCAACCCGAAGATGATCGTGGCGTCGATCAAGGGCTTCGGCCCCGGCCCCTACGAAGACTGCAAGGTCTACGAGAACGTCGCGCAGTGCACCGGCGGCGCGGCGTCGACGACCGGCTTCCGCGACGGACTGCCGCTGGTCACCGGCGCGCAGATCGGCGACAGCGGCACCGGCCTGCATCTGGCGCTCGGCATCGTCACCGCGCTTTACCAGCGCACGGTGACCGGACGTGGACAGAAGGTCACCGCCGCGATGCAGGACGGTGTGCTGAATCTGGCGCGCGTCAAGCTGCGCGATCAGCAGCGGCTCGCGCACGGTCCGCTCAAGGAATACAGCCAGTACGGCGAAGGCATTCCGTTCGGCGACGCTGTGCCGCGCGCCGGCAACGATTCCGGCGGCGGTCAGCCGGGCCGCATCCTGAAGTGCAAGGGTTGGGAGACCGATCCCAATGCCTACCTCTACTTCATCACCCAGGCGCCGGTCTGGGAGAAGATCTGCGACGTGATCGGCGAGCCCGGCTGGAAGACCCATCCCGACTACGCCAAACCCCCTGCCCGGCTGACGCGCCTCAACGAAATCTTCGCGCGCGTCGAGCAATGGACCATGACCAAGACCAAGTTCGAGGCGATGGAGATTCTCAACAAGGACGATATCCCCTGCGGTCCGATCCTTTCCATGAAGGAACTGGCGGAAGATCAGTCGCTGCGCGCCACCGGCACCGTGGTGGAGGTCGATCACCCTACCCGCGGCAAATACCTGTCGGTCGGCAATCCGATCAAGCTTTCGGACAGCCCGTCCGACGTGTTGCGGTCGCCGCTGCTCGGCGAACATACTGACGAGATCCTGCGCCAGGTTCTGGGCTTCAGCGACCATCAGGTCGCGGAAATTCACGATTCCGGCGCGCTCGACCCGCCGCGCAAGCAGGCGGCAGAGTAACCCACGTTTGTTGGCAGAATTCGAGGGCCGCCAATCTGGGCGGCCTTTTTCTTTAATCTTTACATCTGCCATAGCGAATTCAAATCGCCCTATATTGCGATGCAATATCAAAAATGCTGCTATGCAAACAAATCCGTTGTCACTGGCATCTGGTATACATAGTCTCCCTTCAGACGATGAGGCGGCGGTTGGCCGCCCTCCAGGAAAGGGAATTCAATGTCCAGGACTGCTTCCATCTCGTTCGCCCCCTCCAGCACCCCGTTTGGCCGCCTGTTCGCGGCGATCGACCGCCTGCTGTTGGCTTACGCGGAGATGACGATCCGCAACGGCGACATCCCCCGCTCCAACGTTTAATCGGCCAAGGCCGTACCGCCCCGAGCGCACGGTTCCAGCGATTTGGAAATGGCCCCGGTGTGCGGGGCTGTTTTATTGAGTCCATTGCACCGCGCGACGTTTCGACGCGCGCTATCAATCGCGCGAGGTCGCTGCCGCCCGAGCGATTCACGTCTTGCTGCATGCTGCAAACGGCTGCCGGTTTCGCGCGGTTTCTCGCTTGGCGGCTGATAATTCGCTGTGCGCAGGCTTCCACGGCCTGCGACAAGTTGACGTTGCCTGCGACAAAGTGAACACGCCGAACGCGCCGGCGAAATCTTGCCCTCGGGCATATTCGAAGACCAGAATGACCGCGATAACGCTTGCCCGATTGAGAGAAGCGTATCGTGGGGAGATTTATGACGGACATGGTTCACGGGGCAGCACCAGCCGCCGCCCGAGTCAGCGATACCTATCGCTGGACACAACTGGCGATTGGCGTCGCCGCCATGGTAATGATCGCCAATTACCAATACGGCTGGACATTTTTCGTCCCCGACATCCAGAAAGAATTCGGATGGGATCGTGCATCGATCCAGCTGGCTTTCACCCTGTTTGTCCTGTTCGAAACCTGGCTGGTGCCGATCGAAGGCTGGTTCGTAGATAAATACGGTCCACGCGTGGTGGTCCTGATCGGGGGCATCCTTTGCGCCATCGGCTGGGCAATCAACGCCGAGGCGACCACGCTCAACGGCTATTATCTCGGCATGATCGTCGCGGGTATCGGCGCCGGCGGCGTCTATGGCACCTGCGTCGGCAACGCGCTCAAATGGTTTCCTGACAAGCGCGGCCTCGCCGCGGGCATCACGGCGGCGGGCTTCGGCGCGGGTTCGGCGCTCACCGTTGCGCCGATCCAGGCCATGATCAAGGATTCCGGCTTCCAGAGCACGTTTCTCTATTTCGGCCTCGGACAGGGCATGATCATTGTCGTCCTCGCATTCTTCCTCTTCGCGCCCAAGGCAGGACAGGTTCCTGCCGCGGTGAAGAATACCCACGTGATCCAGACCCGGCGCGATTACGAGCCCTCGGAGGTGATCCGCAATCCGATCTTCTGGCTGATGTATTTCATGTTCGTGATCGTCGGCGCCGGCGGCTTGATGATCACCGCCAACCTCAAGCCGATCGCGGTCGACTGGAAGATCGATAACATTCCGGTGACGCTGATGGCGATGACAATGACCGCCGTCACCTTTGCCGCGACGATCGATCGCATCCTGAACGGTTTGACCCGGCCGTTCTTCGGCTGGGTGTCCGACAAGATCGGCCGCGAGAACACCATGTTCATCGCCTTCGGCCTTGAAGGCCTGGGCATCTGGGCGCTCTACGTGTTCGGCCAGGATCCGATCTGGTTCGTGGTGCTGTCGGGACTGGTGTTTTTTGCGTGGGGCGAGATCTACTCACTCTTCCCATCGACCTGTACCGATACATTCGGCTCGAAATTCGCCACCACCAATGCCGGCCTGCTCTATACGGCGAAGGGCACCGCAGCCCTTCTGGTACCAGTTGCGAACTACATGCAGCAGTCTTCCGGTTCGTGGGACCGGGTTTTCCTGATTGCTGCAGGCGCGAACATCCTTGCCTCACTTCTCGCGCTCGTCGTGCTCAAACCCTGGCGACGCTCAGTCATCGCCACGGCTATTGCGTAACAGGCTCTTGCGTTACGAGGCCCTGGCGTAAGTCACGCTGGCATAACTGCGAGTAGCGCGCCCATCATGCAGGATGGGCGCTTTTTTGTGACCTTGACGGGCTGGAGATGCTTCCTTTGGCGAGGCGTAGCGCCGCCGCGCACCGGGCCTACTCGACTAAATTCGAACTTGCACATTGGAATATAATATACCAGACTTTAGGGCGAAGCGCCGGCGGACTCATGGGTCAGATTGAAAAAAGCGCGAATTTCGGAGGAAACAATGATCGCTAACGCAGCAACCGCGCCAACTCAGGCACCGTCCAACAGCTTTCGCTGGATGCAACTTATCATCGGCGTCGTCTGCATGGCGATGATCGCCAACCTCCAGTATGGCTGGACTTATTTCGTCGCCCCGATGGCGAAAGCGAATTCCTGGGACGTCGCCGGCATCCAGGTCGCCTTCAGTATTTTCGTCGCGCTGGAAACCTGGCTCACCCCGCTTGAAGGATGGATCGTCGACTCGCTCGGTCAGCGCGGCCCAAAACTGATGGTCGCGGCCGGTGGTATTTTGGTTGCGATCGGCTGGCTTATCAACGCCAAGGCCGGGTCGCTGGAGATGCTCTATCTCGGTGCCGTGGTGTCCGGCATCGGGGCCGGAGGCATCTATGCAACCTGCGTCGGCAATTCCGTGAAATGGTTTCCCGACCGCCGCGGTCTCGCCGTTGGCCTGACCGCGGCCGGATTTGGCGCCGGCGCGGCTGTCACCGTGATTCCGATTCAGCACATGATTGCCTCGATCGGATATGCGGACACCTTCTTCTGGTTCGCCATCGGTCAGGGTGCCGTCATCTTCGCGGTGGCTTGGGTGCTTCGCCCGCCGGTGCCGGGTGAGGTTCCGACCGGATCGGCCGTCAAGGTCTTGCAATCGAGAAACTCGAGCACGCCGGGCCAGATGCTCGCATCGCCGGTATTCTGGCTGCTCTACATCATGTTCATATTGGTGTCCGCTAGCGGATTGATGGTCACCGCGCAGATTGCGCTGATCGCCAAGGACTATGGCGTCTCGCAGACCGTGATCCTGTTCGGCGCTTCCACGCTGATCGTCGCCGGCGTAATCGACAATCTCGCCAACGGCGGCGCACGGCCGTTCTTCGGCTGGGTGTCGGACCAGATCGGGCGCGAATACACCATGGCGATCGCCTTCACCGCGGGCGGCGTAGCCTACTGGCTATTGGGAACGGCGGGCACCACTCCATGGACCTTCGTGATCTGCGCGGCGCTGATCTTCTTCACATGGGGCGAGATCTTCAGCCTGTTCCCCTCGACCTGCACCGACATGTTCGGGCCGAAATACGCGACCACGAACACCAGCCTGCTCTACACCGCCAAGGGGCTGTCGGCCTTCGTCGTCCCGCTCGCCAACATCCTGAAGACGCATACTGGCAGCTGGTACGCCGTGTTCGCCGTTGCCGCGATCATGAACTTCATCGTGGTGGCAATGGCGCTGTTTGTGGTGCGGCCGATGCGGATCTCGATCAGCGCGTCGGAAAACAAGGCCACGGTCGGACACGCACACCCCGCCCAGTAACGCGCCGCTCAGGGCAAGAGCGTCGTTCGACAAGAGATAACCTCCCGAAGACCACAAGAGGCGCACCGCGGTGCGCCTCTTTCCTTGCCTGCGAGATCGTGGACGCGAAGGCATACCACGCGACGTCGCGTGTGCCCCTGCGATATCCACAAGCGCGTCCCCTGGAAGCAATGTTGAATCGTCAGAAGGTCAATACTGCTGCCTATTTCTTTGATTCCGTGATCGCCACATTCGCTACATGATCAAATTGACAATTGGCATATTGTATACCAATTTGATTTGCCCAAAGACGTCCTGGCTCACCCAAGGGAGGTTGCGATGCAAGTTGGAGACATCCTGCGCAAGAAGACTGCTCGCGTTGCGACGGTGCGAATGAACGAGACCGTCGGCATTGCCGCTCAATTGATGCGCGCCAGCAATATCAGCGCGCTCGTGGTCAAGGACGTCGTGCGGACCGAAGGCAATACCGCGGTCGGCATGTTCACCGAACGCGACGTCGTCCGCGCCATTGCCGAGCATGGCGCTGCGGGCGTCAACGTGAAGGTCTCGCAATTGATCTCCGTGCAGCAACTGGTTTCCTGCAAGTCGATCGACACGCTCGAACATGTTCGTCATTTGATGAACCTGAACCATATCCGCCATTTGCCTGTGATCGACAATTACAGCCTGATCGGCGTCATCAGCATGCGTGACATTTCGAGTGCATTCGACGACGAGGCCACCGCCGCGGCACGATCCGTCGCTTGACCGGACGCTCCCTCCCCGCGATCGCCTACGGCTTTGAGCTGCCGCTCAAGGTCGGGGGATGAACTTGCGCCGGATTTTCCCTCGCGCGGCGCAGCGTGCAAAAATCGCCGGGCTGTATGAGGGAATTGTCCGCCCCGCGGAAACAAAAGCCCCCGTTTTTGCATGATCGCGCTGCCCTGCCCGGCTTCGCTCCCCGTGGACATTTGCGGGGGCTGACGGCATCCTGCCCGGGAAATCACATAAACGAGGCGTGCGCATCGTCCGCGCCAGGGGAAACAGAGGGCCAAAATGCTCAAAACGCGATTTACCGAACTGGTCGGCGTCGAACACCCGATCGTGCAGGGCGGCATGCAATGGGTCGGCAGGGCCGAACTGGTTGCAGCGGTTGCCAACGCCGGCGCGCTCGGCTTCATCACCGCGCTGACGCAGCCGACGCCGGAGGATTTGACCAAGGAAATCGCGCGCTGCCGCGATCTGACCGACAAGCCGTTCGGCGTCAACCTCACCATTCTTCCTTCGATCAAGCCGCCGCCCTATGCGGAGTATCGCCAAGCCATCATCGAGAGCGGCATCAAGATCGTCGAGACCGCCGGCAACAAGCCGCAGGAACACGTTACCGAGTTCAAGAAGCACGGCGTCATCATCGTGCACAAATGCACCAGCGTCCGCCACGCGCTGTCGGCGGAGCGCATGGGAGTCGACGCGATCTCGATCGACGGTTTCGAGTGCGCCGGCCATCCCGGCGAGGACGATACCCCCGGCCTGATCCTGATCCCGGTCGCGGCCGACAAGGTGAAGATCCCGATGATCGCCTCGGGCGGCTTCGGCGACGGCCGGGGCCTCGTCGCCGCATTGGCGCTTGGGGCCGAGGGCATCAACATGGGCACGCGCTTCATGTGCACCAAGGAGAGCCCGATCCATCAGCTCGTGAAGGAACGCATCGTCGCCAATGACGAGCGCGAGACCGAGCTGATCTTTCGCACCATGCGCAACACCTCGCGCGTCGCCAAGAATGCCGTCAGCAGCAAGGTCGTCGCCATGGAGAAGGAAGGGGCGAAATTCGAGGATGTCCGCGAACTCGTGGCTGGCGCGCGCGGCAAGATGGTGTACGCCACCGGCGACGCCGACGAGGGCATCTGGTCCGCAGGCCAGGTGCAGGGACTGATCCACGATATCCCCTCCTGCGCCGAACTGGTGTCGCGCATCATGCAGGAGGCGGAGACCATCATTCGAAGCCGGCTCGAAGGCATGATGTCCGGCGCCCGCCGCGAAGCCGCCGAATAAGCGGCTTCCCCTCTTCATCAACCAGGAATCAATTCATGAAGGCTTATGTTTACGGCGCCAACGGCGCCGCCATCGGCGACGTGGCAAAGCCCTCCCCCAAGGGCACCCAGGTGCTGGTGAAAGTGAGCGCCTGCGGCCTCAACCGCGCCGACCTCGGCATGACCAAGGGCCACGTCCACGGTAGCGCCGGCGGCCTCGGCACCGTGCTCGGCATGGAATGGGCCGGCGAAGTCGCCGAACTCGGCCCCGACGCCAGGGGCGTCAAGGTCGGCGACAAGATCATGGGCTCCGGAAGTGCGGCGTTCGCGGAATATACGCTGGCCGATCACGGCCGGCTGTTTCGCACGCCTTCGAACATGAACTTCGAGGAAGCGGCCACCCTCCCCGTTGCGCTGGCGACCATGCACAACGCGGTCGTCACCAACGGCGCGTTGCAGCCGGGCCAGTCGGTCCTGATTCAAGGCGCGAGCTCCGGCGTCGGCCTGATGGCGATGCAGATCGCAAAATTCAAGGGCGCCAAGCTCGTGATCGGGTCCTCCACCGACGCGACGCGGCGCGGGCGCCTGAGGGAATTCGGCGCCGATCTCGCGGTGGATTCGTCCGATCCCGGCTGGGTCGACCAGGTGCTGGAGGCAACGGGCGGCGAAGGCGTCGACCTGATCGTCGATCAGATCTCCGGCGGCGTCGCGAACCAGAATCTCAAGGCCACCAAGATAAAGGGCCGCATCGTCAATGTCGGCCGGCTCGGCGGCACCCACGGCGATTTCAATTTCGACCTGCACGCCGCGCGCCGTATCAACTATATCGGCGTCACCTTCCGCACCCGCACGATCGAGGAAATCCGCGAGATTTTTGCCGAAGTGCGCACGGACATCTGGGCTGCGGTGGAATCGCGCAAGCTGCAACTGCCGATCGACAAGGTGTTCGCCTTCGACGATATCGGCAAGGCATTCGAGCACATGGAAGCCAACAGGCATCTCGGCAAGATCGTGGTGACGCTGTAGCGGCGTATTTCGCAATTGCCGACCGGCCGCAGCCTGTCGGGGGTCCCCTCAAAAGCGACCGTCGTGATGACAAAGATCGAACTGGTTGGGTTGCTCGATGGGGGCCGCTATTTCGAAGGGCCGCGCTGGCACGCGGGCCGGCTCTGGTTCGTCGACTGCATGAACCGGACACTGCTAAGTCTCGATTGCTCCGGCGGGTGCGAGCAGCACGCGAGGTTCGAGGACGACACGCCTTGCGGACTCGGTATTTTGCCGGACGGAAGGCTGGTCGTGTTGACGATGTTCCGCAAGCGCCTGATGATCTGCGCGGACGGCCAGCTTTCGCTGTCGGGTTACCCGTGAGCTCGGGCAGGGCGATCGCCGAGGATGTCGGCACCCACTTTTGAATCGGAACAGTTCGCATGTACTGTTAACGAATCCGATCGGCGCTTTAATGTTGCAAGGCGGGCTGCTACACCGCAGCCCATGAGCGAACCCGCCCACACCATCAAATCCCGCGTCGCGGCGATCTCGGTCTTTGCCAGCGCCGGCATGGCCGCGGCCAAATTCGCGGTCGGTATTGCCATCGGCAGCCTCGCCTTGATCTCGGAGGCGCTGCACTCTTCTGTCGACGTAGTCGCAACCGTCATCACCTGGATGGTGGTGCGGGTTTCCGACCGCCCCGCCGACGAGGAGCATCATTACGGCCACGGCAAGCTCGAAAGTGTTTCCGCGTTGGGCGTCATCGCGCTGCTCTATGTGCTGGCGGGCGGCATTCTGGTCGAGTCTTACAGCCGCCTGCGCGAGGGGGCGCCGCCGCCGATCATCTCGGCCATCCCCTTCATCGTCCTGCTGGTCGATATCGCGGTGAATTTCTGGCGCGCCCGGGCGTTGCATCGCACGGCGCACGAGACCAAGAGCCAGGCTCTGGCTGCCGACGCGCTGCATTTCGCATCCGATGTGCTCGGCTCGATCGCCGTGATCGCGGGGCTTGCGCTTTCGGCACTGGGCTATGCCTGGGGCGACGCCGCCGCCGCCGTCGGGGTGGCGATCATGATCGCGCTTTTGGGCCTGCGGATGGCGCGCTCCACCGTAGAGACCCTGGTCGATCGCGCGCCCGAAGGCGCATCGGAGAAGGCCACCGACGCCATCCGGTCGGTGCCGGGCGTGATCGATGTCGAACGGTTGCGGGTGCGGTTGGTCGGGTCGACTCATTTCATCGACGCGATCGTCGAGGTGCCGCGCACCTTTCCGATCGACCGCGTCGAGGAGATCAAGCGAAAGGCGCAAGCGGCGGTCGCGAAAGCGCTCGACGATGCCGACCTGACGTTCACCGCCGTGCCGGTCGCGCGCGACAATGAGAGCGTCCGCGAACGCATCATGGTGATTGCGCGCAACTCCGGTCTGGCCATCCACCACGTCACCGTGCACGATCTCGGCGGCAGGCTCACCGTCAGCATCGACCTCGAAGTCGACGGCGAGATGACACTCACCGCTGCCCACGACATCGCCCACGAACTGGAGCGAAACATCCGCGACGAGTTCGGCGAGGACGTCGAGGTCGACACCCACATCGAGCCGCTGGAACCGGAACTGCCGCACGGCACCGATGCCGCGGCCGACCGCGTCGAAACCATCAAGAGCGCGCTGTCGCGTTTCGCCGCCGACACCGCGATACACGACATCCACAACGTTCGGGTGCGCGATACCGACGCCGGCGAAATCGTCAACTTCCATTGCCGCGCCGCGCCGTCCATGAGCGTGATCAAGGTCCACGAGAACGTCGATGAGATCGAGCGGGCGCTGCGCCGGGCGTTCCCGACCGTGAAGCGCGTCATCAGCCACGCCGAGCCGCCGGACGCGTGAGCTGAATCCGGACGGCGCGCGTTCCCGTTTCGGACTCGTCTTGCAGGTATTTTTGCGGACATTTCGCGGCGCGATTCTCCGTTGGACAAGATTTATTTGATTTAACGAATCGTTGACTCTCGACAGCCCGAGAAAACTGGATTCAAATCAACTTGATTCGGAAAGGGACTGGGGCCCTTCCGGGCAAGGTGCGAGAAAGTTTCCGAGGGGGCTAAAGGCATGGCGCGTGCACACGCGGCGGGCGCATGCGTACAATCCGATTCGATCAAAGGATTGGCGCAGTCGATCGCGAAACCGGCCTACCATCGGCTGTTGATAGCGGAGCCTGCGCTTCGCCGCGCAGTGCCCACCCTGATCATTGCGTTCCTGATCACCATCTGCCTTGGCGCCTTCGTGCAGGTGGTCGATCAGAACCGGCAAAAACGCGCGTCCATCAAGCGCGATCTCGCCGCACTTGCCGACGTGCTTGCCGAACGTCTCGACCGCATCGCTTCGGTCCGGCAGGACCCGGGCACGCCGTTCGAGCGCCTGCAGCTATTGCTGCCTGGCCTTATTCCGTCGTGGGGCGTCGCGGCCGGCCGGCACGTCATCGTGGTCGGCGCCGACCAGCGCGTGCTCGCCCGCGTGCCGATCGATGCCGGGATCGGCGACGCCAGCCGCCTGCTCGACGTCATCAGCGCGGCGCTGCCGCTGGCCACGCCCGGGCAGCAACCCGGCGTCAGCGACATCACCCTCCCGAACGGCAGCAGCGCGCTGGCGGTTGCCCACATCGTCAAGGCGCTGCCCGGTCAGATCATCATCATCCAGGAAAGGGTCGATTCGCTCTGGCAGTCGGACGCGGCGCTGTCGGTGACGCTGTCGGCCACCACGGGCTTCGTCGTGCTGATCCTGGGCTTTGCCTTCCACTGGCAATCGACCCGCGCCCGCGAAGGCGACCTCATCAACGACGCCGTGCGCGGCCGTATCGATACCGCGCTCAACCGCGGGCGCTGCGGATTGTGGGATTGGGACCTGTCGCGCGGCAGGATCTTCTGGTCGCAATCGATGTTCACCATGCTCGGCCTCGACACCCGCAGCGATCTCCTGACCTTCGGAGAGGTCAACGCGCTGGTGAAATCCGACGACATCGACCTGTTCGCGATCGCCGATCAGCTGATTTCCTCGAAGCTCGATCACATCGACCAAACCTTCCGCATGCAGCACACCGACGGCCACTGGATCTGGCTGCGGGTGCGCTGCGAAATCAGCCAGGGTGCGGCCGATTCCGGCCTGCATTTGATCGGCATCGCCGTCGACATCACCGAGCAGAAGAGCCTGGCCGAGAAGACGGTGGAGGCCGACCTGAGACTGCGCGACGCGATCGAGACCATTCCGGAAGCCTTCGTGCTGTGGGATGCCAGCGACCGCCTGGTGCTCTGCAACTCGCACTTCCAGCGCCTGCACAAACTGCCGGATTCGGCGGTCACCCCCGGCACCTCCTATGAGACCGTGATCGAGGTCGGCAGCATGCCGGAGGTCCGCACCCGGCTGCACGACGCCGGCACCCACGCGCCGGGCGCGCGCACCTTCGAGGCGCAGCTCGAGGATGGCAGCTGGCTGCATATCAGCGAACGCCGCACCAAGGACGGGGGCTACGTCTCGGTCGGCACCGACATCACCCGCATCAAGGAACACGAGCAGAAACTGGTCGACAACGACCTTCGCCTGCGCGCCACCGTGATCGACCTG
>NZ_JADGRI010000180.1 GCF_017881085.1 Bradyrhizobium sp.
GGGTCAGTAGATGTCGCATATGTCCGCCAAGAAGTCCTACCTGGCAGTGACCGTCAGCGCACTCGTTTTCGGCACGCTGCTATCGTTAGGCACGATCCTAATTCGGAACGTCGACCCTCCTGACAGGGACTGCCGCATCACATCGGGGACTGCGCCAACTGCGAAGTTGACACTCGATTGAGTTTCCAAAGCGGGGCCAAGGCAGCGATGCTGGTTGCTGAACACGACAGGCCAACAATGTCCGCCCGCATAGTGTGAAGCGAGCCACGGGAAGCAAAGTCCCACGACCGGTCGGTGCCGGAAGCGGGCGCGGGCTTATGGATAGTCCGATAAAAACTTCTAGGTGCGGCCCGGCGCGCGCTGAGTTACGGACGACGCGCGCCGGGTCTAACCAAGATGTTCAGGGGGATAGGAGGGATGCGGGCATTGACCCTCCACTGGGGCGATGCCATTGATCGGTCGCCGCAATCGGGTTTGCCCGAGATCCGAGGTCTGGCCGGCTCCCGACGTCGACCTGGATCGAGGAGTACGCGACCGAGCAGCCACTGTGGCCCGTCATTGACGCGGATGTTGACTTTCCTCGCACCCAACTGGTCAACCCGTGTTTTACGGGGCTTGTCATCCCGTCAGCATGCCCGCAGGATGGCGCATGCGGTTCCCCTCCTTTAAACTAGGCCGGGCGGACACTTTCCAAGCCCGGATGCAGCGAGCGCGAAGTGAGGGCTACTCACGCGGAGCGCGGGAGGCAAAGCTGTTTAGGCTGTCCGTCGGCAAGTCCTTCGACCGAGAGCAGGTACTCGACTGGCTAAGTACAGCGGCCGACGAGGGCCGCGCTGAACTAGAGTCTCAGCACGCGCTGGAGCGTGAAGTCGAGGCGTGGGACATGTCATTTCGAATAGCGTTTTTGGTCGAGATCGCCTGAGGACACGACTTCGAGAAGCTGCCCAAGCGATCCGTTGCTAAATCCATAGCCAAAGCCAGCGGGCCGCTGAATACATTCCCCATGAAAGAAAACCAAGCCAACTCAACATTGCTGCGCAGATCGCAGGAATCAGCGTGAAGCTTGCAAGTCTGCGAGGCCATGGCTGTGGGACCCTCGCAATGTTTCTTCTAGGAGTTGGTCCAACGGCGTGCCCAGCCCAACGGCGCGCGATTGAATTCTTTGGCAACAACGTTGCAACGACGGGCGGCAGGATGGCGTCAACCGGGATCTGTTTCATCTGATCTTACTCAAAACCGAACGCCGACGTCGTAGGCACTCAATTAACCTTCTTCCTCGGCACGGAAAGCGGCGCTTTTCTCCATGACGGCCTCCCTTTTGTGAGAGCTGAACATTCGCACAGAGCCTTGGTCTGTCCGCCCTACAACAATAGGAAAGATAGATATCGGCCCACTTGATTTGGATCAACGCCAGTCGAATTTGCTGGTTCGGGACTGAGAACTAGGGGTCTTTTTTGAATGCGATCAAACACTGCCAGAAAGTCGCGGCTCCTACTTCACCGCCGCGCGAGCAGTTGAATTTGCCGGAGATCGTCGGCCGGTATGGGTCATTTTCGGGAGCCTTCCGCAGACAAAACGGCGACAGTAATGGCCAAAGGAAAGGCCACCCAAGGCGGCCTTTCCAAGTCGCAAGGGCGCCAGGCTACGCGCCCTTTTCGCACTTCTTCATGAAACTGGTCTTCGCGGCACCTGAAAGCGGCTTGCCATCCTGACTCACCGCTTTGGTCGCGCAGGTGTCCGCCATGCATTTCTTCATGAATGAGGTCTTTGCCGCACCCGCGAGCGGCTTGCCGTCCTTGCCGACGGCTTTGCTGTCGCAGGCTTCCTGTGCGAGGGCGGCACCGCCGGCAAATGTCACGACCAGCACGGCCAACATCATTTTCCTGAGCATGTTTCTCTCCTTTCGAACGGTTTCAGTGATCGAATTTGATCCCAGACGTTTGCCTTGAGCAAGGGTGAAATGCCCAAAGCTGTTGCGCTGGTGACACAGAGAACGGCCGGAAACTGCGCCGTTCGACAACAGGGCCGGCACGTTAATCGTAATTCGGGTTCGCGATTGTCAGCAGCGTTCGGCGCGATATCTTCGCCGTTCTGGGGTCGATGATGTAGTTCCTCAAAGTGCCAAAGCCAGCGCGGCGATGTACTGAAGATTGGACTGCAGATGATCGAACGATCGATGGACGGCCTGCTGTTCTTCCGCGGGGGCCGAAAGCTGTACGCATGTGTCGCTTACAACGTCACGCAAACCAGCGCCCAAGTCCATTCAGACGAACTCGGACTTCTTCCGATAGATTTTTACATCACGTTCGACAAATTTCGAACAATTGCCCGATGCCGCCTGGTTTGGCGGTATCAAAACCGTATCGGCGTCGCTTTCGAAAAATGGGTCGTTGTTCGAGGAAAGGTCGCCGGTTCGGATTCTGATCCGGGCTGAGCCACGTCCGATGACGGCGCTCTCACTTCCCCGGCCACGAGGGTCTGCGCTTTTCGCCGAACGCCTTGAGGCCCTCCTTGGCGTCTTCCGTCATCGCCAATAGCGCGATCTGGCTTTCGGTGTAGGCGATGCTTTCATCGAACGACATCGAGGCGATCGCGCGCATGGCGTATTTGCCGCGCCGGATCGCGGTCGGCGACTTGTCGACGATGCGGCTGATCAGCCAGTCGAGCTTGGCGTCGAGCTCGGCCGACGGCACCACATAATTGAGAAGGCCGGCGGCCTGTGCGGTCCTGGCGTCGAAGGGCTCGCCGGTCAGCGCCCACTCGCTGATCAGGCGGCGCGGCGCGATTCCCTGCAGCAGCGCCATTACCTGCATCGGGAACACGCCGACCTTCACCTCGGGCAGGCCGAAGATCACGTGATCGGCTGATACCGCCATGTCGGTCATGCACAGCAAGCCCATGCCGCCGGCCATGCAGACGCCGCCGACCCGCGCGATCGCGGGTTTTGTCGCATTTTGCGAAAGCCGCAGCAGATCGGCGTAGTCGACGTTGGGCTTGGCAAAATCCATCGCAAAGGCAGCACCCGAGTTCTGCAGATCGGCGCCGGCGCAAAATGCCTTGTCGCCGGCCCCGGTCAGGACGATGACGCGGACGTCCCTGTCGTCATGCGCGGTGCGATAGCCCCTGGCAATGCCGGCGATCACCTCGCCGTTGAGGGCGTTGCGCTTGTCCGGCCGGTTGATGGTGATCCAGTATGCCTGCCCGCGCTTCTCGCATACGACGCTGTCGGTGTCGGTCATTGCCCTGCCCGTTTTGCCGGTTTCGGCGGACATTAACGGCAGGACGGGGCAGGACCGCAAGGGCGATTTAGCTGTTCCATGGCGTTTTCGAGCGAAGTGGGCACCGGTTCGCGTGAAGAAAACGCGTCAACCAAAAGATCCGAGCTTCGGTGCCGGTTCAATCAGAGCCGAAGCTCCAGGCGCCTGACGCGGCGGCCTTCTTCGCCCAGACCTTGTTGTCGTGGAATGCGGCGCCGCCGATCGGCGCGATCGACCCGGCGCCCGTCAGCGTATTGATGCCGCGGCCGCCGATATGGGCCTTGTTCGGGTGGATGGATTCGGCGATCAGCACGCCGCGGCGCAGGCCGTCGAACAATCTCGCCGTCAGCGTGGTCTCGCCCCTGTCATTGCCGAGGGTAACGGCGTCGCCGTCGGCAATCCCGAGCGATGCGGCGTCCTCCGGGTGGATCATCACGCTCGGCGCGCCCTCGCGCGCCTGCGACGACGGGGTTTCGTTGAAGGAGGTGTTGAGGAAGCTGCGCGACGGGCTGGTCGCGAGCCGGAACGGGTGCGCGTCATCCGCCTGCTCGATGATGGCCCAGTGATCCGGCAGCGCCGGCATCTGCTCCCAGGCGCCCATCAGGCCGGCATTGCCGATCGGCGGGTGCGCCCAGTCCGCCCTGAAATGGAATTTGCCGTCCTTGTGCGCGAAACCGTCGAGATAGTGCGAGGTGCGGAAATCCGGCTGCAGATCGCGCCACAGATCGGCCTCGAGCGTTTCGATGTCGCCATGGCCGCTCTTCTTCAGCGTGGCGTCGATCAGTTCGCGCGGCGTCATCTCAAAGCCGGGATGCACGGCTTTGAGGCGCCGGCCGAGGCCCTGCAGCACTTCGTGGTTGGAGCGGCATTCGCCTGGCGGGTCGATCAGCTTGGCGCCGACCGAAATATGCTGGTGGCCGCCGCCGTAATAGAGATCGTCATGCTCCATGAACATGGTTGCGGGCAGCACGATGTCGGCCATGGCGGCCGTCTCGGTCATGAACTGCTCGTGCACCGCCATGAACAGATCTTCGCGGGCAAATCCCTTGCGCACCAGCGCCTGCTCCGGGGCGACCGTCACCGGATTGGTGTTCTGGATCAGCATCGCCTTGACCGGCGGGCCACCGTGCAGAGCCTCGGCGTCCCCGGTCAGGATGCGCCCGATCTTGGACTGGTCCAGCACCCGCGTGGAATGATCGATCGCGTCGTGCCCCTCGATGATGGATTCATTGAACTTCCAGATCGCGTAATTGTTGAAGAACGCGCCGCCGCCCTCATACTGCCAGGCGCCGGTCACCGCCGGAATGCACGAAGCCGCGTGCATCTGCGCCGCACCATTGCGGCTGCGGGTAAAGCCGTAGCCGTAGCGGAAGAAGGTGCGTTTTGTCGTGCCAACCAGGCGGGCAAACGCTTCGATCTCCTCGACCGGCACACCTGAGATCGAGGACGCCCATTCCGGCGTGCGGGTCGCCAGATGCGCCTCGAGTTCGGCGGGGCAATCGGTGTAGCGCTCCATATAGGCGCGATCGGCAAGACCTTCGCGGAACAGCACATGCATCACGCCGCAGGCGAAGGCGCCGTCGGTGCCGGGCCGCAGCACGATCTTGATATCGGCCTGCTTCATGGTGTCGTTGTTGTAGATGTCGACCGCCGCGATCTTGGCACCGCGTTCCTTGCGGGCGCGCATCGCGTGCGTCATCACATTGACCTGGGTGTTGACGGGATTGGTGCCCCAGATCACGATCAAATCGGAGACGGCCATCTCGCGCGGATCGACGCCGGCGATCTTGCCGGTGCCGATGGCGAATCCGACGCGGGCGACGTTGGCGCAGATGGTCGAGTAGAAGCGCGAATACTTCTTCACATGCGCAAGCCGGTTGATGCCGTCGCGCATCACCAGCCCCATGGTGCCGGCATAGTAATAGGGCCAGACCGACTCGGCGCCGAACTCGCGCTCGGCCGCGTTGAAGCGATCGGCGATTTCGTCGAGCGCCTCGTCCCAGGAAATCCGCGCGAATTGCCCGGAGCCTTTCGGCCCGGTGCGACGGAGCGGATGCATCAGCCGGTCCGGATGATGGATGCGCTCGGCGTAGCGCGCGACCTTGGCGCAGACGACACCGGCGGTATAGGTCTGCAGCTTGGAGCCACGCACCCGGCCGATCGAGGAACCATCGATCACCTCGATATCGAGCGCACAGGCGGACGGACAATCGTGCGGACAGGTGGAATGCCGGATGTCGATCTTGGCCTGCTGGTTCATGACACAATTGCTACCATCAAAATCCGGGGCAGCCGAGCGCATTTATCCGGCATGGGGCGACGAATCAGCGGCGGGCCATGCGCTATGCGCCGAGGTACGCCCCGCCATTGCTGTGGATCGCCTGGCCGGTGATGTAGCGCGCGCCGGGGCCGCACAGGAACCGCACCGCCGCCGCAACGTCTTCCGGCCTGCCGCGCGCGCCGGTGATGGTCTGATGGACCAGATGATGGGCGGGTTCCGGCTTGTCCCTCGGCCGCGGCGTGCCGATCAGGCCTGGAACCACGCAATTCACGGTGATGCCGTCGTCGGCCAGGTCGTGGGCCAGCGCGCGGGTGAGGCCGACGATTCCCGCCTTAGCCGTCACCACATGGGCGCGGTCCTTTGCGCCGGTATGCGCGGAAAGGCCGCCGATATTGACGATGGTTCCGGCGCCGGATTTGCGCAAGGCCGGAAGGCAGGCCTTCACGCAATGGAAGGCGCCATCGAGAGTGACATCCATGATTTCGCGCCACTCGGCGTAGCTCATGTCGGCAAAAGGCCTCTCGCGCCGCAGCGCCGCATTGTTGACGAGGATATCGAGGCGGCCCAACTGTTCTATCGCCGCGTCCGCCATCGCGTGCACGGCCGCGGCGTCGGCAACATCGCCGATATGGACCAGCGCCTTGCCGCCCCTGGCCTCGACCTCGCGCGCAACCGCCTCGGCCTCGGCGCGGTTGCTGCGCGCATTGACAACAATCCATGCGCCACCATCCGCCAGTGCAAGCGCGATGGCCCGGCCGATGTTGCGCCCCGCGCCGGTGACGATGGCGACCTTGCCGCCGAGTTCGTTGGTGCTTGCCATGAATCTATCCTCGCAGCGACGAGAGATCGATGCGGCCATTGTAGAGCGATGCCAGCAATTTCAGCGTCGCATCGCTTTGCGTCTTGGTCCAGCCGCCATGCCGGGCGTTGAGCGCGAATTTATCCGCGACGTCCTGCCGGGTCAGCGGCTCCTGCGCGCCGCCGCGCATATGAGGCTGCCGCTCCTCGACCACGCTGCCGTCCTTCAGGGTCGCCCGGATGTGGCCGGTATAATTGTTCGGATAGGGATTTTGCGGGTCGATCACGAATTTCACCTTGGCCGCCAGCGCGAGCACGCGCGCATCGCCGATCGCGGCTTCCGTGAATGCGCCGAGCCCGACCCCGCCATGGACAAAGCCGGTCGCCAAGAGATACGGCGTGGCGAATTTGGCCGCATAGCCGTTCCCCGGGCGCTGTTTGGATGCCAAGGGCTCCCATAGCCGGTGCACCGTCCCCTCCGCCACCTCGCACACGATTTCGCCGATGTCTTCGGCCTTGACGCCGCGCGCGGCCAGCCGTCGCGCGCAATCGATGTAGGGCTGCGCCATCGTCCCGCAGGGATAGGGCTTGAACGCCAGCGTGTCCGTCACCCAGCGCGTACCGAAATCACCGGTCAGCGCGTCGTAGTCGCCGTGGGTGGTATGGGCAAAACCGTGGAACAGCCCGTGCACGCCCTCGAACACCGTGCGCGGTCCGACAAAGCCTTGCCGCGCCAACAGCGCGGCGCGAAGGCCCGATTGCGCCGCCCAGCCCGCATGCAGCCGCTTGGTCCAGGCGCCCTCGGCGAGATATTCGATGATGCCGCCGGCCATGCTGCCGGCAATCCCGAGCGCGTCCACGATCTGCCTGGCAGTGAGGCCGAGCGCGGCGCCGACACCGGCCGCCGCCCCCATCGCGCCGAATATCGCGGTCGGATGAAAGCCGGCCTTGTGCACGGCCTTCGGCACCACGAGGCTCAGCCGGCAGAGAACCTCGGTGCCGACCGCAATGCCCGTCAGCGCCATGCGGCCGTCCGGATTGTGCCGCTCGCAGGCCGCCAGCACCGCCGGCACGATCACCGCGCCGGCATGCACCGGACCGCCCTCAAAAGTGTCGTCGAAATCCTCGCCGTGCGCCGCGGTGCCGTTGACGAAGGCCGCGCCCGACGCCGTCAGCGTGCGGGTGTGGCCGATCACCGTGCAGGAGCCGTCATCGTCCCAACCCTCGAGCGCGCTACGCGCATAATCCTCGTTGCGCGCGGTGACGCACAGACCGACCACGTCGATCAAGAGGTCCTCGCATTTGTGCAAGGTCGGCGCCGGAAGAATGCCCGGCTTCAATGCAACGATCTTGTCGGCCAGCGTTTCGGCGACCGAGTTTTTTGGCAGTTGGGAAGTCATCGGCGCATCAGACGTGGAACAGTTTGGTGTAATGCGCCTTGATCGCGTCGCCCTGCTGCTCCACCGCAGCCGCGTCGTCCTTCATGGTCTTGATGTCCTTGAACGGCTTGCGCCCCGGCTTCTCCTCGGCCTGCGGATGCACCGAGCGCAGCCCGCCGACATCGATGATGAGCTGCTGGGCCTCGCGGCTGAAGCAGAACGACTGGAACAGTCTTGCGGCATTCGGATTGGGCGAGGATTTGAAGATGCCGTTGGGGCCGATGATCAGCGGCGACCCTTCCGTTGCATAGACCGGCTCGACCGGGCGGCCCTTCTCCTTGAGCTGGAAGATATTGTACTCATTGCCGTCGGCCATCACGGCGCGTTCGCCGAGGTCGAGCTTCTTCGGCGGATCGGCCGACGATTGCACCTGCATGACGTTCTGCTTCGCCAGCTGTTCGAACCAGCTCCAGCCGAGATCGCGCTGCATCTGGTAGGTCGCAGTCATGATGGTGCCGCTATAGCCGGGATGCGCCTTGACGATCTTGCCCTTCCATTTGGGATCGAGCAGATCGGCAAAACTCTTCGGCGCCTCCTCCTCCTTCACCAGACCGGTGTTGTAGGCGATGATGCTGAGCCAGACGCGGAAGCTGGCGAACTGGCCGTCGGCATCCCTGTGCTCGGCCGGATAGGCGGCGACGTCTTCCGGCACATAGGGCGCCAGAATGCCGTCGCGCTTCCAGACGATGAAATGCGCGGCGTCCGACGAATTCACCACGTCGACCGCATGGATGTTGCTGGAATATTCCTGGCCGATGCGCTGGAACACGCGCTCGGCGCCGGTGCGTTCGACGCGCACGGCGATCCCGGGATATTTCGCCTCGAATGCCTTCGCCAGTTTCTCGGCGACCGGCAGGTCGGTCGAGGTGTAATAGCTGATCTGGCCTTCCTTCTTCGCGGCCTCGATCAAGGCCGGCGTGACCGGCTCCGGCGGCGGCGCCGAGGCCATGACGCGGGTCGAGAACGCAGCGCCCGCCAGCACGGCACCGGAGCCCTTGAGCACGGTGCGGCGCGATATCCCCTGATGTTTCATCTTTTTGTCCCTTTGTTCGGGCGAGACTTGGACCCCGGAAGTTATCTTTTATTCCTATTGGGCATAGCGAGTCTTTCGTCGACAGGCGTCGTTTGCCGCTAGACTTTTCCGCCGGATTTGGCCAACAACCAGCACAGAACAAGACCAGAATTCCCGGGAGATCGACATGAGGGCCCCAAGGTTTGCGCTGGCGTTAGCGGCGGTCCTTCTTGCGATGCCCAATCTTGCAGCTACGTGTTTCGCGCAGGATTACCCGACCAGGCCGATCCGGATCATCGTTCCCTTCGGCGCCGGAGGGCCCGCCGACGTGGCGGCGCGCCTGATCGGCAATGCCTTGCAGGAGAAGTTCGGCCAGGCGATCGTGGTCGAGAACCGCACCGGCGCCGGCGGCGTGATCGGTACGCAGGAGGTCGTCAAGGCGGCGCCGGACGGCTACACGCTGCTGATGATGTCGAATACGCAGACGGCGAACGAATCGCTGATGTCGCCGGCGCAGCGCAAATACGAATTGATGCGCGACCTCGCGCCGATCGCGCCGGTCAATTCCGCCGACCTCGTCATCGTCGTGCACCCGCAGGTCGCGGCCAAGACGCTGGCCGAATTCATCGCACTCGCCAAGGCGCAGCCGGGGAAGCTGAATTACGCATCGTCCGGTACCGGCACGCCCTATCACATGGCCGGCGAATTGTTCAAGGCGATGGCCGGCATCGATGTGGTGCACGTCCCCTACCGCAACAGCGGCGAAGCGCGCTCAGGCGTGATCGGCGGACAGGTGCAGATGATGATCGACTCCGTGACGACGATGGCTCCGAACGTCGCCGCGGGCCAAGCGCGGGCGCTTGCCACCACGGGCAAGACCCGTTCCGCCGTGCTGCCCGACGTGCCGACCGCGAGCGAAGCCGGCGTGCCCGGATATGAGGCGACCATCTGGCTCGGGTTGATGGCGCCTGCGGGAACGCCAAAGCCCATTATCGACAAACTTAATGCCGGAGTTAACGAGGTTGTGAAGCGGCCTGACGTCGTCAAGCTATGGAAGGATCAGGGCGCGGTCCCGATGTCGATGACGCCTGAGGCGTTCGACAAATATCTGCGCGGCGATATTGCGAAATGGGCCGAAGTCGTCAAGAAATTCCCTGACAAGCCGCAGTAAGCCAAAACCCAAATCAAGGTCGTATTGCTCGATGCCAAGCGTTCGCTTTCGCCTCAATGGCGTCGAGACCGTTGTCGACGCCGATCCCGATGCGTCGCTGCTCGCCATCCTGCGCGGCAAGCTCGGCCTAACGGGTCCGCATTTCGGCTGCGGCGCCAATGAATGCGGCGCCTGCAATGTCATCGTCGGCGATCATGCGGTGGCATCCTGTGACACCCCGCTATGGTCGGTGGTGGACAAGGACGTCACGACCATCGAAGGGCTTGGACGCCCGGAGCAACCGCATCCGCTGCAGCGCGCCTTCATCGCCGAACAAGCCTTGCAATGCGGTTATTGCGTTTCCGGCATCCTGATGAGCGCGGCGGCGTTGCTGATGCAAAACCCGAACCCCACGAGCACGGAGGTGAAGGCAGCGCTCGACCGCAACCTTTGCCGCTGCGGCTCGCATAACCGGATGGTGCGCGCGGTGTTGCGCGCGGCGGCCGAGATGGCCGCGCCATGACGAATCCCGCGCCCTCCTCCGCGCCGAAATTGCCCGTCAGCCTCGCGGCCAACCCGCAGCTGTCGTCCTGGATCCGGTTCTCGTCCGTGGGACAGGTGATGGTCTCGCCAGGAAAGGTCGAGATCGGGCAAGGCATCGTGACGGCGCTGGCCCAGATCGCCGCCGACGAACTCGATGTCGACATCGGCCGGGTGCAGATGGTCCGCGCCTCGACGGCGGGCAGTCCTAATGAGGGCGTCACCTCCGGCAGTCTGTCGGTGCAGCAGTCCGGCCGCGCCATCCGGCAGGCTTGCGCGGAAATCCGGCAGATTTTTCTCACCGCGGCGTCCGATCAGCTCGGCGTCGGGACCGACGCGCTCGACATCACGGACGGCACGATCTCCGGACCCGGCAATATCAGGACCAGCTACTGGGAGCTCGCCGGCAAGATTTCGCTGGATCGTGACGCAACGCCAGGCGCGGTGCCGAAACAATGGGCGAAGCGCGCGGTGGCCGGCAATTCGGTTCAGCGGCTGGATATTCCCGACAAGGTTTTCGCCCATCCGCGATTCATCCACGATTCTGCGCTGCCGGGAATGCTGCA
>NZ_JADGRI010000411.1 GCF_017881085.1 Bradyrhizobium sp.
GCCCTTGATGGCGGGCACGTCGACCGGCGACGGCAGATAGTCGACCACCGCGTCGAGCAGCGGCTGCACGCCCTTGTTCTTGAACGCCGAGCCGCACAGCACGGGAAAGAACGCGCCGGTCAGCACGGCCTTGCGGATCAGCCGCTTCAGCGTCGGCTCATCCGGCTCCTTGCCGTCGAGGTAAGCAGCGAGAACCTCGTCATCGAGCTCGACGGCGGCTTCCAGCAGCTTCTCGCGATATTCCTTGGCCTTGTCGACCATATCCTCGGGGATATCGACGTCGGTGAACTTGGCGTCGAGCTTCTCTTCTTCCCAGATCACGCCCTTCATGCGGACGAGATCGACCAGACCCTTGAAGTTATTCTCGGAGCCGATCGGAAGTTGGATCGCGATCGGCTTGGCGCCAAGGCGATCGACAATATCCTGCATGCATTTGTAGAAGTCGGCGCCGGTCTTATCCATCTTGTTGGCGAAAACGATGCGCGGAACCCGGTACTTGTCGCCCTGGCGCCAGACGGTCTCGGTCTGCGGCTCTACGCCCTGGTTGGAATCAAGCACGCACACCGCGCCGTCGAGCACGCGCAGCGAACGCTCGACTTCGATGGTGAAGTCGACGTGGCCGGGGGTGTCGATGATGTTCAGACGCTTGCCGTTCCAGAACGCGGTGGTCGCGGCCGACGTGATGGTGATGCCGCGCTCCTGCTCCTGCTCCATCCAGTCCATCGTCGCGGCACCTTCGTGCACTTCGCCGATCTTGTGGCTCTTGCCGGTATAATAAAGGATGCGCTCGGTGGTCGTGGTCTTGCCGGCATCGATATGCGCCATGATACCGAAGTTGCGGTAGTCCTCTATGGCATGAACGCGGGGCATGGGTTGTTCCTTAAGATCCGTTGTTTCGCCGTTACCAGCGATAGTGCGAGAAGGCACGGTTGGCTTCCGCCATCCGGTGCACGTCTTCACGCTTCTTGACGGCGTTTCCCCTGCCATTCGACGCGTCGAGCAACTCGGCCGAGAGCCGCTCCGTCATCGTCTTTTCATTGCGCTCGCGTGCCGCCGTGATGATCCAGCGAATCCCCAGCGCCTGCCGGCGCACCGAGCGGACTTCGACCGGCACCTGGTAGGTGGCGCCGCCGACGCGGCGCGACCGAACTTCGATGGTCGGCATCACGTTTTCCAGAGCCTGCTCGAACACCGGCAACGGGCCCTGCTTGGTCTTGGCTTCGATCATTTCGAGCGCGCCATAGACGATGCTCTCGGCGGCAGACTTCTTGCCGTCGTACATGACCGAGTTCATGAACTTCGTAATGATGATGTTCCCGAATTTCGGATCCGGGTTCACTTCACGCTTTTCAGCAGAATGGCGACGAGACATCTGGTCGGTTCCCGATTATTTCGGACGCTTCGCGCCGTACTTCGAACGGCGCTGCTTACGATTCTTGACGCCCTGGGTATCGAGGACGCCGCGGAGAATGTGGTAGCGCACGCCGGGCAAATCCTTGACGCGGCCGCCGCGGATCATGACCACCGAGTGCTCCTGAAGGTTATGGCCTTCACCCGGAATATAGCCGATGACCTCGAAGCCGTTGGTCAGGCGCACCTTTGCGACCTTACGAAGCGCCGAGTTCGGCTTCTTCGGGGTCGTGGTGTAGACGCGCGTGCAAACACCGCGCTTCTGCGGCGACTGCTGCAGCGCCGGCACCTTCTTGCGCGACTTCTGGACAACGCGCGGACTTGCGATCAGCTGGTTGATCGTCGGCATGTCAGCCTTCACCCTTTAGTTCACGCGAAACCGCACATCGGCTCCGCAAATTTGTTTTGAGGCCACCTGCCCCACCCGGCCGCCTGGCGCGAAACATCCGCGCAAAGCGAAATCGCGCCAACTGCTCATCGCTGAGCGGAAAGCGCTTCGACGCCACAGAGGACCGCAGTCGTGACCGATCAGCTTGCGCTGTTCAGTCGGCTACCGAGGTCATGCATCCGATATCAATCTCAAGAGAACTTGCTCGAGAGAACCAAGATCGTCCTGGCAGTGCCTAGCTATCATCGACAGCGTTTGAGCGGCATTCGTCGAGGTTGGTGCCCGCCTCAATCCCGTAGGACTGAAAGGGTGATCCGTTCCGACTCTGGCGTCGCTCACCGCCTGTCGTTAAGTGCGCGGGTTGTATCGGCGGTAGATAGGCAAGTCAAGACGAAACGACAAGACGAGAAGCGCCTGCGGCATAGGCGGAATCATCATGCTCGTGAATCTTAGCACAGGCCGATATCGCGCCTTTGGGCATCAGCGACGGCGAATCCCGTGAGCCTCTGCGACGCCCCTCCTGGCCTGCCATTGCGACCGATCATCCAGAACCGGCGAAACGCGTTATTACCCGGGTAATATAGGGCCATTCAGACCTATACGGGCGCCGCCAGGCTCAATTTCTTCGGCGCCGGGGCCGAGGGCCGGTGGCGCAGCCGGTCGCGCCAGCTCCGCAAACGCTGGTAGCCGAGCTGCCGCCCGGCTTCCAGCCGGTAGGCGAGCGATTTTCCCGGGCCGAGATCGACCAGCATATCGACCATGGTCCGGCGCCCGGTCCAGAGCTGCGCCATGAAGCTTGCTTCCGCCGCGCAGGAATTGATCGCCCGAACCTCGGAACCGGCAAACAGCTCCTCGGTGATCTTGTCGATCAGAAGCGTGCCCGGCGAATATTTGGCGTAGGTCGCGCAGAACGCGGTTTTCCAGGTGTAGGCCGTGGTCCCGCAATACATCAGCACCTGCGCGGCGATGGCCTCGCCGCCGACCCGCAGCAGCGCCACCGAAGCTTCGCCCCGCGCAGCCAGATTTTGCAGCAATCGCCGCACGAAGGCGGCGTCGTGGCTATCCGACAGCAGCGCGGTGCCCTCCTCGCCCTTCCAGCTGGCTTTTTCCAGCGCGAGAAACGTTTCAAACGCCTGCTCCGCGCCGGCGGGCGTCCTGTCGTTCACCACCTCGACGGCGCCGAGCGCCGTCAATCGATTCCAGTCCTGCCGCAGCTTCTTGCGGGTCGACCCGGATCGCTTGACGCCGAATTCGGGGGTCACGAAGGGGCGCGCGCTTGCGGAAAGCATCAGGGGTGTGACGCCGCGCGCCGCCAGTTCGCGCAGCATCGCGGGATAACTTGGGTCTTCTGCGTCGAAGTCATGCAGGCTCACGACGTCGGGCAGCGACGGGCTCTTGTCGATCGCCGCGAAGAACGCGGGGATTACCGCGTTGACATAGGCAGGATCGACCACGGGGCTGGAAAGAAAAGCGTAGTTGTAGGGCAGCGCTTCCAGCACCGTCGGCCAGAACGGCGCCATCTTTCGTAGCCGCAGCGCCCAGACGCCGACGAGCTTCCGCGCACCCGCGCCCTCCTCCCAGGCCAGCAACATCAAAATCCTGGCGAAGTCGGTCGCGCAAGCGGCCTGCAGCGCGGCGGGGTTCATGAAGACGTTGGAGGATGCACGCCGGACGAGGTCGTCCCAGTGCGGGCCGACGACCTGACTAGGTGAATCAATCGTTACCGAAATCATCGGACCCATGCTTTGAGCGACGGCGGCGCGGCGGTGATCTTGTCCGTCCGACATTGCCTTTCGGTTAAATCGGCATCCGGCAACCGGCTTTTCAGCACCTCGCTTTCAAGATTTGTTTGCGTTTTCGGGCGCATTGATAGGGCCTTCGGTCGAGAGGCAATGCATGCGCTACACGGATGTTGCGATCGTCGGCGGTGGTCTCGCCGGTTCAACCGCGGCGGCGATGCTGGGACGCGCTGACATCGCCGCGGTCCTGATCGACCCACACAGCATCTATCCGCCCGAGCTGCGCTGCGAAAAGCTCGGCGGCGAACAGCTCGACTTGCTGCGCAAGACCGGTCTTGCGAATGCCACCTTGCGCGCGACGACGCTCGACGGCGAAGTCTGGGAAGCGCGTTTCGGCCATGTCGTCGCCAAAAAACCCAGCGACCAGCACGGCGTGATGTACGATACGCTCGTCAACACC
>NZ_JADGRI010000181.1 GCF_017881085.1 Bradyrhizobium sp.
ATCCGATACAGTCGCCTGGATGCTGTAGTTGCCGTCGGCAAGCGCCAGCGCCTGCGCTGCCGGCACCTTCACCGACCATACCCCGTTCGTCACCGTCGTCGTGTAGGTGTATTTGACGATATTCGAGCTATCGACGATTGCGACCGTCGCGGTCTGGCCGTTCACAGGCACATTGCCAGCGGTCGCCGTGCCGCTGATAATGAAGCCCGCCGATACCTCGCTCTGGTTAATGATGTTGCCCACGGCAACTGGGCTCGTGATGGCCACAATCGTAGGAGGTGCTTGGATAATCGGAGCTTGGAGTAAACTAGGTGATTGGGTCGGATTAACACTGGGCGACGATGATGGCGTGACTACAACGTTGGTCTCTGGGTCAGCATCCAGATGTTGAGCGCTGCTGACAGCGGTCGTAATAATTTGGGTGCTGTTCGTGTCGCCTGGCGGCGTGCTGCTACCGGCGCTCGCAAACTTGGTCGTTGACTGCGGATTGGCATCCCCTCGCTTACCGTCGGAAGGTGGCGGCGTATTTGGAGCGAGTTGCTTGCCAGCATCGTAGGTGCTCAAAACCTGCTGGAAAGCGTTAAATTCCTGCCCAACCTGGGCGGCCGTCTTGCTGGTTTCTTGTGCCACAACCTGAAAGTTGGCCGCAGGAGTCAGCGTCAGCGAAGGTCCATTGCTTGTAACTGTTCCGATCAAATCCCCCGCTGTGCAGGCCGCCCCGGGCACGCCCGTCGAAACGCATTTGAACACCTGAACCGCATGAACCTGCCCGTCTTGCTGATCGACGACCGAAATGCCTACCGTTCCGTCGGTGGAGGAAATATCTAGAATGACCGCCGTGCCGCGGATACCGATCGCGGCAACGGGCGTCCCAACTTTCATGTCTCCAGTCTTGGCGACCTGCCCGGCGACGAAACTGACGGCCCCTTGCACGAGGGTGAACAGAGCGGTGTTCGATGTACTGGTGGGATCGTAGGTTAGGTCATTCAGCATCAACCGCGCATTCGCAGTCAGATTAAACGTCGTACCGTCGACCAGCACGAGGCCGAGCGTCGAGTTGCTGCCGGTCTGCACCAAATCGGTCTGATAAACGGCGTCGCCGTCATTGAGTGCGATCGTTACGCCATTGCGCACGATGCTGGCGCTACCGGTCATCTTGGCAACGTGACCGACCACCTTACCGGCCGCGTTTGCTCCCGTAGCCTGGGCGTATTGGGCATATCCGGTTAGGGCGTCAATGACCTTGGCATCGAGCGGCGCGCCCTCGGGCGAGACGAGCAAAGGTCGTTTGTCGCCGTGAAAATAATCCGGGACGATCACGCGTTGGAGCTGATCCGAAATGATCAGATCACTGCCTGACCTGTGATAATCCCCTGAGAAAAGAAGATGCGCGTCCGGAACCTTGAAAGTGCCCGCGTGGCCGTGATCCGGCAAGGAATCGAAGTCGAAACGGACGGACTCCGCGTCCGAAACGCCGGGTGAAAATCGCCCCGTGTAATTCAATTTGGCCCCCAAAATTAGTTAATAAATTATTTATAAATATCCTATTACCGGGCGCAGCAGACCTCCTGATTGCCGCTTTGTAAACAATAACTTACCGGCGCAAGGGAGCCATTGTCAGGATTGTAATTAAAATGTAACAACTTGAGTGACTTTGCCCCGGTTACTCATTGCGCAGGACCGGGCGGAATATCGGATGGGAAAGTTCGGAAAGCTCGTACTGGTTGTAGCGCAGGGGACCGCGCTTCGAGCCAAGATCGCGCGGTTGCTGCAACCGGCCGGCTATGCCGTCGAGCTCGCTGCGGATGAAAGGCGTGGGCTCGATCTGGCTGTCCACGAAGATATCGATGCCGCCATCCTCGTAATAGGCTCTGGCCTTGCGGATTTGGCGTTCGCGCGGCGACTGAGCGACCGAGTTCCGAGATTGATCGTGCTGGCTGAGCGATCAGCGGATATTGCCAGGCTGGGTCGTTCTCTTCCTGGCGCGGACGCCCATCTGTTGCAACCATTGGATGAACAGAAGCTTCTCGGTCGCCTCGCCGAGATGGTAGTTTCCCCTGGGGAAGACCACGCCGCACCAGAACCGGCGGCTCTGCGCATCGAGGGCTGCAGGATCAACCTGCCCGGTCGGACTTTCGTGCACGCAGACGGACGCGAGGTGGCGCTGACCCGAGCGGAGTCTGCGCTGCTCATCGCATTCGTGCGAAATCCGGGCCGCGTGTTGTCGCGCGATCAGTTGAGTCAGGCTATAGCCGGGCATGGCGAGGAGCTGTATGGCCGCAGCATCGATATGCATGTCGGCCGGCTGCGGCGAAAGATCGAGCCGGACCCAAAAGCGCCGCGGTTCATCATCACGGTGTCAGGTGCTGGCTACAAATTTGCCGCCGGCCGCCGAACTGTCGAAGAAGATCGCGAGTCACCGGCGGCCATCGAACCGGGAGAGCAAATGGAGGCTGCGCCGGCGCAAGCACGCAGTCCCCGCATCAACCTGCCGCATTCCGGGTCCGAGAGACGGCAGCTGACGGTGCTGTCCTGTGAGCTTGTGGGTTCGATGCCGGCCGCCATTGATGCCGACCCCGAGGACCTCGCTGGTGTCGTCCATCATTTCCAGGAGGCTTGCGCAGGCGCGATTACCGATATGGGGGGAAGCATCGCTGCTTTCACAGGGCACGAGGTTTTGGCGTTATTCGGTTATCCCCAGGCTTACGAGGATGATGCGGAACGTGCCGTGCACGCGGGGCTTGATCTTGCGGCAAGGATGGAGGAGCTCGTATGGCCCTCCGGCAGACCGTTGCAGGTACGAATCGGAATCGCTACGGGCCTGGTCGTGGTCGCAGACCAAGCCGTGGTCGGAGAACCTTCAACCGTTGCTCCTCGTTTGCGAAGCTTAGCTCCCGCAGGTTCGATCCTTATTGCCGCGAGCACGCGCAAGCTGCTTGGTGGCGCTTTCATTTGCGATGATGCCAGCTCGTACGAGCTTGCGGGAATTTCCGAGAAGGTGACCGCCTGCCTGGTCGCGGGAAGGCGGTCCATCGAGAACCGGTTCAGCTCTACTCGTGGGCCGCGACTTACACAGTTTGTCGGCCGGCAGCACGAATTGCAGCAGCTATTGACCTTATGGGATCGAGCCAAAGCCAACCAAGGTCAGGTCGCGCTGCTGTGCGGTGAAGCCGGCATCGGAAAGTCGCGAGTTTGCGAAGTTTTTCTGGAGCGGATCAACGCAAAGCCGCATGTCACAATCCGTTATCAGTGCGCTCCGCACCATGCGAACAGCCCGTTTTATCCGATTATCGGGCAGATCGAGCATGCGGCTCATATCAAGCGAGGGGACACCCCTGATGCCAAGCTCGAGAAGCTGAGAGTTGCCCTGTCCGAATCCGGAGCCCCAACCCCTGCCGACGTGCGTTCCCTTGCTGCCCTGCTCTCGATCCAAACAGGTGAACTCCCGGCGCAAGGCCTGACACCTCAGCGGCGGAAGGACCTCACGATTGCGGCGCTGATCCGGCACACATTGGGTTTTGCACGCGACCAGCCGCTGGTTATCGAGCTTGCCGACGCACACTGGGCTGATTCCAGCACCCTCGAACTGTTCAGCCGTATCATCGCTTCAATCAAAGCGGCCCAAGTATTCGTCCTGATAAGCTTCAGGCCGGAGTTCTTCCCGCAATGGCTCAATGAGCCGCACGTAACCATGCTGCGGCTTGACCGACTAGGGCGCGAGCAGATCGAGGCCATGATATTCGACGTGGCCGGACAAAGGACCCTCCCCTCGGAAATGTACGCGCAAATCATCAGCAAGACGGATGGGGTCCCGCTGTTCGTCGAGGAACTCACGAAGTCGGTGCTGGAATCGGGCCTGCTTGAAGATGCAGGCGCTCAGCTTACCTCCGTCCGCCCACTTCCGCTGCTTGCGATTCCCATGACGCTGCTTGGCTCGCTGACGGCCCGCCTGGATCGTCTTGGGCCGGTTAAGGAGATCGCTCAGGTCGGCGCGGCCATCGGTCGCGAATTCTCCTACCGGTTGCTCGCCGCTGTCGCACCTCTATCAGGACCACCGTTGCATGCGGCTCTTGCCCAACTCGCGGCTCCCGAGTTGATCTTTGTCCGAGGCGAACCGCCGGATTCAACCTATGTATTCAAGCACGCGCTGGTTCAGGACGCGGCATATGGCACCCTGGTGCGCAGCAAGCGCCAGCAACTTCATCGCCGAATTGCCGATGCTCTCGAGCAGGGTTTCCCCGAGACGGTCGAGACCCAGCCCGAACTCCTGGCACATCATCTCATCCAGGCTGGCCTCACCGAGCGGGCCATCGATTACTTGCGAAAAGCCGGCCAGCGTACGATCGAGCGTTCGGCGAACGCCGAAGCGATCCGTCACCTGACCCAGGCACTCGAATTGCTGCAATCTCGTCCCGAGGGTCCGGCACGCAGACGTGCGGCGCTCGGGTTGGAGGTAATGCTCAGCCAGGCAATGATTGCCGTCTACGGCTACGCCGCACGCAAGACCGCCGAAGTGTTGCTCCGGGCGAAGGACCTCATCGACGAGGTAACCGATCCCGCACAGAAGCTGGCCATCCTTTACGGGATTTGGGCGGGCCTTTATGTCGGCGGTGAGGTCGCCAAGCAGACGGACGCAGCCGGCGAGTTCCTTAAAGAGGCCGAACGTAACAATGACATGGCGGCTCTGTCTGTCGCTCATCGCATAATGGGCACTACGTACGCAACAAAAGGGGAATTTGCCGCCGCACTGCCTCATCTCGAGCAAGCCCGAGCGCTCGGCGACTCCCAACACGGAGCTCAGCTGCAATACCAGTATGGCCAGGATGTCGGCGCGGCTGCCCTGTGCTACCTGAGCTGGACGTTGTGGCATCTGGGCTCCGTCGACCAGGCATCGCAGGTTGCCGTCGATGCAGTGAAACGCGCGGAGGAGCTGTCCCATCCGCACACCCAGGCCTTCACCATTTGCCATGCCCGCGGCATGATCGATATTTTCCGGCGAAGCTCGGAGGACATGAGATCCTACGCGCGCTCAGTCATCTCACTCTGCCAGGAACACGGTCTGTCACACTGGATGGCCTGCGGGCGCATTCTCGAGGGATGGGCAACCGTAAATGAGGGCGAGATAGATCGCGGGACCGAGCTGCTTCGCGCGGGTGTGGCCGCCTGGCGAGAGGCAGGAGCGCGGCTGTGGCTGCCCCTCTTTCTGGTGCTCGAGGCCCAGGCTTGCAACGAAGCAGGCCGCAACGAGGCCGCGCTGGGTGCGATTGAGCAGGCAATCGCTATCTCCGCGGAAACGGGCGAGCGCTGGTGTCTGGCCGAGATCCTGCGCGTCAAGGCGGGCTTGCTGTCCGCAACCGGGCGCGCGGGCGATCAAGTCGAGATTTTGTTCGCCAGGAGTCTTGAGATTGCCAGGAGTCAACAGGCCCGTTGCTGGGAGCTGCGCACGGCGTGCGATCTTGCCTCGCTCTGGCGAAGCAAAGGCCGCGCAAACGAAGCGCTGCAGTTGTTGCAACCGATTTACGCCCAATTTACCGAGGGCTTTGACTCAGCGGATTTGCGGCATGCGAAGCGGATCCTTGATGGACTGGAACCAACCGTGAGCCGGAAACATTCGTAATCAAAGAAGCGCCAACGTGAATCGGTCCGTTCCAAGCAGGCCGGCGACATCGCTTCGTGACACCCAGCCGACGTGAGTATTTTGGCAATGTCAGCTTACGCGCCATAAGCGGTCGGGCGGAAATACTCTGGGACGGAGCGGTAATGTTAGGCGGAATACGAGCTATCACTTTCATATGGATCACACGGCCGCGGCCCCTTCGGCCCATTCCATAACCCGACCGGCGTCGTCGGGCAGTTCGTTGGCGAATTCGCCGGCAAAGCTGCGCCACGCTTCCAGGTTGCGGTCAGGGACGCCGATGATGACGGGGATGCCGCGATCGATGGCACTGGCGATCAAGTCGCGCAGCCCGCCGCCTTCGCACTCGACTTTGCCGAACTTGTTGAGAATGAGAAGCTGCGGCACATGCTCTAGACTGCCCTCGACCCTCGCGGTCGCTTCTGCCAGCGCCGCCTGATCGAGACGACATCCACGCGCGCCGGCGCCGCGGTTCTCGAACAGAGCCGTGCAATGGCCGGTTGCCAAATCCTCGAGGATGACGTCGCATCGCCGGTCCCCGCCCTCGAACGCCTGATGCTGCAGAACGCCGGCGAGCGTCAGTCGCAGGGCGCGGCAGCGCTGGACCAGCGCCCTGAAGAGCGCATCGGGATAGACTTCATTGGCGTAAACGATCGCGGCAACCGGCCGGGTGTAACCCGACGAAAGCTCATGCGCCGGGGCGGAATGCGTGACAGACATCGGGGTTCACCTCAATTGGACGGGCACCTATCAGGTCGAGACAGTAGGGAATTGCCGGGAATACGGCGTTCAGGCAGACATCGATCGCCGCCGGGCGTCCCGGCAGATTGACGATCAGGCAATGGCCGCGGGTTCCGGCGGTCTGGCGCGAGAGGATGGCGGTCGGGACCTGCTCCAGGCTGACGCGGCGCATCAACTCGCCGAACCCTTCCAGCTCCCGCGTGATCACCTTGCGCGTTCCCTCCGGCGTCAGATCGCGCGGCGACGGGCCGGTGCCGCCGGTGGTGAGCACGAGGTCGCAATCCTCGCGGTCCGACATTTCGATCAGCGCGCTGGCGACGCTGTCGACACCGTCGGGAACGATCTTCATCACAGCGATCCAGTTCGACTGCACCGCCTTGTTCAGGAAATTATTGATCGCCTTGCCGCTCTCGTCGCTGTATTCGCCGCGACTGGCGCGGTCGGAGATCACGAGAATGCCGACCCTGGCAAGGCCTCGCGATTCCGCCGCTACGCTCTCCTGGTTGAGCTCATCGCTCACGAGCAGCCCCCATTCCCTCCGCAGGTGCACCCCTCGTGCACGGGCACGGGCGGCGTCTCGTCCTGCTTCAGCGACCATTTGACCATGTAGGTCAGGCAGTCGATCCCAGGATCGCTTGCTCGCTCGATTACATTCATCAGCCCGAGCCAGTCCTCGCTCACCGCCAGATTGGCAAAACGCCGCACCGCGCCGGACGCGTATTCGCCGACCGTCTCCTCAAAGCGCCCCGCAGCTTCGCCGACCTGCGCGAACAGCACGATGTCGTTGCAGGCGAGCAACGCCTCGTTGGCGGGCGCTTCTTCGCTGAAGCCGCGGATGATCTCGCCGAGCTGCATGACGCCTCTCCTATTGAACCAGCGGCGACGCCGATGCCGCCAGCGTAATGCCGGTGATCTCGGCGCGGCCCGCCAGCACCGAGACATATTGCGCCAGCGCCAGATGCTGGACACTGGTCGTGAGATAGTCGGCGATGCGGTCGCGCGCGAGTTCGAACGGCAGCATTTGGCCGGGCGCGTGCTGGTCGAGGCGGACCACGTGGAAGCCGTAGCGGGTTTCGGCGATGGCGAATTCGCCGGGCCGCATGCGCGCCAGCGCGGTCTCGAATTCGGCAACCGTCTGGCCGCGCGTCAACTGGCCTAGATGGCCGCCGTTCTCGGCCGAAGTCTTGCAGTCGGAATGACTGCGGGCGAATTCCGCGAACAGCGCGGGATCGGCGCGGACAGCGGACAGGATGGTGTCGGCGGTCGCCCGCGCGGTGGCCCGCGCTGCGGTGTCGCTGCGGGCCGCCGCGATCAGGATGTGCGCGGCCTCGTAGAGGTCGCCGGAACGGAAGCGTGCGCGGTTCTGCTCGTAGAACCGCAGGCATGCGGCCTCATCCGGTTCCGGCGTGACGACTTCGCGTTCGATGAGAGTGCGCATCGCCGCCTCTTCCGGGGTCTCGGAGCGCCCTTCCGGATCGCGCAGCGGCTCGGCTTCGATGCCGAGGCGCTTGGATTCCTGCAGCAGCAGTTCACGCACCACCAGCGCCCGCGCCGCGGCCTGCCAGGCCAGGATCGGCTTTTCCGCGGGATGGTTCTGGACCTCGCGCGCGATCACCTCGCGCGCGATCACCGCGCCGTTGACGCTGATCGTTTTAGGCTTGGGCAGCGTGTTCGAAACCGAGCAATCCATGACCTACTCCGCGGGTTGAAGTGGACGGGTGGCGCGGCCGTCGCGGCTGCGCACCACCTGATAGCCGCGGCGGCCGAGATACCAGACCGGCGCGCTCCAGACGTGCACCAGCCGGGTAAACGGGAACAGCAGGAAGATCGTCATGCCCAGCAGCAGATGCGCCTTGAAGATTGGATGCACGTCCAGAACGTAGGCCGCGACTCCAGGCTGCAGCGTCAGGATGCCCTGCGCCCAAGCCATGAACTTCACCATCTCATGGCCATCGAGATGTCCCATCGAGACCGGAATGGTCGCCAGTCCCAAGAGCAATTGAGCGAACAGCAACAGCAGGATCGCGGTGTCACCGAACGAGGAATTGGCGCGGATGCGCGGATCGAACAGCCGGCGGTGCGTCAAGAGGGAAATTCCGACCAGGCACATCAGGCCGGCGAGGCCGCCGGCAACGATCGCCAACATCTGCTTGAAGCCGTGCGACACGCCCAGCATGTCGAACACCCAGATCGGCGTCAGCAGGCCGACGAAATGGCCGACGAAGATCACGAGGATGCCGACATGGAACAGATTGGAGCCCCACATCAGTTGCCGCCGCCGCAACAGCTGGCTCGATCCGGTGCGCCAGGTATATTGCTCGCGGTCGAAGCGGAACAGGCTGCCGAACAGGAACACGGTCAGGCAGAAATAGGGATACCAGCCGAACACGATTAGATTGAGCGTTTCCATCGCTTCGCTCCTCACTGCAGGGATGATGGCGCGGGATCGACCGCGCGCCGGGCGTGGCGAAGCTTGGCGATCAGGCCTTCGTGGCCGCAGGCGCCCTGCCCTTGCGCGCCGGGTCCGAACCGCACCTCTTCCTCTTCCCAGGCTGCATCGAGCGCCACCAGATCCATCGGGTCGGTATCCGGCGCCTTCAACATTTCGTCCACGATATCGCGGCGGGGCGCTTCGGCCGCGATCGCAACCAGCGCATCGAAGATCGCCTTGTAGCTCGACTCTCTCCGGCCAAGGCGCTCGGCCAGCGCCGCGAGAATATGCGCGGTCTGTCCGAGCAGCTCGCGCGCGTTCGCAAGCGGCTGGGTCGACAGGAATTCGAGCAACAGCGGCACGTAATCGGGCAGTTCGTTCGCCGCAATGAAAAGCCCGGCGTCTTCATACATCGCCTTGAGATCGACCATGGCCTGGCCGCGGTCGCGGCTTTCACCGTGGACGTGCTCGAACAGATGCAGCGCCAGCGTCTTGCTGCGGTCGAACAGCAGGCCATAGCGTTCCTGGAGGTCGTAGACCTCGCCGACCGCGATTTCCTCGATCAAGAGATCCACGGCCCTGCGGCTCGCCGCCGGCACCAGCTTCTCTGCGTCGAGCACGGCGAGAAACGCGGGTGCGGCTTCGATCAGCGCTTCGGTCGGATAGCTCAGGAGAGCGGACAACACCTTGAACGTCTTCATCACGCGATCTCCATCGGGTTCTTGGCCTTGCGCGGCGAGCCGAACAGATTGGTCTCGCTTTCGCCACCGGAGCAGCCATTGCCGAAGGTGAAACCGCAGGAGCCGCGCATGTCGTAGGCGTCGGCTCCGACTTCGCGATGCGCGGTCGGAATGACAAAGCGGTCTTCGTAGTTGGCGATCGCCATGATCTGGTACATCTCGTCGATCTGCGCGGGCTCGAGGCCGACCCGCTTGGCGATGGCCGCATCGACGACGCCGTCGATGGTCTTCGCCCGCATATAGGCGCGCATCGCCAGCATGCGCTCCAGCGCCAGCGTCACCGGCTTCTCGTCGCCCGCCGTCAAGAGATTGGCGAGGTACTTCATGGGAATGCGCAACGACTTGACGTCGGGCATTTCGCCGTCGAACCCGATCTTGCCGGCGGACGCCGCCGAAGTGATCGGCGACAGCGGCGGCACGTACCAGACCATCGGCAAAGTGCGGTATTCCGGATGCAAGGGGAATGCGACCTTCCATTCCATCGCCATCTTCCAGATCGGCGAGGTCTTGGCCGCTTCGAGCCAGGCATGCGGGATGCCCTGCCGCTCGGCCTCGGCGATCACCGTGGGATCGTTCGGATTGAGGAAGATGTCGAGCTGGGCCTGATAGAGATCGCGCTCGTCCGGCTTGCTCGCGGCCTCCTCGATCCGGTCGGCATCGTAAAGCACCACGCCGAGATAGCGGATGCGGCCGACGCAGGTCTCCGAACACACCGTCGGCTGGCCGGCCTCGATGCGCGGATAGCAGAAGATGCACTTTTCCGACTTGCCCGACGACCAGTTGTAATAGATCTTCTTGTAGGGGCAGCCGGAGACGCACATCCGCCAGCCGCGGCATTTGTCCTGGTCGATCAGGACGATGCCGTCCTCCTCGCGCTTGTAGATCGCGCCCGACGGGCACGCCGCGACGCACGCCGGGTTGAGGCAATGCTCGCACAGCCGGGGCAGATACATCATGAAGGTGTTTTCGAACTGGCCGTAGATGTCCTTCTGCACGCCTTCGAAGTTGACATCCATCGATCGCTTGGCGAACTCGCCGCCGAGGATTTCCTCCCAGTTCGGACCCCACTCGATCTTCTCCATCCGCTCGCCCGAGATCAGCGAACGCGGACGCGCCGTCGGCATCGCCGACATTTCCGGTGCCTGCTGCAGATGCTGATAGTCGAACGTGAACGGCTCGTAATAGTCGTCGATTTCGGGTAGGTCCGGATTGGCGAAGATGTTCGCCAATACGCGCCACTTGCCGCCGATCCGCGGTTCGATCGAACCGTTGCGCTTGCGTTTCCAGCCGCCTTTCCAGCGCGCCTGGTTTTCCCAGTCCTTGGGGTAACCGATGCCGGGCTTTGTTTCGACGTTGTTGAACCACGCATATTCCATGCCTTCGCGGCTGGTCCATACGTTCTTGCAGGTGACGCTGCAGGTGTGACACCCGATGCACTTGTCGAGGTTCAGCACCATTGCGATTTGAGCGCGGATTTTCATTCTGCGGCCTCCA
>NZ_JADGRI010000182.1 GCF_017881085.1 Bradyrhizobium sp.
AAATTCGCCACGCGGCGTTCGGCGGTGGCCTTGACGCCTTCCTTGAAATCCTCGGTGGCGCGCAGCCGCGACTGTTCGGCGAGTTCGTGGTTGGTCGCGGCGAGGACGCGGTCGGCGAGGCCGGCGCGCATGGTGGCGCGGGTCGAGAGCAGGCCGAGCGGGGAGCATTCAGCGATTTCCTGCGCGAGCTTCATGGCCTCGGCCCGCACCTGATCCTGCGGCACGCAGACATTGGCGAGCCCCATCCGGGTGGCTTCCTCGCCGGTGACGCGGCGGCTGGTGTAGAAGATCAGCTCGGCGTTGTTCTTGCCGACCAGTTCGGGCAGCGTCGTCGTCAAGCCGAAACCCGGATGAAAGCCGAGCTTGGTGAAATTGGCGGAGAAACGCGCCTCGGGGCAGGTGACGCGGAAATCGGCGGACACTGCCAAACCCAATCCGCCGCCGATGGCCGCGCCATGCACGGCGGCCACAATCGGCTTTTTGGCGCGGAAGATGCGCACCGCATGCAGATAGAGACTGTTGATCGAGCCGAGGCTGTCGGCGGGATCGCCTTGCGCCTTTCCCTGGGCCTTTCCTTGGGCCTCGCGCGCCTCCTGCGCCTGCCGCGCCGGATCGCTGAAATTGGCGCCGGCGCAGAATGCCTTGCCTTGCGCGGCGAGCACCGAAGCGCGGATTTCGATATCCTGGTCGAATTCCTCCAGCGCATCGGCGATCTGGTTGATCAGCGAGATATCGAAGAAGTTCAATGGCGGCCGCTGGATTTCAATGAGGCCAACATGGCCGTGCTTCTCGACGCCGATATCCGTATATTTGCTCATGAGGTTTCCTCGTTGAATTAGCGCAACCCAAGCCCGCGCGGTCAGCGCAAGCCAAGCCCGCGCGCGATGATGCCGCGCAGCACCTCGGTGGTGCCGCCCTGGATCGTCAGTTTCGGCGCGGTCTTGATCGCGAATGACAATTGTTTTTCCAGCGTTTCGTGGTTGCTCACGTTCTCGTCGACGAAGGCGGCGAGGTCGCGCACCCGGTGCGGCAATTGCTGCTCCCAGACCGTGCCGATGTCCTTGACGATGGAGGCCTCCACCACCGGCTCCTTGCCGGCCTGCAGCATCCCCGCGACCGAGACCGACATTCGCCGCATGGTGTGTAGCTGCGCCACCAGCCGTCCGATGCCTTCGGCGCTGCGGGTATCGGGATTCTTGCCGACCGCGCGGACGAGTTCGGTGAGCACGTAATAGGTTTCGAGGAAGCGCTCCGGCCCCGAGCGCTCGTAGGCGAGTTCGCTCGTCGCCTGTTTCCAGGCGCCGTCGATTTCGCCGAGCACGTGATCGTCGGGCATGAAGGCGTCGGTGAACACCACCTCGTTGAATTCGAATTGTCCGGTGATCTGGCCGATCGGATTGACCTTGATGCCCGGCGTCTTCATGTCGACCAGAAATTGCGTGAGGCCGTGGCGGCGGTTCTCTTTCGTCGACGGTGAGGTGCGGAAGATCGCAATCATGTAGTCGGCGATATGCGCTGACGAGGTCCATATCTTGGTGCCGTTGATCAGCCAGCCGCCGTCGGTCTTGGTCGCCTTGGTCCTGGCCGCGAACAGGTCGGAGCCCGAATTTGGCTCGCTCATGCCGATCGCAAAGCAGACCTCGCCGCGGCAGATGCGCGGCAGGATGTCCGACTTGATGCGCTCGGGGGCGTATTTCAAAAGCACCGGACCACTCTGGCGGTCGGCGACGAAGAAGCGCCGCGTCGGCGCGTTGGCGACGCGCATCTCCTCGGTCACCACATAACGCTCGAGGAAGGAGCGCTCGTGGCCGCCATATTTCTTCGGCCATGTCATGCCGATCCAGCCGCGCTCGCCGACCCGGCGGCAAAACTCCCTGGCATCGGCGTCTTCGCGATTGGGCTGGAACGGGTTGAAGGTGCCGGCCGCGATCTCGTCGGCGAGAAACGCGCGCACTTCCTTGCGCAGTTTTTCGCATTCGGGCGGCAGGCGGATCGGATCGAAACGAAGGGCTGCGGTCATGTCAAATCTCGACTTTCGTAATTTCCCGCCGGATCAGCGCGAGGCGACCAGCGGCCACAGTTCATCGGCGCCGCGCGCGGCGACCATCTTGCCGAGTTCGACGGCCCAGTAGCTCTCGGAGCCGAAATCGTCGCGCCAGGCGAGCGCGCGCAGGGTGTAGCGATGCAGGATGTGCTCGATCGTGAAGCCGATCGCGCCGTGTACCTGATGGGCGATCGCCGCGCCCTTTTCGGCGGCTTCCGCACAGCGGATTTTTGCCGATACCGCCTCGAGGAACACTTCGTCGTTGAACGAGGTGCTGTTTGCGATGGCGTCCGCGGCCGAGGTTGCCGCGGCCAGCGCCGCCGCCGACTCGCCGGCGAGTTTTGCCAGATTGTGCTGCACCGCCTGGAATTTCGAGATCTTCTTCTCGAAGGCGACGCGCTCGTTGGAATAGCGCACGCTGACCTCCAGCATCGATTCCAGGCTGCCCGCGATCTGCAGGCTGCGCGCCACCCCGCCCATCAGCATCAGCTGGGTCTGGTCGAAACCCTTTGGCGCCGGCTTGATGGTGATCGGCGCGACATTGGACAACGTCACGGTGTCGTTGCCGTCGTTCGCCAGATTGAGGCCAGCCTCGATCTGGCATTTTGTCATGTCCACCAGCGCGATCGAGAGGCCGCCCGCGCCGTGCGCCAGCACCGCGACATGTCTGGCGTCCCTGGCGAAGGGAACGCCGCGCGCGCGGCCGGACAGGGTTCCGTCGGCATTGAGCGCGATGCGGTCCTTCGGGCTCGCTGGAGCGGGCGTCATGGCGCCTTCGGGCGAGGAGATTTTCGCCTGCGCCAGCAGCCAGCCGGCCAGCATGGTTTCCGCAAGCGGCACCGCGATCGCAAACCGCCCAGCCGCGCTCAATACGCTAAAACCTTCGGCCAGGCTGGCGCCGGAACCGCCGCAATCCTCAGGCACCCACGCCAGCGGCAGGCCGGCTTCGGTCAGCGCCTGCCACAGCGGCGCTTTCCAGGCGCCCTCCTTGTCGCTGTTGATGGTTTGGGCGTCGGCGAGATCGGAGAATATCTTCTCCGCGGTCTCCGCGACAATGTTCTCACTCTCCGCCACAGCGTTCCTCGTCCTTCATTGGGCACGTCTCGCCCGGCTCATTGCCGAGGCCACGGGTGCGATCGTTTCTTGCGCCGCATGATGAGGAAAAGCCACAGTCATGACAAGCGGCGATGTCCGCAGGCGCCCCTGCGGGGGCGACATGAGAGGCGACATCAAGCGTCGTCTGCTGGAATGATTAATTCCGGCAGGCGGAGTTTTGCCGATTTGCAGGCGATTTGCCGCGCGATATGGTAGATCGCCGTGAGCGGTCAGCCAAAAACACAAAAAGGAAATGCGGATGTCTGGGGATGGATTGTGCGCGATTGTAACGGGTTCAGCGTCCGGCCTGGGGGCGGCGACCGCGGCCATTCTGGCCAAGGGTGGCGCGCGCATCGTCGTCAATTATTCGTCCAGCAAGAAGGAAGCCGAACAGACCGCCGATCTCTGCCGCAGCGCCGGCGGCGAGGTGGTCGTGGTACAGGGCGACGTCTCGCGCGACGAGGATTGCAGGAAGATCGTCGCGGCAGCCGCGCCCTGGGGACGCCTCGACGCGCTCATCAACAATGCCGGCACAACCAAGCATATGGCGCACGGCAATCTCGACGGATTGTCGGCGGAGGATTTTCAGCGGCTGTTCGGCGTCAACACCATCGGCCCGTTCCAGATGGTGCGCGCGGCGCGAGGCCTGCTGGAAGCCGGCGCCAACGCGTCGGGGCGCGCTTCGGCCGTGGTCAACGTCTCCTCGGTCGCCGGCATCAGCGGCATCGGTTCCTCGATCGCCTATGCCGCGAGCAAGGGCGCGCTGAACACCATCACCTTCTCGCTGGCGCGCGCGCTGGCGCCGCTGATCCGCGTCAACACCGTCTGCCCCGGCTATATCGACACGCCCTGGTTCACCAAGGGCCGCGGCGAGGAGGGCGCCAGGCAGGTGCGCGACAGCGTGATCGCGAAGGTGCCGCTCAAGGTTGCCTCGAGCGCCGACGATATCGCGCAACTCGTATGCTTTCTCGCCACGCCGGCGTCGAGCAATATGACCGGCGAACTGGTGCGGATGGACGCCGGGCTGCACTTGATTTCGTAAGATTATGAGCAGTCATCTCGCGCCGGGATCGGAAATCGCGCCCCTCGCCACCAGCCTGTTCCAAATGAACAGCACCACCAGCGCGCCGATGGTCGAGGTGATGTAGCCGGCGCCCTGATCCGGCGCGTAATGGCCCATGGCCTGGCCGATGAAGGTCGCCAGAAACGCGCCGGCGATGCCGAGCACGGTGGTCAGGATGAATCCGCTGGGATTGTTCGGGCCGGGCGAGAGCAGCCGGGCGAGAATCCCCGCGATGAAGCCGACAATAATGATGTGTATCATCGCAGTCGTCCTTTTCAAAAAACCGAAGTTCAAATGTCGATGTCGCCTGATCTCAGATCCGCCCCGACAATTCATTTTCGGTCGGCAGCCGTCCGTCCGGCGTCAAATGGTTGATCACGTCGGGCAAATGCTGGCTGAGGCCGGAGAGCAGTTCCTCGCGCGACAGGCCGCTCTGCGCGGAGAGCGCATTGAGCTGATCGGCGCCGAGCGCGCTGGCGAGATCGCCGGGCGAAATCTGCTTGTTGGGGCCGTTGCTGACCCATGAATTGGCGGCGTCGCCCTGGCCGCCCTGCTGCAGCTGCTTGAGCAGGTCGCCGAGCCCGCCGCTGATCACGCTACCGGCGGCGCCGCCCGCGAGCAGGCCGCCCAATCCGCCCTTCAGCAGGTCGCCAAGACCACCACCTCCGGCCACGCCGCCGCCAGAGGGAGTGCCCGGCGATGGCGCCGGTGCCGGGCTTGCGCCTGGCTGATTGCCGCTGAAATGCTTGACCGCCTTCCAGGCGAGCAGTCCGAGGATCGCCATGGTCAAGGGCGACATTCCTCCGCCGGATTGCGCGCTTGGATTGCTCGAACCGCGCGGGCCGTTCTGCATTCCGTTGAGTACATCGAGTAAGCCCATGGTCGTCTCCTCCCGAATGCTGCCCCGCAGGACAAAACATAACGGCGCGCCATGACCGTTACAAGGCAAGGGGACGCCGGCGCAGCTCGGCTGACGCGAGCAGATTCGGCTATAACGGCGTTGCTCACGCGCTGTTGCCTTGAAAAGGCAATGTTAAAGGACGAATTTGGTTCGCGTGGCAACGCGCATCGGTCGCGGCCGCGCCGGGAGGAAAGACGTGCCGGAAGAAAACATATGAAACGAATCCATGCAGCTTCCGTCATTGCCATCGTCGCGGTTGCCGGCGGCCGGGCCCTTACGGTGCCGGCAAGCGCCGCGCCGCCGACCGTGACGCCATCGCCCGGCTATGACGCCAGGCTGCAGGAGCAGCGTGCGGCGCGGATCTATGATGCGCCGCCGGTTTATCAACCGATCGCGCCCGATCCGCGGCCGCCCCGGCACCATGGCAGGCGGATTCACAACACCGCACATTACTGACCGGATTGATGCCGGCGCACTTCCCGATGCGGCCGCTTCTCCTGGCGGCGTCGGTGAACCATCCGACATCGCGGACCGATGAGACACCGTCATTCCGGGTTCGAGGCTTCGCCTCGCGCCGGAATGACGAAAACGGTCACCCGCGTTTCGGCTTGGCCGGCGAGGCGCCGAACAGCTTCTTCAAACCGTTGAGGCTTTCCGAAAGCCGGGGCCAGTCGCAGGAGAACGAATGCTGCGCGCAACCGGTGGCCTTCGGACGCGGCTTGACCTCGCTTGTCGCAGCCGCTTGCCTGTTGGGCGCCACGACCGGCAGCGGCACCTTCTCGCTTCGCAACGAAGCGGGCTGCAGCAATTGCTGCTTCGCCCTGGATTCGGCCGCGACGCGGTTCTGCCGCTCCTGGTCGAGGAAGCGGGTATATTGCTCGTCGATCTTCTTCTGTTCCTCGGGCGTGGGATTCGGGCCCGCGATATCGAAGCTCCGGTTCTGCATGAAATCGAAATAGGTGTAGCCGCCGCCGAGCTTCCGCCGGCCTGCGAATTTCGCGTTGCATTCGGCGAGCTGCGACGACTTTTCTGCCTTCGTCGCCGCTCTCTCGGCCTTGTCGGCGCATTCCTCGAAATCGGCCGGCGCGCGCGACCACCACTGCGCCTGCGCACGCAGCGGCATCAGCGCCGCGCAGGCTGCGAACGCGGTAATCATCAATACGGATCCGGGCGGCGCCATCGCGCAGGTCTTCCCCACAACACAACTCTCAACACTGGTTCTACGCGACGCAATTTCCGCCACCGCTGATTGTCGCCATTATCGTTGTGGCTGTCACCCCCGGAATCGCAACTATGCCCGGCATTTTTGACGTGAATTTGACGTCGATACACGCTAAGATAGCGTATGCCGACCTGACGCGGGTGGCGACATCATATTGGACCAAGCGAATTTCAGACTCCGTGTCAGACCGACGGATCGCGGGCAGTATTGTGCAGAAATAGATATAAGGGAAAATAGCCATGCAATCGCAATTTGTTTGTGAGGGATTGGCGGAATCGAAAGCGCCGTCTCCGAGTGCGGCGGCTTCGGCCAGATCGGCGCCGAATGCACCGGCTTCGAACAGCCCGGACGACGATATCTTCTCATCGGCAGAACTGCCCTGGCCGGACTGGCGTCCGCTGAAGGTCTATGCGTTCGACCCGAGCCTCGGCAAGTTCGTCGGCAACTACATGACGACGCAGGTCCGTTACGAGAAACTTCAGCCCGGACCGGTGGGGGAGAGATTCGCGGTCATCGACTATGACGGCACCAACCGGACCTACTACCTGCCCGTCGACCTCGACGACCCCAAATTGTTGATCATGGGAGGCCTTGCGCCGAGCGACACCGATCCACGGTTTCACCAGCAGATGGTCTACGCGGTGGCCAGCGAAACCTTGCAGCGGTTCGAAGCCGCTCTGGGCCGGCGCATTCACTGGCGGCAAATCGCGCACACGCCCGATACCACGACCGAGCAGCAGGCCGCGGCTTCCAGGTGCCTCAATCTTTTCCCGCACGCGATGTGCCAGGCCAATGCGTTCTACAATCCCGCCGTGCACGGCATCGTGTTCGGCTATTTCAAGGCCAGCCGCACCGACCCCGGGCGCAATCTGCCTGGCCAGACGGTCTACACCTGCCTGTCGCACGACATCATTGCGCATGAAACGACGCATGCGATCGTCGACGGGATCCGCGAATATTTCATGGAGCCGACCAACATCGACGTCCCGGCATTTCATGAAGCCTTTGCCGATCTGGCGGCGCTGTTTGTTCATTTTGCCCACAAGGAAGTACTGCTGGATACGCTGCGCAAGACCGGTGGCAGGCTGTTCAATCAGCAACTGAGCGCAAATGTGCAGACCGATTCCGGCCCGGCCATCATTCAGGCCCAGCTGGCCGCTCCAAATCCCCTGGTCGCCCTCGCCCAGCAGTTCGGCGAGGCTTCCGGCATGCGGTCCAGCCTGCGCAGCGCGCTCGGGACACCCGTCGATTCCAACGACATCAACATCAAGACAGAACCGCATGACCGCGGCTCGATCCTGGTCTCGGCAGTTTTCGACGCGTATTTTACGGTCTATACGCGGCGAACCTTCGATCTCTTCCGCATCTTCCGCGCCGGCGGTGGAACCCTGGACAAGGACGACCTTGCGGTCCCCCTGGCCGAGCGGCTGGCGGCCGAAGCCAGCCGGACCGCGGATCAGTTCTTCGTCATCTGCGCCCGCGCGCTCGACTATTGCCCTCCGGTCGACATCACCTTCGGCGATTTCCTGCGAGCCGTCCTGACCGCCGACCTGGATTTTCATCCTGACGATCCCGACGGCGTGCGCGATGCGTTCATGCAGGCATTCCGGCTGCGCGGCATTGTCGCGGACGACGCCGCTTCGTTTTCGGAGGACTCGCTGTTTTGGCCAAAGGTCAAGCGCCAGGCGCTCGAGGTCGACGGGCTGCTATTCGGCGATCCGAACGGACTGACCACCGAGGAGAAAGACACCAACGGCAGAGTGCTTCGCGCTTTTGCCAAGAAGAATGCGAAGCTGCTCGGCTTTCGCGATCCGGAGCCGATCGCAGCGCCCTCGTTTCATCCGATGTTCCAAACCGGGCAGGACGGCCGCCTCTACGTCAACATGGTAGTCGAGTTGGTCCAGACCGTCGAAAAGGATTTCGGCGCGACCAACCCCGGCAAGTTCCCGATGCGCAACGGCGTCACCCTGTTGATCGCGCAGGATCCGCCGGACGGCGCCACCCGGCCGCCGCCGAGAGTTCGATTCGTGATCCCGAAGCTGTGGTCCCAGCCGCGGGAGGATCGGGTGCGGAATTATTATCTCTCCACCGGACAGGTAGCCGAGCATCCCGGTAGCGCTGAGGACGGCAAGCGCTTCCAAATCAACTTTGGTCTGTTGCACGCAGGAGTTTGAAAAATGGCAGCCGCAAAGAAGGTAGCGTCCGCCGCGAAAAAGACGGTCGCCAGGAAGACCGGGCAACGCGCCGCCAAGACCGCGAAGACTGCGGGCAAAAAGCCGTCGAGAACCGCGCCGGGGACGGGCGGTTCCGGCAACGGTGCGTCGCCCGGCGGTGCAAAGACGCTGCGGGTGCGCATGTATCGCGTCGGCTTCGGCGACTTCTTTCTGCTGACGGTACGGAACGGCAAGGACGAGAAGCATATTCTGATCGACTGCGGGGTGCATGCCGTCGACCTCGGCAGCATCGGGGATGCGGTCGAGCAGATGTCCGCGGATTGCGGAAAGCACCTCTCGCTGGTTATCATGACGCATCGGCATGCGGACCATATCTCCGGCTTCGCCAAGTGCAGCGACGCCTTCAGGCAGATCACCGTCGATCGGGTCTGGATGCCCTGGTTCGAAGACCCGGGCGATAAAAACGCGATCAACATACAAACCAAGCTTACGGCGCTGGCGAGCCAGCTTTCGCTGCAACTGGCGGTGCGTGGTCCGAGGGACCCGTTTGTCGCCATGGCGCAGAACATCACCGGCGGCATGGCCGCGAGCGGCGGCTCCAGCAACCAAACGGCGCTGGATGTCCTGCAAAACGGATTCGCCAACAAGCCGGCGCACGACTATTACAAGGCCGGCGACCTGCCGAATCTGCCACAGGCTCTCATCGATGCCGGCCTTTCCGCGCAAATCCTCGGGCCCCCCGGGGATGTCAAGCTGATCGCGCAGATGACCAATACGGCCGACCAATATCTCGCGGACGCCATGCAGGAAGATGACGAGCCCGCGAAGACGTTTTCGAATGCGTTTCAGGCCGAGAGCTATCCCGCCCATGCCTTCAAGTTTTTTGCAGACACCAAGGTCAAGGCGTTGATCGACAGCGTCCGGCCGGACGTGCTGGCGGCGCGGGCGCTGGCGGCCGACAAGACCCTCAACAACCAGAGCCTCGTCATCCTGTTCAGCTTCGGCGGCAGGAATCTGCTGTTCGCCGGCGACGCCCAATGGGGCAACTGGGAAAACTTTCTATACGGCGGCGCCTTCGGAACGCCCGGCCATACTGAAATGACCAAGCAGGCAACGGACATCCTGAAGAATATCGACTTCTACAAGGTCGGCCACCACGGCAGCAGGAACGCGACACCGAAGGACGCGGTTGCCGCGATGCTGCGGCCGGGCTGCGCCTGCATGTGTTCGACCCAGATAAAAGCCTATAACGAAGTGCCACGCGAACCGCTGATGCAGGCGCTGAGCACCCAGATGAAGGGAAAACTGGCCCGCAGCGATCAGGTCGCGGTGAAGAAGGAGGGTCCCAATGCGGAGGCTGGACCCCTGCCGCAGGGGGTTGGGTTTGACGCCCCGACCAACGAGCTGTTCATCGACTATAATTTCTGAGGGGTTTCCTAACCAAGGCGAATGGTGTTTCCTGCCGCTTCAGCTCAATTGAAGCCGCAAAGGGCCCTGGTCGCGCGGAGGGGTTGGGTTTTTGAAGGGAAGCCGAATGCTTCTGGTATTTCTTCGTCATGGCAGCGTCGCGGCGCTGCTCGTGGGCGCGGCGGCTGAAATCATGCTCGGGCTATTCGGCGTCGTCGCGCTGCAGCCCGTGATGATCCTGATCGGCGCGCTGCTGTTCTATCTCAGCGAATACGGCATGCACCGCTTCGCCTTTCACGCAGCCCCGCTGTCATCGCCGCTGGCGCGCAGGCTGCAGCACCGCCTGCATTACGACCATCATGTCGAGCCGAACCGGCTTGATCTGTTGTTTCTGCCGATCTGGTTCCTGGTACCCAACCTCGCCGTCGCCTGGGGGCTGTTCGCGCTGGTGTTCGGGTGGGAGGCCGCCTTGTCCGCGCTGCTCGGGATGATGCTGGCGATCCTGCACTATGAATGGGTGCATTACGTCGCCCACATCCCCTACCAGCCGCGGACCCGGCTTGGCCGCTGGATCAAGCAGTATCATTTGCGCCATCATTTCATCAGCGAGAAGCACTGGTTCGGCGTCAGCAACCCGGCGCTCGACGGCGTGTTCGGCACCTTCCGCGGCCCCGCCGCCACCGAAAAAAGCGCCACCACCCGCAAGCTCTATTCGTGAAGCGCCATGCCGTATCGGAACAATTGACGACGTGATACGTCCCGTTCGCAAATCTTCGCCGCGCTCTTTTGCGTTGTTGCGAAGGCCGGCGACGTCGACGACATCGTCGATGGACTGGTCGGCCGAACCCAGTGCCGGAAAGAAGCCTCCCAGCGCCGTCACTTCTTCGGTTTCGCCGTTCCCCATGGGTGCGCCAAATCCGCGCGAAGGCCTGTGACGGCAAATTTGTCCGAAAGCCATTTTGCCCAGGATTTGCTGTCCGTGCCACGTCTATCGCCTTCAGGCAAAAGGACCGATCGGAGGCTGGCGATCATGCGCGCGCTCTGCTATTTAACGCCCGGGCACCCGCACGTCTGGGCGGGGCCTCCGGTCCCGTAGCTCAGCCGGATAGAGCGACGGTTTCCTAA
>NZ_JADGRI010000183.1 GCF_017881085.1 Bradyrhizobium sp.
GCCTTCCGGCACGGTGCCGAGATCTTCGCCGATCACCACGCAGCGATGCGCCACGCTCTCCTGCGCGGTCGCCGCCAGCAGCGCCTCGAACGGCATCTGCACATAGACGCCGTTGTCGGGGGCAAAACCGTGCGGCACCAGATAAAGCCGCTTCAGGCCCAGCACGTGATCGAGCCGGATCGCGCCCGCATAGCGCATTGAGGCCCGCAGCATCTCCCGAAACGGATCGAAGGACTGGATTTCGAGACCGGCGGCGTTGAAGCCGGCGAGGCCCCAGTTCTGGCCCGCGGTGTTGAGGGGATCGGGAGGCGCTCCGACACCGAGGTGACGCGAAATCGCGGTTTGCTCGTTCCAGGCGTCGAATCCATCGCATTGAACGCCGACGGCGACATCGAGATAGAGACCGACCTTCATGCCCAGCCGGGTTGCGTGATCCCGGCAGGCGCGCAGCTGCCGGTCGGCGATCCATTGCACGAATTCGACGAATTCGATCTCGGCTCCATCCGGCCCCTCGCGAAAGCCGGCGCATCCGGCCTCATCGGGCTGCCGCCATGGTTCGGGCCATTCCCACCAAGGCTTGTTGAATTTGTGCCGGAGCACCTCAAAACAGGCGAAGCGTGACAGCAGCGGTGCGCGCTCGGCGCGAAACTTCTCGAAATCCTGCCGGCGCTCACTATTGGGATTGGCCGTGAACGAATCGAAGGCGAAGCGCAGCGCGCGCCATTTCAGCTCGGCGACCCCGGCATAGTCGACGATATCGCTTGCTCTCTGCCGGGCTACCGTGCCCGTGCTCTCGAACGCGCGCTGAAATCCCGGCAGCCTTTCGACATCGATATAGAGCGCATTGAGAAACAGCCGGCTGTTCGGCGAATACGGGCTGCAATCGCCGGGGCGGTCGTCGAACAGTGCGTGCAGTGGATTGAGGCCAACGCCATCCGCGCCCAGATGTCGCGCGAGTTCGATCAGCCCTTCGAGGTCGGTGAAATCGCCGATCCCCCAATTGCGCGCCGAACGGATGCCGTAGAGCTGGACCGCCAACAGCCAGCAGCGGTCGAAATCGCCGCCGAAGGCTTTTGGCGGCGAGACGATCAGGGGGGCCTCCTCCGTGAGTGAGGCGGCATCGGTCAGGTGCAGCCGGTACGAGCCGACGGGCAGACCCTGTGGCCAGACGATGGCGCGATCGCGGGTCTCGCCCTCCGCGATAACCTTAAGACCCGCAACGATTTTCCAGCGCAGCGGAAACGTGGCAGCCTCGCTCAGTTCCGTCCGCGACGGCCGGCCGGACCGGACCACTACCGCGCCACCGAGCAGCCGGTAGGGTATCCCGGACGGCAGGGCACCGAGGATGATCTTCAGCGCGACTTCGTCCGTCACATGCCGGTGACCCTGACCGTCGATAAACTCGGTCTGAATTCCCAATTCTCTGGCTTTGGTGAAAAGGTCCATTCGGCACGCGGTTTGCACGCAACAGCGGGAGCCGTCGCGAAATTCTTAGATGCAGGAATAGGATAGCCGTGTTTAACTCCAAGGCCGCCCAGGCGTTCCCCGGGAACCAATGCCCGGCCAGTGGCTTTCTATATATGTTCGGAACGTCTCCTTTCCCGCAAACGAAACGGGAAGTCGTTTCCATGTCAATGGCATCACCGTGAACAAAACAACTCAAACTGTCGAGAGCGCCGCATCCGGCGGCGCCTTCCATATCGAGGATATTTATCCGCTGATCGACGGCGGCCGCTTTCCGGTGAAGCGGATCGTCGGCGAGCGGGTCGAGGTCTGGGCCGATATTTATCGCGACGGGCATGACGTGGTTGCCGCCGCGCTGGTCTGGCGCCGCGAACGCGACCGCGAGTGGCGCCGCGAACCTATGACCCATAGCAGCAATGATCGTTGGGGCGGATCGTTCGTGCCCGACCTCCCCGGCCGCTATGTCTATGCGATCGAGGCCTGGACCGACGAATTCGCGACCTGGCGGCATGGCTTCGAACTCAAGCAGAAGGCCGGCGCCGACCTGACGCTCGACGCCCTCGAAGGCGCCGGCATGCTGACAAAGGCGCAGGCCGGCGGCCATGCCGCGGCCGCAATCATCCTCAGGCAATGCGAGGATTTCCTGCGGACCGGCGAGACCGCGCCGCTTCTGACCGACGAATTGAAAAACGCGATGGCCGTGAGCCAGTTGCCGCCGGACCTGACGCGATCGCCGCTGTTTCCCCTGGTCGCGGACCGGCCGCGGGCGCGCTATGGCGCCTGGTACGAAATGGTGCCGCGCAGCCAAGGCAAGCTTCCTGGCCAGCACGGCACCTTCAGGGACAGCATCGCCCGGCTTCCCGATATCGCGGCGATGGGGTTCGACGTGGTTTATCTCACGCCTATCCACCCGATCGGCCACACCAACCGCAAGGGCCGCAACAATGCGGTGACCGCGGCCGAGGGTGATCCCGGCAGCCCCTACGCCATCGGCTCGGCCGAGGGCGGTCACGACGCGGTGCATCCGGAACTGGGCACGCTGCAGGATTTCCGCGACTTCGTCGCGGCATGCAGGCAGCACGACATGGAGGTCGCGCTCGACTTCGCCGTGCAATGCTCGCCCGACCATCCCTGGCTCAAGGAGCACCCGCAATGGTTCCGGCGGCGGCCTGACGGATCGATGCGCTACGCGGAAAACCCGCCCAAGAAATATGAGGACATCGTCAACCCCGATTTTTCGTCCCAGGATGCCGGCGCGCTGTGGAATGCGCTGCGCGACGTGGTGCTGTTCTGGATCGAACAGGGGGTGAAGATTTTCCGGGTCGACAATCCCCACACCAAGCCGTTCCGGTTCTGGGAATGGCTGATCCATGACGTCCAGCTTCGTCACCCCGACGTGATCTTCCTTGCGGAGGCCTTCACCCGGCCGAAGCTCATGCAGGGTCTCGCCAAACTCGGCTTCACCCAGTCCTACACCTACTTCACCTGGCGCACCCAGAAATGGGAGCTGGAGCAATATCTCAGCGAGCTGGTGGCCTATCCGGAGCACGATTACTATCGCCCCAATTTCTTCGTCAATACGCCCGACATCCTGCCCTATCATCTGCAGGGCGGCGAGGAATGGATGTTCAAATCACGCGTGGCGTTGGCGGCAACCCTGTCCTCGACCTATGGCATCTACAACGGCTTCGAGCTGCTGGAACACGAACCAATCCCCGGCCGCGAGGAATATCTCGATTCCGAAAAATACGAGATCAAGGTCCGCGACTGGGACAGGCCGGGCAATATCAAGCCCTATATCCGCGACCTCAACCGCGCCCGCCGCGAAAACACGGCGCTGCAGCAAACGAGCCAATTGCGCTTTGTTCCCGTCGACGACGGCAATGTCATCGCCTTCGTCAAGGAATCGGTCAATCAGACCAACAGCGTCGTGGCCGCGATCGCGCTGTCGCGCGAGGTGCATGAATTCTGGCTGCCGCTCGGCGATATCGAGGTCGGCATGGCCGGCGACCGCCGTCACGTTGCTGCCCTCGAGAACCTCATGACCGGCGAACGTTACCCCCTGGAGTGGGGCGGAATACGTTTGCGGATCGATCCGGTGCGCGACCCCGCGTTGCTCTTCCGCTGTCTGGCGTGAGGGCAGCATGAACCTGTTGTCCTCCATCGATGCAACGGAGCTGCCGGTCACCTCGCTCGATGGCGATGAGCTGTGGTACAAGGACGCCATCATCTATCAGCTTCACGTCAAGGCCTTTGCCGACAGCAACAATGACGGCATCGGCGACTTCGCGGGACTGACCGAGAAGCTCGGCTATCTGCAGGAGCTCGGCGTCACCGCGCTGTGGCTGTTGCCGTTCTATCCCTCGCCCGGCCGCGACGACGGCTACGACATCGCCGACTATGGCGCGATCAATCCCGATTTCGGCACGATGAAGGACTTCAAGCGCTTCATCGTCGAGGCCAAGCGGCGCGGGCTGCGGGTCATCACCGAGCTCGTGATCAATCACACTTCCGACCAGCACGACTGGTTCAAGCGCGCCCGCCGCAGCGATCCAAAGTCGAGCGCGCGCAACTGGTATGTCTGGAGCGATACCGACCAGAAATATCTGGGCACGCGGATCATCTTCACCGATACCGAGAAGTCGAACTGGACCTGGGACCCGGAAGCCGGCCAGTTCTACTGGCACCGCTTCTTCTCGCACCAGCCGGATCTCAATTTCGATAATCCGCGCGTCGTCGGCGCGATCACCAAAGTCATGAAACGCTGGCTCGATACCGGCGTCGACGGCTTCCGTCTCGATGCAATCCCCTATCTGTGCGAACGCGACGGCACCAACAACGAGAACCTGCCCGAAACCCACGCCATCATCCGAAAGCTGCGCAAGGAGCTCGACGCCTACGCCAAGGGCAAGGTGCTGCTGGCCGAAGCCAATCAATGGCCGGAGGATGTGCAGGAATATTTCGGCAAGGGCGATGAATGCCACATGGCTTATCATTTCCCGCTGATGCCGCGGATCTACATGGCGATCGCCCAGGAGGACCGCTTTCCGATCACCGACATCCTGCGCCAGACCCCGGATATCCCGGCCAATTGCCAGTGGGCGCTGTTCCTGCGCAACCACGACGAACTGACGCTGGAAATGGTCACCGACGTCGAGCGCGACTATCTGTGGTCGACCTATGCCAACGATCCGCGCGCCCGCATCAATGTCGGCATCCGCCGCCGTCTCGCTCCCTTGATGGACAATGACCGGCGCAAGATCGAGTTGATGAATTCGCTTTTGCTTTCGTTTCCCGGCACGCCCATCATCTATTACGGCGACGAAATCGGGATGGGCGACAACATCTATCTCGGTGACCGCAACGGCGTGCGCACCCCGATGCAATGGACGCCGGACCGCAATGGCGGCTTCTCCCGCGCCGACCCGGCGCGGCTCTACGCACCGACCATCATGGACCCGGTCTATGGCTACGAGGCGGTCAATGTCGAGGCGCAGTCGCGCAGCCTGTCGTCGCTGTTGAGCGCCACCAAGCGGCTGATCGCGGTGCGCAAGTCGACCCTGGCGTTCGGCCGCGGCACAATGACGTTCATCCGCCCGATCAACCGCTCGGTGCTGGCCTATGTCAGGCAGTACCAGGACGAAGTCATCCTCTGCGTCGCCAACCTGTCGCGGTCGGCGCAGGCCACCGAGCTCGATCTTTCCGCATGGAAGGATCGGATTCCGCTGGAAATGCTCGGCCGCACGCGTTTCCCGGCGATCGGCGAATTGCCTTACATGATCACGCTGGCGCCCTACGGCTTCTACTGGTTCCAGCTCAAGGAGCGCGACAAGTCCGAGCACGTCGCGCCCACGGTGGTTCCGGAATTCGAGACGCTGGTGGTGCCGCTCGGCGCCACCTGGGTATCGCTGGCCCGTACCCGCAGCGTCTTCGAACGGGACGTCCTGCCCGGATTCCTGGCGCGAACCCGCTGGTATCCCGAGCGTACACCGAAGGCTATCCATCCCGTCCTGACCTCGGCGATCCCATTCTGCGATATCGGCGACAACCGGCCCTGGCTGGCCTTCTTTGAGGCGACCCAGCGCGGCGTGACGCAGCGCTACGTGTTGCCGATGCAGATTGAGTGGGTGCGCTTCGACCGCGAGCGCTACAACCCCCGCGCATTCGCCGCCGTCCGCCAGGGCGCGCGGGAGGGAACGCTGCTGGATGTCGCGACCGACCAGATATTCATCGCGCTGTTGCTGCGGAACTTGCGGAAAAACCTGACCGTCGAAGAGAACGGCCTGCGGCTTGAATTCCGGCCGACCAGCGAGCTATCCGACAAGCCGATCAAGCCGCCCGAGCATGTCCGTGCCGTCGACACCGAACAATCGAACTCTACCGCGCTGGTCGACAACCAATACGTCGTCAAGGTCTATCGCAAGCTCGAACCCGGCATCAATCCGGAGATCGAGATGGGCCGGTTCCTGACCGAGGTGGCGGGTTTTGCCAATACGCCGGCGCTGCTCGGCAGCGTCGAACTGGTCGAGGGCGACCAGAAAAGCGCGGTCGCGATCGTTCATGCCTTCGTCGAAAATCAGGGTGACGGATGGATCGTGACCTCGGCCTATCTCGATCGCTTTGTCGACGAGCAGCGCCTGCTGGCGTCAAGCGGACACCCGGCCGAGAGCGAGGAGCAGGTCCCCTATCTGCGCTACATGTCGCAAACCGGCAGGCGCGTCGCCGAGATGCATCTCGCGCTGGCCGGCACGGATGAGTTTGCCGATTTCGCGCCGGAGCCGACCACGCCTGAGGACGTGCAGCGCTGGATCGAGGATGTGGTGGCCCGCGCCGGTCGCGTCTTCGAGGCGCTGAAGCAGCGGCGCGATGCGATCAAGGACGCCGATCGTCCGCTGGTCGAGCAGTTGCTGGCCCAGCGCGATGGCCTGCGCGACCGACTGAACGCTTTGCTTCCATCCGATATCGACGGCCTCAAGATCCGTCACCATGGCGACTTCCACCTCGGTCAGATGCTGATCGTCAAGGACGATATCTTCATCATCGATTTCGAGGGCGAGCCGCGCCGGCCGCACGCGGAGCGGCGGCGCAAGGCGCCCGCGGCGCGCGACGTCGCCGGCCTGATCCGGTCGATCGACTATTCGGCTACGGCTGCGCTGGAGCGCGCGCTGAAGGTGGCATCCGACGAACAGGGCAGGCTCGGCGCAGCGCTCGGGGAATGGCGCGATCGCGCCACGGCGGCGTTCCTGGCCGCCTATCGCGAGATCAGGACCAATGCAGGACTGTGGCCGGCCGACCCGCAAGCCGCCGAGCGCCTATTGAGCTTCTTCCTGCTTGAGAAAGCCTTCTACGAGATCGAATACGAGCTGGCCTACCGGCCGGATTGGCTGCGCGTGCCGCTGACCGGTGCGATCCGAATTTTGTCTGAAAATACCAGCGAGGCTTCATGACCAAACTGTCCGCGGAGGCCTATGCGATCGTGGAAGGCCGCCACTCCGATCCCTTCCATTATCTCGGCGTTCATACCGAAGGCGACCGAACCGTCGTGCGCGCGTTCCTGCCCGAAGCGTCGAACGTCGAGGCGATCGGCGAGCACGGCGAATCGGCGGAGCTCGCGCGGATCCACGACGCGGGCCTGTTCGCGGGCGCCCTGCCGAACGGCTCCGAGCGCTACCAATTGCGCGCCCGCTTCGGCGATACCGTGGTCGAACTCGACGACCCCTATCGCTTTCCCCCCATCCTGACCGATTTCGATCTCTATCTGCTCGGCGAGGGCACCCATCAGCGGCTTTACGACAAGCTCGGCGCGCATCCAATGACGCTCGACGGCGTCGATGGCGTGGGCTTCGTGGTGTTCGCGCCCAATGCGCGGCGGGTCAGCGTGGTCGGCGATTTCAACTTCTGGAATCCACACCGCCATCCGATGCGCGTGCGCGGCGTCGGCTATTGGGAGCTGTTCGTGCCCCATGCCGCCGCGGGCGACCACTACAAGTTCGATATCATCGGCCCGCAGGGCCAGCATCTGCCGCTGAAGTCCGACCCGATGGCCTTTGCCGCGGAAATGCGCCCGAGCACGGCCTCCATCGTGTTGGACGAGACCAGACTGCCGCATCCGGGGCCAGCGCCCGAGCGCATCAATGCGCTGGGTTCGCCGATGTCGATCTACGAGGTTCATCTGGGCTCGTGGCGGCGCAAGGGCGGCAACGAGTGGCTGACCTACCGCGAGCTCGCCGAGCAGCTGCCGCGGTATGCAAGGGATCTCGGCTTTACCCACATCGAATTCCTTCCGGTCAGCGAGCATCCTTTCGATGGCTCATGGGGCTATCAGCCGACCGGCCTGTACGCGCCGACCAGCCGGTTCGGCACACCTTCGGACTTTTCCGCTCTGGTCGACGCCTGCCACCGCGAGGGCATCGGCGTGCTGCTGGACTGGGTGCCCGGGCATTTCCCCGACGATCCGCATGGGCTCGGCAATTTCGACGGCACCGCGCTCTACGAACACGCCAACCCGCTGCAGGGCCGCCACCTCGACTGGGGCACGCTGATCTACAATTACGGCCGCACCGAAGTGGTGAATTTCCTGGTGTCGAACGCGCTGTTCTGGCTGGAGCGCTACGGCATCGACGGCCTGCGCGTCGATGCCGTCGCCTCCATGCTCTATCTCGACTACAGCCGCCCCGCCGGCGGCTGGATCCCGAACAAATATGGCGGCCGGGAAAATCTCGACGCCATCGATTTCCTGCGGCGATTCAACACGGAAGTGTTCGCCCGCTTTCCGCAAGCCACGACCGCGGCGGAGGAGTCCACGGCATGGCCGCAGGTGTCGCGCCCGGTCGAATATGGCGGCCTGGGCTTCGGCTACAAGTGGAACATGGGCTGGATGCACGACACGCTGAATTATATCAGCAAGGATCCGATTCACCGCAAACATCACCACGGCGATATCCTGTTCGGCCTGCACTACGCTTTTTCGGAAAATTTCATCCTGCCGCTGTCGCACGACGAAGTCGTGCACGGCAAGCGTTCGATCATCGGACGGATGCCCGGCGACGATTGGCAGCGCTTCGCGAACCTGCGGGCCTATTACAGCTTCATGTTCGGCCATCCCGGCAAGAAGCTCTTGTTCATGGGCTGCGAATTCGCGCAAGAGCGCGAATGGAGCCATGATCGCTCGCTGGACTGGCACCTGCTCGACCAGAGCAAGCACGCCGGTATCCATTCTTTGATCCGCGATCTCAACCGGGTCTATCGCACGCTGCCGGCGCTGCATGAACTGGATTGCGATCAGGCCGGTTTTGAATGGGTCGTCACCGACGACGCCAACGGCAATGTGTTCGCCTGGATCCGCAAGGGCAATGATGCCCGCGCGCGATGCCTGGTGGTCGTGAATTTTTCGCCCAATGTGTATTACAATTACCGCGTTCGCGTGCCGTTCGCCGGCAAGTGGCGCGAGGTGTTCAATTCGGACTCCTCCCATTACGGCGGCAGCAATGTCGGGAACATCGGCGAGGTCCAAACGTCGGACGGCCTCGTGCCAGAGCTCAATCTCACCATCCCGCCTTTGGCCGCGATTTTTCTCGTGCCGGAAAGCTGACGCATGCGATTGTCTGCCGGAACGTTCTCGCGCCTCGGTGCAAGCTGGGACGGCCGGGGCACCAATTTTGCGTTGTTCTCCGCCAACGCGCAGAAGGTGGAGCTATGCCTGTTCGACAGCCAGGGCCGCCGCGAACTCGAGCGCATCGAATTGCCGGAGCGCAACGAGGACGTCTGGCACGGCTATCTGAACGACGTTTCGCCCGGCCAGCTCTACGGCTACCGGGTTCACGGCCCCTACGAGCCCGAGCACGGCCACCGCTTCAACCCCAACAAGCTCCTGCTCGACCCCTATGCCAGGCGGCTGGCCGGTCGGCTGGTGTGGAGCGACGCCCATTTCGCCTATCGCACCGGCAGCGCACGGGAAGATCTCTCCTTCGACCGGCGCGACAATGCGCGCGGCATGCCGAAAGCCGTGGTGGTCGACGAAACCTTCAACTGGGGCCGGCGCGAAATGCGCCCCAACGTCCCCTGGGAAGACACCATCATCTATGAAGCGCACGTCAAGGGCCTGACGCAGAAACGCGAGGACGTGCCGCCCAATTTGCGCGGCACTTTCGGCGGGCTGTCGTCGCCGGCGATGATCGACCATCTGAAACGGCTCGGCGTCACCACGATCGAACTGCTGCCGATTCATGGTTTCGTCGACGACCGGGTGCTGGTCGAAAAGAAGCTGGCGAACTACTGGGGCTACAACACGCTGTCGTTCTTCGCGCCGGAGCCGCGCTACTCGCAGGACAATCCGCTCGATGCCTTCCGCACCACGGTGGCGCGGCTGCACGACGCCGGCATCGAGGTGATGCTCGACGTCGTCTATAATCACACCGCCGAGGGCAACCATATGGGCCCCACGCTGTCGTTCCGCGGCATCGACAACGCCTCCTATTACTGGCTGATGAAGGACAATCCGCGCTTCTACGACGATTTCACCGGCTGCGGCAGCTCGGTCAATCTCACCCATCCGCGGGTGCTGCAGATGGTGATGGATTCGCTGCGCTACTGGGTCGAAGTCTGCCACGTCGACGGCTTCCGTTTCGATCTCGCCACCACGCTCGCCCGCGGCCCGAACGGCTTCGACCGCAACACCGCGTTCCTCACCGCGATCCGGCAGGACCCGGTGCTGGCCGCGGTCAAGCTGGTCGCCGAACCCTGGGACCTCGGGCTCGGCGGCTACCAGGTCGGCGCGTTTCCGTCGCAATGGTCGGAATGGAACGACCGCTATCGCAGCGCGATGCGACGCTACTGGAGCGGCGAAGGCAGCCTGATCGGCGAAGTTTCCAGCCGCATGACCGGCTCGTCCGACCTCTACAATCACGACAGACGCAAGCCGCGCGCCGGCATCAATCACATCACCGTACATGACGGCTTCACGCTGGCCGATCTGTTCAGCTACAACGAGAAGCACAACGAGGCCAATGGCGAAGACAATCGCGACGGCTCCAACGACAACCTCAGCAACAATTGCGGCCATGAAGGCCCAACCGACGATCCGGCCATCGTCGCGCTGCGCCGCCGGCTGCGGAAGAACCAGCTCGCCTGCCTCATGCTCGCGCAGGGACTGCCGCTGATTCTGGCCGGCGACGAGGTCGGCAATACCCAGAACGGCAACAACAACGCCTATTGCCAGGACAACGAGATCGGCTGGGTCGGCTGGGAGAACCTCGGCCGCGACAGTGACGACCTCACCGATTTCGTCGGCCACATGACCGAATTGCGCCGGCGCTTCCCGCAGATACGCTCGGGCCGCTGGCTCGACGGCCGGCGCGCGGACGGCTCCTATGGCGTATTGTGGCTGACGCCGGCGGCCGAAGACATGAAGGAAGAAGACTGGAAATTCCCGGAAGGTCGCTTTCTCTCCTATGTGCTCGGCCCGGCCGAACAGGGCGGGGAGCCGATCTTCATCGTGCTGAACGCCGCTCCCGAAGAGATCGCATTCACGCTGCCGAAGCTGCCGGAATACAGG
>NZ_JADGRI010000184.1 GCF_017881085.1 Bradyrhizobium sp.
TTCACCGCGATGGACAATGTCGCGATGGCCGCGCAGGCGCGTGACGGCCACTCCTTTCACTTCTGGCGCAATGCCCGCAAGCTGCCGCACTTACGAAAAGCCGCGCAGGATGCGCTCGACCGGGTCGGGCTCGGCCATCGTGCCGGCGTGCTGGTCTCCAGGCTGAGCCATGGCGAGCAGCGCGAACTCGAACTCGCGGTGGCGCTCGCCACCCGCCCGCAACTGCTGCTGCTCGATGAGCCGATGGCCGGACTCGGCGTCAACGAATCCGCACGCATGGTGAAACTCTTGCAGGAGCTGCGGCGCGAGGTTTCCATCGTGCTGGTCGAGCACGACATGGACGCGGTGTTTGCCCTCGCCGACCGCATCAGCGTGCTCGTCTACGGCCGCGTCATCGCCTCCGGCACGCCTTCGGAGATCCGCGCCAACGAGGAGGTCAAGCGCGCCTATCTCGGCGATCAGCATGCGGTGACCAGCCATGGTTGATCTCTTGGCTGACGCGACACCGCTGCTCGAGATCGACGGCATCGAGACCTGCTACGGCCTCAGCCAGGTGCTGTTCGGCCTGTCGCTACAGGTTCGCTCGGGCGAGATGGTCGCCATGATGGGCCGCAACGGCATGGGCAAGACCACGACCATCCGCTCCATCCTCGGGCTGACGCCGGCCCGCGCGGGTACGATCCGCTTCGCGGGACGCGAGGTGCGAAAACTTCCTTCGTTCAAGATCGCGCAATTGGGCATTGGCCTGGTGCCGGAGGGCCGCCAGATCTTTCCGAACCTGACGGTGCGCGAGAATCTCGTGGCCGCGTCCGGCAACCGCCTCGGCAGCCCGGATCCATGGACGCTGGAAAAAATCCACGCGCTGTTCCCGCGGCTCGCCGAGCGCGGCAACAACATGGGCAACCAGCTCTCCGGCGGCGAGCAGCAGATGCTGGCGATCGGCCGCGCGCTGATGACCAATCCGAAGCTGTTGATCCTCGACGAGGCGACCGAAGGTCTGGCGCCGCTGATCCGCGAGGAAATCTGGAATTGCCTGTCGATGCTGAAGGCGCGCGGCCAGTCGGTGCTGGTGATCGACAAGAACATCGAACACCTGACCCGCATCGCCGACCGCCACTACATCATTGAGCGCGGCAAGGCCGTGTGGAGCGGCACGTCGGAGCAGCTGATCGCGGAGCCGGATCTGCAGCACCGGTATCTGGGGGTCTAAGCGAGCTTCTTGGGTCGTCCCGGCGTTCGCCGGGACGACGAGAGAGTGGCGAGATTACCCTCAAAACATCTCGAAATATTCGCGCTGTTCCCAGTCCGAGACCTCGGCCTGGAAGCGTTCGATCTCGGCGTCCTTGATATGGACGTAGTAGTCGACAAAGCCCGGCCCGAGCGCGTCGCGGAAGAACGGATCGTCCTTGAGCGCGAACACGGCTTCGCGCAGCGTCTTCGGCAATAACGCGGCTTGCGTTTCATAGGGCGTGTCGGCGGACGGGCCGGGATCGAGCGCGCGATCGACGCCGTCGAGGCCCGATAGAATTTGGGATGCCATGTAGAGATAGGGATTGGCGGCAGGCTCGCCGATGCGGTTTTCCAGCCTTGTCGCGGCATCGCCGGGACCGCCGAGCACGCGCACCATCACGCCGCGGTTGTCGCGGCCCCAGATCGCGCGGTCCGGCGCCAGCGAATAGGAACGGTAGCGCTTGTAGCCGTTGATGGTCGGCGTGGTGAACACGGTCGAGGCACGGGCATGCTCCAGCAAGCCGGCAAGATAGCCTCGGCCGAACGGGCTCAGCAATTCTGCGCCCTCCTTGGTCATGAACGCGTTCTCGCCGCTGCCGCGCGCCACGATCGACTGGTGCAGATGCCAGCCGGAGGCGAACACGTTCGGCAGTTTCGGCCGGCACATGAAGGTGGCGTGATAGCCGTGGCGATGGGCGATCTGCTTCACGGCGCTGCGAAACAGGATCATGGTGTCGGCGGGCTCCAGCCCTTTCGTTGGCGCGAAGGTGAACTCGCACTGACTCGGGCCGAACTCGACCTCGATCGAGCGCAGCGGCAGGCCGAGCGCCAGGATGTCGCGCCTGATGATCTCGAGCACCGGCTCCATCTGGTCGTAGCGCTGCTCGGTGAGATATTGATAGCCATGCGACAGCAGGCTGACATCGGGCGGCGTGCCCGGCTGTCCCGCATGCTCCGGCGACATTTTTGCATCTTCGAGTTTGAAAATATGAAACTCGACTTCCAGCCCGGCAACGAAGTCGTAGCCGCGCTTGGCTAGTTTTTCGAGCACCGATCGGTAGAGATGGCGCGTCGCGAACGGCACCGGCCGCCCGTCGGCGAAATAGACGTCGCACAGCAGCCATCCCGTCGCGGGCGACCACGGCAGCACGCGGAAGCTTGTGGGGTCCGGCACCATCAGGACGTCGGCGGCGCCTTCCATCTCCCGCATACCGAAACCGCCGCCGGAGGTGAAAACCGGAAACACGGTTTTGTGCGAGGTGTCCTTGGCGAACATCGTGGTGGTGATGGTGCAGCCGCTTTCCAGCGAGGCCAGCGCCTCGCTGGCGACCAGCGTCTTGCCGCGCAGGATGCCGTGCTGATCGGGGAACGACAGCCGGATGACTTCGAGCTTTTGCTCCTCGACGATCCTGCGAAGGCGGGTGACCGCTTCGTTCTGCTCGTCGGACCAGAGACCGTGACGTCTGACAAAACTCAACGCGCGTCCTCCGGCCGCCGAACCGCAGAACCCATCACTTGACCGCCTTCAGATGTGGGACTCTGTCGGCGATTTCGGCCGGCACGGGTGCGGCCCATGGCGCGCCGCGCCGCCGCTTGACGTCGACTTCCATCCAGAAGGCTTCCCAGCCACGCGTCGGGCCGATGCCGTCCATGGTCGCCGGACCCTGGATGCTCCGCGCATGCGCGGCATCGAGGAACATGAAGGGTTTTGCGCCGGAAGCGGCCTTTTCGATCTCCTGCCGCAGCAGGCGGCGGAACTGCACGATGGCCTTGTCGGCGCTGCCGAGATGTTCGCGGGTGCGGTCCTGGATCGCGCCCATCGATTCCACCGCCCACTGGTCGTGCACGTTGATGTCGCTGCCCATGCCGGTATAGGTCGCGGTCGACTGCTCCCGCGCATCGAAGCCGTAATCGTTCGATTTGTTCTTGCGCGATGTGTAATCGGGCAGCTCGTAGAGCTCGAGACGCTGGTCGCGCATCTTCTTCTTGTCCACCGGTGTCGAATAGGAAGTGAAGATCGCGTACCAGTAGCAGTTCTCGTCATCGACCGGCACGTGCCACTGCGTGATCGTCATCTCCGTGCTCATCGGAATCACGAACCCGTGCGGGAACAGCTGGTTGGTGACGCGCACATGCGTGCGCACCTCGTCGATCTCGCGCAGCGCGATCAGCCGCAAGCCATATTCGGTCTGTTCGACATTGATGATGGGGCGATCGTATTCGCGCAGGATCTTCGTCATCGGCATGTCGGTGCCGGCGGATGCGCCGCGGAACTGCTTGCCATAGGCGCCCGAGGTATCCTCGTCCTCGAAGAAACGATGCAGGAACGAGGCGTGCGAGGGATCGATGCCGACTTCGAGCGCTTGCAGCCAGTTGCAGTTGATGTGGCCCTTGAACGCAAAGGTGTGGCTGTCCGGCGCGACGAAACAGTCGATCTCCGGAAACGCCGGCGGCTCGCCTTCGCCGAGATAGGCCCAGAGGATGCCGCTCCTCTCCACCACGGGATAGGCGCGCTGCCTGATGCCCTTGCAGAGCTGCGAATCCTTGGGCTCGGCGGGCGTTTCGAGGCACTGGCCGGTGGCGTCGAACAGCCAGCCGTGGAAGGCGCAGCGCAGGCCGCCGTTTTCCAGCCGCCCGAATGCGAGATCCGCGCCGCGATGCGCGCAATGCCGTTCGATCAGGCCGTATCGTCCGGCTTCGTCGCGAAACAGCACCAGATTCTCGCCGAGCAGTTTGACGGCCCGCACCGGGCGCGGCCCCTGCAACTCGTCGACCAGCGCCGCCGGCTGCCAGTACATCCGCATCAATTTCCCGCAGGGGTCTTTTGGCCCGGTGCGGGTAATCAGGTCGTTCTGTTCCTGGCTCATCATGGCGGCGGGTCCTTTCGCGGTCGCGCGCTGAATTTCGTTTGGAATCAAATTACTAGGCTGGCGGCTCCCCGCAAGGGAATTCCTGTGCAGGGTTACTCCGCGCCAGCTGAATCTTAGCGCAATCCGCGGTGAACCGGGAAAGCTCCGGTGCGCACGAAACCACGTTGCCTCATGACGCCACGCTGCGCAGCCCGAACGCATGCGCATCCTGTTTCAGCACCGGTGCCACCGCCTCGATCAGCCGCGCGGCCGCCGCGTCAACGGAAAGCCCCGCGGTGTCGACCACGGCGGCGGCGCGGGCGTAGAGCGGTTCGCGGCTCTTCAGGATGGTGCGCAGTTCCGCCATCGCCGAGCGGTCGTCGGCCATCGGGCGCAAATCGCCCTGGCCGCGCACCCGCGCCATGTGTTCTTCCGGCTCGGCCTTGACCCAGATGGTGTAGAACGACGACAGGATCCGCTCGAAGGTCAGCGGTTCGGAGACAATGCCGCCGCCGGTCGCCAGCACCATCGGCTCTTTTCGCTCCAGCAACTGGCCGAGCGCCGCCTGTTCCATGCGGCGAAAACCTTCCTGGCCGTAGAGCGCGATGATCTCGGCGACCGACAGTCCGTTCTCTCGCTCGATCTCCTTGTTGAGTTCGACGAAACTCCAGCCGATCTTGTTCGCCAGCATCCTGCCGAGGGTGGATTTGCCGGCGCCGCGCAGGCCGATCAAAGCGATGCCGGCAAACGACATCCGCCGCTGCGCCGAGGCGCCTTGGCCCGCGAGCACATCCTTGGCCTGCGCGATCTGGTTCGGCGTGGCCTTGCGCAGGAGGTCGCGAATGACCGGCCAGTCCGGCGAAGGTGCGCCGATCGGAATCAGATCCTCCAGATGCGCGCCCATCGCGTCCGACACCCGGCGCAACAGCACGATCGAGACGTTGCCCTTGCCGCTTTCGAGCTGGGCGATATAGCGTTCGGAAATGCCGGAGACTTTTGCCAGCACCTTGCGCGACATCCCGCGCAGCGCCCGCATGGTACGGACGCGCTGGCCGAGCTGCTCGAGAAACGCGGTTTCGGGATCGGGCTGTTCGGTCATTTCCGCTGTTCTGCCAGGCCGCGAAGCGCGCGCACTCGGAAACATAATGCCGGGCAGGATTGACAGCAAGCTCGCCCAGTGGCTTTCTATGAATTATAATTCTCAAAAAATCGGGGGAGGAGGCGTCGTGACACGCTTGGCTGACGAGGGAGGGGCATGAGCACCTACAACGCGGTGACCTGGCTGCTCGACCGCAATGTCGAGGAAGGCCGCGGGGCAAAACTCGCCTTCACCGACACCGTCTCCGAATTGACCTATGGCGAATTGCAGAAGCAGAGCTGCCGCGTCGCCAACATGCTGCGCCGCCTCGGCGTCCGCCGCGAAGAACGCGTCGCCATGATCATGCTCGACACCGTGGATTTTCCGGCGGTGTTTCTCGGTGCGATCCGCGCCGGCGTGGTGCCGGTGCCGCTCAACACGCTTTTGACGTCGGATCAATACGCCTATGTGCTGGCGGATTGCCGCGCCCGCGTCCTGTTCGTTTCCGAAGCCCTGTTGCCTGTCGTCAAGGACATGGTCGGTCGGATGCAGGATCTCGACCACGTCATCGTTTGCGGCAACGACGCGCATGGCTACAAGAAACTGTCCGACGAACTCGCCGGCGAAAGCGATAGCTTTACCACGGTCGCGACCCATGAGGACGAGCCGGCGTTCTGGCTGTATTCGTCGGGCTCGACCGGCATGCCCAAGGGCGTGCGGCATCTGCATGCCAACCTCGCCGCCACCGCGGACACCTATGCCAGACAGGTGCTCGGCATTCGCGAGGACGATGTCGGGCTGTCGGCGGCGAAATTGTTTTTCGCCTATGGGCTGGGCAATGCGCTGACCTTTCCGATGTCGGTCGGCGCCACCACCGTGCTCAATTCCGAACGTCCGACGCCGGCGTCGATGTTCGCGCTGATGAACAAATACAATCCCAGCATCTTCTTCGGCGTGCCGACGCTGTTTTCCTCGATGCTGCACGACGAGGCCTTGAAGCATGAACGCGGCGGCTCGCGCCTGCGGATCTGCACCTCCGCGGGCGAGGCGCTGCCGGAATCGGTCGGCAACGCCTGGAAGTCGCGCTTCGGCGTCGACATCCTCGACGGCGTCGGCTCGACCGAGCTGTTGCATATCTTTCTGTCGAATTCGCCCGGCGACATAAAATACGGCACCTCGGGCCGTCCGGTGCCGGGCTATCAGGTGCGGCTGGTGAACGAGGCCGGCCAGGATGTGGCCGACGGCGAAGTCGGCGAAATGCTGGTGCACGCACCGTCGGCCGGCGAGGGGTATTGGAACCAGCGCAGCAAGACCCGCTCGACCTTCGAGGGTTACTGGACCCGCACCGGAGACAAATACATTCGCGACGCCGACGGCCGCTACACCTTCTGCGGCCGCAGCGACGACATGTTCAAGGTGTCCGGCATCTGGGTGTCGCCGTTCGAGGTCGAGAGCGCGCTGATCACCCATCCTTCGGTGCTGGAAGCCGCTGTGGTGCCCGAAGCCGACCCGGAAGGACTGTTGAAGCCGAAAGCCTACGTGGTGCTGCGCGCGGGCGCGGAAACCGACGGCCTGAAAGAGGCGCTCAAGGAATACGTCAAGCAGAAGATCGGGGTATGGAAATATCCGCGCTGGATCGATGTCGTCGAGTCCTTGCCGAAAACCGCGACCGGAAAGATTCAAAGGTTCAAGCTGCGAGAAGGGGCTAGCTGATGAGGCTCCGTCATTCCGGGGCGCGCGTCAGCGCGAACTATGATGTGCAATTGCACATCTGAGAATCTCGAGCGACAAAATCATATCGAGATTCCGGATTCTTCGCCTTGCGAACTGTCAGGAATGACGGAGTGTAGTGAAGTACAATATGACCTCTCTCTCCCCCACCGGCTTCCTCGCCATCGGCGCCTCCAATCTCGAATACCGGATGATCGGTCCGGCGCCCGAGGACGCGCCGACCATCGTCATGCTGCACGAGGGTCTGGGGTCGGCCAGGCTGTGGGGCGATTTCCCGGAAAAGCTGCAGGCCGCAACCTCGACCGGCGTGTTCGTCTATTCGCGCGCGGGCTATGGCGCTTCGACGCCGGCAACACTGCCGCGGCCGCTCGACTACATGCATGTCGAAGCGCTCGAGGTGCTGCCGAAGCTGCTTGACCGGATCGGCTTTCGCCGCGGGCTGTTACTTGGACACTCCGACGGTGCCTCGATCGCGGCGATCTATGCCGGCGGTGTCGCCGATCATCGCGTGCGCGGCGTCGCGATGATCGCGCCGCATTTCATCGTCGAAGACGTCTCGGTGAGCTCGATCGCCGAGATCAAACAAGCCTACGAGACCACCAACCTGAAGACAAAACTGGCGCGCTGGCACAACGATGTCGACAACGCCTTCTACGGCTGGAACGGCGCCTGGCTCGACGCGAAATTTCGCAGCTGGGACATCTCCGAGTATCTCGCCTATATCCGCGTGCCCGTCGCGATCCTGCAGGGCGCAGACGACCAATATGGGACGATGCGCCAGATCGAGATTGCGCAGGAAGAGTGCTATTGTCCGGTCGACGTGACGATCATCGCGGGCGCCGGACACTCGCCGCATCGCGAAGCACCGGAGGCCACCCTCCATGCGATCTCCGAATTCGCCAACAATATTCTGCACATGCATGAGGGCTCGCAGGGGCGGGCGGCCTGACGCATCGACCGTGGCGATGCGCCCATGAGCACCTCCCGCCCGCGAGCGGGTATGAAACAAAATGCCGGTTGCCGCGTCCAAAAAGGCTAGACGGCATCCGGGACATGCATTATTGTGCATATTAACCGAAATAATCCTGAACAGGTGAGGGTGGCCCGATGGCTGGCGAAAAGCCCGGTGAAGATCGCGTCCTGGCTGGCGGCGCGAAGTACATCGATTTCCAGACCGATCCGTCGCGTTACCGGCATTGGAAGATCGCTGTCGATGGCGACACCGCCACGCTGACCATGGACGTCGACGAGAATGGCGGGTTGTTCGAGGGCTATCAGCTCAAGCTGAATTCCTACGATCTCGGCGTCGATATCGAACTGGCCGACGCGGTGCAGCGGCTGCGCTTCGAGCACCCCGGCGTGAAGGTGGTGGTGGTGCGCTCCGGCAAGAACCGCGTGTTCTGCGCCGGCGCCAACATCCGGATGCTGGCCGGCGCCACCCACGCCCACAAGGTCAATTTCTGCAAGTTCACCAACGAGACCCGCAACGGGCTGGAGGATTCATCGGAGAATTCCGGCCAGCGCTTCATCACCGTGGTCAACGGCACCGCGGCCGGCGGCGGTTACGAACTCGCGCTCGCCACCGATCACATCATCCTCGCGGATGATGGTGCTGCCGCGGTGGCGCTGCCGGAGGTGCCGCTGCTGGCGGTGCTGCCGGGCACCGGCGGGCTGACGCGGGTGGTCGACAAGCGCAAGGTGCGCCGCGACCACGCCGATTATTTTTGCACCATCGAGGAGGGCATCAAGGGCAAGCGCGCGGTGCAATGGCGCCTGGTCGACGAAATCGTGCCGAACAGCAAACTGGAGACAAGAGTCGCCGAACGCGCCAGCGAATTCGCCGCGGCTTCCCGACGCAACGGCAACGGCAAGGGCATCGCGCTGACGCCGCTGACGCGCAGCATCGACGGCACCAGCATCCGCTACGGCCTGGTCAGCGTCGATATCGACCGCACGGCACGCATCGCCACGATTTCGATCCAGGCGCCGGAGTCGGCTCCGCCCGCCGACATCGACGGCATGATCGCGCAAGGGGCCTCGTTCTGGCCGCTGCAGGCGGCGCGCGAACTGGATGACGCGATCCTGCATTTGCGCATCAACGAGCTCGAGACCGCGATGCTGGTGTTCAAGTCGCATGGCGAGCGCGCCAATGTGCTGGCCTGCGACGCCTTCCTCGAAGCCAACAAGGCGCACTGGCTGGTCAACGAAATCAGGCAGTACTGGAAACGCGTGCTCAAGCGCATCGACGTCACCTCGCGCACGCTGGTGACGCTGGTCGAGCCGGGCTCGTGCTTCGCCGGCACCCTGGCCGAACTCGTGTTCGCGGCCGACCGCTCCTACATGCTGATCGGCCAAAAGCAGGGCGACAACCGCGCGCCACCGGCGATCGAACTCTCCGCGATGAATTTCGGCCCCTTTCCGATGAGCCACGGGTTGACGCGCCTGCAATCGCGCTTCCAGGCGGATCCGTCCGATCTGGAGCGCGCGCAGGCGACGATCGGCAAGGCGCTCGACGCCGAGGAAGCCGAGGCGCTTGGCCTCGTCACGTTCGCGCTCGACGATATCGACTGGGACGACGAGATCAGGGTGTTCTTCGAGGAACGCGCCAGCTTCTCGCCCGACGGTCTCACCGGCATGGAAGCCAATCTGCGCTTCGCCGGACCCGAGACCATGGAATCGAAAATCTTCTCGCGCCTGACGGCGTGGCAGAACTGGATCTTTCAGCGCCCCAACGCGGTCGGCGAAAACGGCGCGCTGCGCCGCTACGGCACCGGCCAGAAGGCGCAGTTCGATATGACGCGGGTTTAGTGAATTTCGCTGCGTCACGGCCGGGCAAAAGCGCGAAGCGCGTCTTCGCGAAGGTGACCCGGCCATGACGGAAAAAATGTGTCCAAGGAGCACGCCATGAACGTGAACATCATGAATGTCGATTACTCGACCAAGATTCCCAATAACGTGAATCTCAGCGAGGATCGGCAGGTGCTTAAAGCACTGGAAGGTTGGCATCCCGGCTACATGAACTGGTGGAGTGACATGGGCCCCGAGGGCTTCCAGCAGTCGCTGGTCTATTTGCGCACCGCCTATTCGGTCGATCCGCGCGGCTGGGCCAAGTTCGATTATGTCAGGATGCCGGAATATCGCTGGGGCATCCTGCTTGCTCCGCAGGAAGAGAACCGCGTCATCCCCTTCGGCGAGAATTATGGCGAGCCGGTCTGGCAGGAAGTGCCGGGCGAGCATCGCGCCATGCTGCGCCGCCTGATCGTGATCCAGGGCGACACCGAGCCCGCTTCCGTCGAACAGCAGCGCCATCTCGGCAAGACCGCGCCTTCGCTCTATGACCTGCGCAATCTGTTCCAGGTCAATGTCGAGGAAGGCCGCCATCTCTGGGCGATGGTCTATTTGCTGCAGAAATACTTTGGCCGGGACGGCCGCGAGGAGGCCGACGAGTTGTTGCGCCGCCGCTCCGGCGATGCCGACAGCCCGCGCATGCTGGGCGCCTTCAACGAGGCGACGCCGGACTGGCTGTCGTTCTTCATGTTCACCTATTTCACGGACCGCGACGGCAAGATGCAGCTGCACTCGCTGGCGCAGTCCGGCTTCGACCCCTTGTCGCGCACCTGCCGCTTCATGCTGACCGAGGAGGCGCACCACATGTTCGTCGGCGAGACCGGCATCAGCCGCATCGTGCAACGGACCTGCGAAGCGATGCGCGCCGCCGGGATCAGCGATCCCACCGACATTGCAAGAGTTCGCGCGCTCGGGGTGATCGACCTTCCGACCATCCAGAAGAAATTGAACCTGCACTACACGCTTTCGCTCGATCTGTTCGGCTCGGAAGTGTCGACCAACGCCGCGAACGCCTTCAATGCCGGTATCAAGGGCCGCTACCACGAGACCCAGATCAAGGACGATCACCGCCTGCAGAACGATACCTATCCGGTGCTCAAGCTGGTGAACGGCGAGATCAAGCGCGTCGACGAGCCGGCGCTGACCGCGCTCAACATGCGGCTGCGCGACGATTACA
>NZ_JADGRI010000412.1 GCF_017881085.1 Bradyrhizobium sp.
CCGCCATAGCGCACGCCCTGGCCGACCAGCATCACCGGCCGCTCGGCGCCGAGCAGCATGTCGACCGCCTTGACGACGCCTTCGGGATCGGCGCCGCAGCGGCTGGAAATATTGCCGTTCCAGGCCTTCGCGTTCGGCGCTTCCTCGGCGGCCGATTCCATGAACACGTCGAAGGGAACATCCAGCACCACCGGCCCCGGACGGCCCGTGGTCATGGTCTTCCAGGCTTGCCGGATCGCGAGCGGCACCATCTCGCCGCGCGTCGGCTGGAACACCTTCTTGCAATAGGCGCGCACGGTGGAGGGAAAGTCGGCCTGATAATGCCGGTATAATTCCTGGAACGCGCCGCGATTGAACTGGCTGGTCGGCACGTTGCCGGTCACCGCCAGGAACGGCACTGAATCGAGAAATGCGTTGCCGAGCGAGATCGGCAGGTTCGCCGAGCCCGGCCCGCAGGAGGTGAAGGTCGCGGTCGGCCGTCCCGAAACGCGGTAATAAACGTCGGCCATGAAACCGGCGACGCTTTCATGGTGCACCGAGATGGTCTTGAGCTCGTCGGAGCGCTCATACAGCGCGTCGATGAACTGGATGTTGCCGTGGCCGCACAGGCCGAACACCTGCGGCACTTTTTCCTGGATCAGGTAATCGACGATGACCTGGGCCCCGTTGAGCGCATTGCGCGGCGACATCGCTTCTCTCCTTGACCGTTCGACTTCTTCTCAGGAGATCGGCGTACGCAGCCGACACCGCCCCGGGAGCGCGGCACCCTATTTCTCATAATACTGTACGTCAATTTATATTGTGGTAGGATGATGCAAAGCCGTCCCGTGGAGAGCCTGGCCTGTGAGAGCGCGAACCAAGCAAAAGACCCCTGAGAAGCCGGCCAGTCCGCGCAAGTCCGCCATCGCCAAGCTGGTGCCGCCGCCGCAGAATATCGACGACGACGCCGACGACCGGCAGCGGGTCGGCGTCCAGTCGCTCGGCCGCGCCTTTGCGATCCTCGAAGAGGTCGCACGCCACCGCGACGGCATCGGGCTTGCGGAACTGAGCAAGCTGGTCGGCCTGCACAACTCCACCACTTTCCATCTGGCGAAGACCATGGTCTCGCTGGGTTATCTGCGTCAGGAGAAAGAGACAAAACGCTACCGGGTCGGCCGGCCGCTGTTCGCGCTGGCCGCCAGCGCGCTCGACGAAATCGAAATGGTCAATGTCGCGACCCCCATTCTCGAGGAACTGTCGCGCGAAACCGGCGAAAGCGCCCATTATGCGGTGCGGATGGGCGACGCCGTGGTCGTGATCGCGCGCACCAGCGGGCCCGGCGCGTTTCAACTGACCGACCGCGTCGGCGTGGTGCGCCCGGCCCATTGCACCGCGCTCGGCAAGATCATTCTGGCTTCGCTGCGCCCCGATCAGTTGAAGCGTTTTCTCGATCGCGTCGAGATGAAGCCCTCGACCGACAAGTCGATCACCGACGTCGCGGTGCTGTTGCGCGAAATCGCCGAGATCAAGCGCACCGGCATCGCCTTCGACGACGGCGAATTCAATCCGGAAGTGCGCTGCGTCGCGGTGCCGGTCAGCGATTTCACCGGCCAGGTGATCGGTGCGCTCGGTATTTCCGGCCCGATCTGGCGGCTGTCGAACCAGGCGTTGCACAACAGCGCGAAGGTCGTCGAGGCCACGGCCCGCCGATTGTCACAGGAATTCGGCGCCAAGGGCGCGGCGGATTCTTCCTGAGGACGACGCGGGACGGCGCTTTTGACGTTGACAGCGGCGACCGCGTCCGGAAATATCATCCAACAATAGAAAAACGTCTCTCACATTCTCGCATAAGCCGGATTGAAGGGGGACATCGCGGAACGCCCTTTGGGAGGAGACCAACGATGACCCGCTACAGCCGACGAACCCTGTTGAAAGCCAGCGCCGCCTTTGCCGGCGCATCGACACTCGGATTTCCGTCGATCGTCCACGGCCAGACCGAAAAGATAAAGATCGGCCACCTCACGCCGCTGACCGGCTTTCTCGGCGCGCTCGGTACCTATGCCCAGCTCGGCATGAAACTGGCCGTGGAGGAAATCAACGCCTCGGGCGGCGTGATGGGACGCCAGTTCGACGTCATGTCGGAAGATTCGGTCAATCCCGCCACCGCCGCGACCAAGGCGCAACGCATGTTCGAGCAGGACGGCGCGACCGTGCTGATCGGCGAAATCAATTCGGCCTCCGCGCTGACCATCATGCAGGTGGCTGCGCGCAACAAGAAGCTGTTCATGCAGACCGGCGCGCGAAGCGACGCGCTGCGCGGCAAGAACTGCAACAAATACACCTTCCACACCGATATCCCGAACACGGTGATGGTGAATACGGTCGGCCAGGCGCTGCTGCGCGACAATATGGTGAAGGACAAGAAGTTCTTCACGCTGACCGCCGACTACATTTTCGGTCATGACCTGCTCAATGCGGCCAAGCGTTTCTTCGCGGCCAACCAGGGCAATCTGATCGGCGACGAACTGATCGCCACCGACGTCACCGATTTCAGTCCCTACCTGCTCAAGATCAGGCAGGCAAAGCCCGACGTGGTCTGTTCGAACCTCGCCGGCAATCAGGTGACGACCCTGATCAAGCAATATGCCGAATTTGGCCTTCCCTACCCGATCGTCGGCTTCAACCTCAACACCGCCGATGCCTGGGCGGCCGGTGACGGCAATCTGAGCGGCACCTGGCCGACGGTCTGGTATCACACGCTGGACGTGCCGGCGTCCAAGACCTTCGTGGCGAACTTCACCAAGAAATACGGCAAGCCGCCGGAGAACCATGCCTGGATCGAATACATCGCCTTCAAGATGATGGCGCAGGCCATGAACGAGACCAAGTCGACCGACACCGACCCGTTGATCGCCTATTTCGAAAAGGAAACGGAGTTCGACATCCTCAAAGCCCGCAAGGCGCATTTCCGCTCGTGGGACCATCAGCTGATGCAGGAAGCCTATCCGTTCACCGTCAGGGCGAAGGGCCAGGCCAAGGATCAATGGGACTTCATCGCGCTCGGCTCCGCGCTTCCCAAGGCGGGCGAGCCGCTGGAATCGCTGGCGTCGACGAAAGAACAGAACCCCTGCTCGCTGTAACCGCTGCGTCGGTCGCCCGGCGCCCGCCCTCGCTTCGGGCGCGCGCCGGGTGACCGCGTTTTAACGGCCCGGTCGCCACCGCCGCCGACATCGTGTGTGCCTTTCCGGGATCGAGCATGCAGTTCGGATTCTTGCTGGAACAAGTGGTGAATGGCCTCGTGCTCGGGGGCTATTATCTCCTGATCGCGCTCGGGCTGTCGCTGATCTTCAGCGTCGGCGGCGTGGTCAATCTGGCGCATGGCGCGTTCTACGCGCTCGGTGCCTATGTGTCGGTCGAGATCACCAAATATCTCGGCTTCGGACTGGCCGTCGTGATCTCGCCGATCGCGGTCGCGATGCTGGGCATTCTGTTCGAGCGCTACATCCTGCGCCGCTTCTACACCGCCGATCCGATCCTGAGCCTGCTGGTCACCTTCGGCCTCGCCATGGTCGCCGAACAGGCGATCCGCATCATTTGGGGCGCGGCGCCGCTGTCGGCGTCGATCCCGCCGGTGTTTCGCGGCTCGGTGATCGTCGGCGACTTCCTGTTTTCGCGCTACCGCGTAATGCTGCTGGCGGTGGTCGCCGTCGTGCTGCTCGCCGTCTGGCTGCTGCTGCACAAGACCTCGTTCGGCCGCGTCGTGCGCGCCGGCATCCAGCGCCCGGACATGGTCGCGGCACTCGGCATCCGGTTGCAGCCCTACATGACCGCGATCGTCATGCTCGGCGTCGGCATGGCAGCGATGGGCGGCGCGTTCTTTGCGCCGATCACGATCGTGCATCCGGCCATGGGGGCCGAGATCATCACCGTCGCCTTCGTCGTGGTCGTGATCGGCGGG
>NZ_JADGRI010000185.1 GCF_017881085.1 Bradyrhizobium sp.
GCCTGTTCGGTCAGCTCGGTCAGGTTTTCCCGCACCGCGGCGATGCGCTCATCGATCTCAGCGAGGCTAAGCGAAGGCTCGGGCATGGTTCATCTCCTCTCGGCGCATGATTCTCACAATATGCGGTGTGCCAACCGCGCCAGCAAGCGCTCCCGCGGCCCGCGCTCGCGGGGTAGCATTTCCGGAAATCACTGCCGCAGCATGATCAGCGGGTCGGCGCTATCGGGCACTTTCCGCCACTGCGCGTTGTCGTCGGCCTCGAATTGCCAGGTCTCGCCGCTTTGCGACATCAGCAGCATCTGGCCGTGGTCGAGCCGCCATTGCGTCGGCGCGAATGCCGATATCGCCGGGTCGCATTTCGGCTTCAGGAACACCTGGAAATTGTCCGGGCCCGCCTCGTTGTTGGTCAGGGTCAGGCCGCAGATCGGCTGGCCGTTGCTGCGAACCATCGCCCAGTCGCCGATCATCTGATCCATCGACTTCGCCAGCGAACGCGCGGCGGCGAGGTTCTGCAGGATGTAGATGCCCTCGCCCTGCCGCAGGCCTTCGAGAATGCCGCTCTCGACTTCGGTAAAGTCGATCACCGGCTGGCCCGAAGCGTCCTGCAGCCGCACGATGTCCAGTCCTGCGATGCTCCAGGCGGCGATCTCCTTGGTGAAGGGCAGCGCCGCGGCGCAGCCTGGCTCGAGCTCGAGCTTCATCCCCTGTGACGCCCCATCGCCCTTCAGCGTGACCACGCAGGTCTTGCTGCGCTCGGTAGTCGATAGCTCCCACTGCCCGATCATGTCTTTCTTGAGCGTCGAGGCGTCCTGCGCCCGCGCCTGGTTTCCGCAGGCGATCAGCGCCGATAGCGCCGCAAGCACGATGCCGAAGCGCGGTGTCATCAGCGACTCTTCACCGGGGTTTCCGCGACCGGCGTCAGCGGCGGCTTGCCCGCGAACCAGACTTTCAGATTGTCGACCACCAGCTGATCCATGGCATTTCGCGTTACCACCGAAGCGGAGCCAATATGTGGCAGCAAAACGACATTCTGCATGCTGCGCAATTCGTCCGGCACGTTGGGCTCTTTTTCGAAGACATCGAGACCCGCGGCGAGAATGCTGCCCGACTTCAGCGCCGATATCAGTGCCTGCTCGTCAATCACGGAGCCGCGCGCCACGTTGATGATCACGCCGCGCGGCCCCAGCGCCTTCATGACGTCGGCGTTGACAATCTTCGCGGTTCCGGCGCCGCCGGGAACGATGACGACCAGCGTATCGACCGCCTTCGCCATCTCGATCAAATCAGGATAATGCTTGTACGACACCCCGTCGGCGGGCTTGCGCGAATGATACACCACGGGAACGCGCGAGGCCTCGAGCCGGCGCGCGATCGCCTGGCCGATCCTGCCCATGCCGACCATCCCGACCTTGCGATCCCTGAGCGAGCCGACGCTCAGGGGAAAATTCTGCGTCAGCCAGAGGCCGGAACGCAGGTAACGGTCGGCCTTGACGAACTCGCGCAAGGTCGCGATCAGCAGACCCATCGCGACGTCGGCGACTTCTTCGGTCAGAACGTCCGGCGTGTTGGTGACGACGATATTGTGATCGCGCGCGTAATTGGCATCGATATGATCGTAGCCGACCCCGAACGTGGAGACGATTTCCAGCTTCGGAAAGCGCGCCAGTGTCTTGCTGTCGCCGCGAACCGAATTGTAGGTCACCGCGGCGCCGCGGATTTTTTCCGCGACGGCCGGCGTCAATCGCTCGAGGTCGGCCGTGGTCTCGAAGGAATGCAGCACGAACTGGTCGGAAAAGCCGTTGTCGACGATAGGCTTGCGCGGCCCGTAGATCAGCAAATCGATTTTCTCGGAAGAAATATTACCGCCAACCATCAGTTTTCCTTTCCAAGCGCACTCTCGTGCCAGCGCCGCAACACCAGATGCGAAACTAGCGCCAGCAGCCCATAAATGACAATTCCGGCGGCGGAGAGCAACAGTAACGCCGCGAACATTCGGGGAATGTCGAGGCGATAGCCGGATTCGGCGATCCGATAGGCAAGCCCCGAGCCAGCCCCCGCCGAGCCCGCAGCGATCTCGGCCACCACGGCGCCGATCAGCGACAGGCCGCCCGCGATCCGCAATCCGCCGAGGATGAAGGGCAGCGCGGAAGGCAGCTTGAGATGAAGCAGCGTCTGCGTCGGCGACGCGCCATAGAGCTGGAACAGGCCGGCCAGATTGCGGTCCACCGAATTCAATCCCAGCGTGGTGTTGGACAAGACCGGAAAGAACGCGACGATCCAGGCGCAGACGATGACGGCGGTCTGCTGCGGAAGGTAGATCAGAAGCAGCGGCGCGATCGCTATCACAGGCGTCACCTGCAGGATGACCGCATAGGGAAACAGCGAATATTCCAGCCATTTCGATTGATTGAACAGAAGCGCCAGCGCAATGCCGCCGATCCCGGCGGCAATGAAGCCCTCGAGCGTGGTCTGCAAGGTCGTCAGCAGCGATTGCGACAGCACCGTCCAGTCGACGATCAGCGTCGAGAACACCGCGATCGGCCCCGGCAACAGATAGGGCGGAATATGTTTGAGGCGCACCACGAGTTCCCAGGCCGCGACGCCGGCCGCCAGCACGACGATGGGAAGCAGGATGCGAACGAGGCACAGGCCGGCTTGATCGGGCGCGGCCCGGCGCGCGGACAGGGGCGGTGTCTGCAGCGAACTCATGAGCCGGCCCGCCCGGAATAAGACGGCGCCAGCGCGTTCGAAACCTCGCGGCAATACCCGGCGTAGTCAGCGGAGGTTCGGAATTCCTCGCTCCGCGGCTCGGCCGCATCGATGCGAACCTCGGCGCTGAGGCGTCCGGGCCGCGACGTCATCACGATCACCCGCTGCGACAGATATACCGACTCGAATACCGAATGCGTGACGAAGATGACTGTCTTGCGCAGATTGCGCCACAGCGCGAGCAGATCGTTGTTCAACCGAAAGCGGGTGATTTCGTCGAGGGCGGCGAACGGCTCGTCCATCAACAGAATGTCGGGATCGGTGACCAACGCTCGCGCCAGCGAAACCCGCATCTTCATGCCCCCGGATAATTCGCGGGGATATGCGCCCGCGAATTCGGCAAGGCCCACCTGATTCAACGCCGCGTCGACGCGCCTGTTCGCCTCGGCCGCCGGCGCATGCGCGAGTTTCAGCGGGAGCCGCACGTTCTCGCGCACGGTGGTCCACGGCATCAGCGTCGGCTCCTGAAACACGAAGCCTATCCCGGGCGCGCCGCGCGCCTCTCCGCCGCGACGCGCGACGCCGATGCTGCCGGAGGTCGGCGCGCTGAGCCCCGCGATCAGCCGCAGCGCGGTCGACTTTCCGCAGCCGGACGGCCCGAGCAGGGAGACGAACTCGCCCTTGCGCACGTCGAGGTCGAGCGGCCCCAGCGCCGCGACGCCGCTGTCATAGACCTTGGTGACCGCGCGCAGGCTCACCGCGAGGCCGGCCGTGTCCGCTCTGGTCAAGGTTGCGGGTTGCACCATCGCGCGGCTACTTCTTTGGCCGCAGATCGAGGCCTACACCCTTGTTGATGAAGCGAAGCGTGTAGGCCTTGCGGAAGTCGACGTCGGGACGCACCACGCCGGCGCGCACCATCTTGTCGAAGAAGCTCGTCGCCCGCTCGTCGCTCATGGCGCCGATGCCGTCGCGCAAGGTGTCGCCGGAGTCGACAATGCCATATTCCTTCATCTTGCCGACGGAGAAGACCAGCAGCTCGTCGGTCATTTCCGGATTGAGCTTCTTGATCAGCGCGTTGCCCGGCGCATTGTCACCGTAGAGATAGTTGTACCAGCCGATGATGGAAGCGTCGACGAAGCGTTGAACCAGATCTGGCTTCTTGTCGGTCAAATCGCGGCGGGTTTCGATCAGGGTCGAATAAGTGTTGAAACCATAATCCGCCAGCAGGATGATTCCCGGCTTGAATTTGGCGGCTTTTTCGACCGCGAACGGCTCCGACGTGACATAGCCCTGCATCGCGCTTTGCGCGGTGGCGATAAACGGCTGCGGATTGAAGGTGTAGGGCCTGACCTTCGCGTCGCTGAATCCGTATTCGGATTTCAGCCACTGGAAATAGCTCGTAATGCCTTCCTTGGAGACGAACAGCGTCAGCGGCTTGAGTTGTTCGAGTTTGGTGATTTTCGATTCCGGGTGGGTCAGGAAAACCTGCGGGTCCTTCTGGAAGATGGCGGCGACCGTCACCACAGGCACGTTGTTGGCGACCGCGTCGAACGACATCAGGGTGTTGGCGGCCATGAAGAAATCGAGCTTGCCGGCGATCAGCAGCATGCGGTTGTTGTCGTTCGGCCCGCCCGGCACGATGGTGACGTCGAGCCCGTATCTCTGGTAGGTGCCGTCGGCCACCGCCTGGAAAAATCCGCCGTGCTCGGCTTCGGGAACCCAGTTGGTCCCGAACGAGACCTTGTCCAGCGTGGTTTGGGCGCCTGCCGGCAACATGGCCATCCCCAGGGCTATGAAGCCTAAGGTTAACGCTCGCGGCAAAAGAGCCGGGTTCATGATTGGACTCCGTCGATCATTCTGGCCCATGATAGGAAGCGGACGCTGGCCGCGTCCTGTCGAAGGCCACCAAACTACCTTGCAAACGCGCCTAAAGAAACATTTCGCTCGATGACTTCCCTGCTCCCTCCCCGCGACTGGACCGATATCCACTGGCCCGGCATTTCCGGGACCGACCCGGCGCGATGGATCGCGGTGCTGCCGCTGGCGGCCACCGAACAGCACGGCCCGCATTTGCCTGTCGGCACCGACATCATGATCGCGCAGGCCTATCTCGCGCGGGTGCGCGAACGGCTGCCCGACACTCTCCCCGCGACCTTCCTTCCGCTGCAGCCGGTCGGGATTTCCACCGAACACATCGACTATCCGGGCACGCTGACGCTGCCGACGGAAGTCGCGCTGAAGAGCTGGATGGCGCTCGGCGAAAGCGTCGCGCGCGCGGGGGTCAAGAAGCTGGTGATGGTCACGAGCCACGGCGGCAACAGCGCGGGGATGACGCTGGTCGCGCAGGATCTGCGCGCGCAGCACGGACTTCTCGCCGTCACCACCGGATGGTTCCGTTTCGGCGCGCCGGACGGATTGTTCTCGGCGGAAGAACTGCGTCATGGCATCCATGGCGGCGCATGGGAAACGTCGATCATGCTGGCGCGCTACCCGCAGGCTGTGCGCAAGGAAAAGATCGCCGATTTCCGTCCGAGCAGTATCGCGATGGAGCAGGAATATCGCTGGCTTTCGGCACATCGGCCGGCGCCGTTCGCATGGCAGACCCAGGACCTTCATGCCAGCGGCGCCGTCGGCGACGCCGCGATGGCCACCGCGGAGACGGGCGAAATCCTGCTCGATCACGGCGCGCGCGCGTTCTGCGAGCTGCTCACCGAGGTCGATAAATTCGACGTGAAGAGACTTTTGGACGAGCCCCACCCCTCCGCCAAGTAAGTGTTTTTTCTACCAAATATTTGGCCGGCCGGACTCGCTCCGGCTGAATCGAACCGGAATCGAAAAGCCTCCGTCCAATTGGGCATGCGGACCACAACGGTCCCGCGCTCAAATCGGATGGAGTTTCTCATGTCGATCAAGACCAAGGTTGCCGCCATCGCGCTTGCCGCGCTTGCCGTCACCGGCAGCATCGCTTCCACCACCACGAGGGCAGAGGCCCATGGCCCCGGCTGGGGTATCGGAGCCGGTCTGGTCGGCGCCGCGATCGTCGGCAGCGCGATCGCAGCCAGCAACGACGGCTACTTCTATGGCGGCTATCGCCGCTGCGGCTGGGTTCGCCAGTTCGACGCCTACGGCAATTTCATCGGCCGCGTCCGCACCTGCAATTACTACTGATCGTTTACCGCGAGCTTTTGTTGGCGCGTTTTCTTTGCGCGAACCGGTACCCACCCCGGATCATGTCCGGGGCAGGCTTTCGCTCGAAAACGCTCCGTTTGTGGATCCGCGTCCGGCACGGGCGCCTCATCCACCCCGTGTCGCACACCCGACCCGCCCGGACGTCCCCCCGGGCGGGTCAACTTCTTGAATTCCAGTTGATTTCGCCTTGCTGCATTGCACAATCGTCATGCCACCGATGGCATTCAGCGGCATCTCCGGTGTCGTGGTTTCTGCCAGGCCGGCCGCCTCGAAAGCAACTGCGCTTAAGCGCCGATCGGTCACCAAAATCGCAGCCAAACCAAAAAAAGGAGCACCGGCCCCAGAACCGCGAGAAAGGCAACTTCGCGCCAACGGTTAGGGCCGGGGCCGGTTGGACTCCCGCCCCTCGTGTATGCCGCCCACAAGATAACGGCCGCAAATAAAAGGCTGAGAACACCCGCCGGTCGCGCGGGCGAGCCCCCGGACCACAGGACGGAAAGGATCAGCACTATTGTCAATCGAAAGGCCAACCGCCTCGGTGTGGCGGCGGATTGATGACCGCTGGCAAGCATTGACCCCTCGAAGCATTATCCGGATCACGCAGCACACTCCTCAAAGCCCCCACCTGCGAATGAACCATACTTTCACAAGGTGGGTGAGGACAGCGTATGTCACCAGCATGGCCGCGACCAGTGGCCAGTAGTGCCAGGGAAGCGGCTCGAAACCCAATGCCGAACCCGCCCAGGTGAAGGGCAACGTCATTCCGACCGTGCAGATGATCACCGTCGTCGCAATGAGCGCGGGGCTTGCATGGCTCTCGATGAACGGGACCTTCGCCGTTCTGATAATGTGAATGATGAGGGTCTGGGTCAGCAGAGACTCGACAAACCATCCGGTCTGGAACAACGACGGATTGTTCCAGGCATCGAACACGTAGAGCATCATGCCGTATGTCGCATAGTCGAATATCGAGCTGATCGGTCCGATAAACACCATGAACTTGAATATGTTGCCGATGTCCCATTTTCGCGGTGACGCCAGGTACTCCTCGTCGACATTATCCGTTGGAATGGTTGTCTGCGAAAAATCGTAGAGAAGATTGTTGGTCAGGACCTGGATCGGCGCCATCGGCAGGAACGGCAGGAAGATGCTCGCCCCAAGCACGCTGAACATGTTCCCGAAATTCGAGCTCGCACCCATCTTGATGTATTTTGTGATATTGGCAAAAACCTTGCGGCCCTCCGTCACGCCCTCGGCAAGAACGAGAAGGCTCTTTTCGAGCAGGATGATGTCGGCCGATTCCTTGGCGATGTCGACCGCCGTATCCACCGAGATCCCGACGTCCGCGGCTTTCAGGGCCGGACTGTCGTTGATCCCGTCGCCGAGAAATCCCACCACATGTCCTTTGGCGTGAAGCGCCCGCACGACTTGTTCCTTCTGCGCAGGGTTCAGCTTTGCAAATACCGTCGTACGGTCGGCAATTTCCGCCAGCTCAGCTTCGCTCATCTGAGCGATCCTGGCCCCGAGCAGGATTTCGCCCGGGTCCAATTGGACCTCATGACAAATCTTGCGCGTGATGATTTCGTTGTCGCCGGTGAGGACCTTCACCTGTACGCCTTTGCGCGCCAGCGCCGCGATTGCCTCCCGGGCGCTCTCTTTCGGCGGATCGAGAAAGGCGATGTAGCCAAGCAGCGTCAAGCCCCCCTCGTCCTCGATCGAGTATGTGGTCTTTGATGCCTCCATCTCCTTATACGCAACCGCGACAACACGAAATCCATCGGAGTTAAGCGCGATCGTCTGCTGTTTGGCCGCCTCAAAATGGGTTTCGTCAAGCCGTCCGACTTCCGCATCAAGGGCGTAGTTCGTACACACCGAAAAAATCTCTTCGACGGCCCCCTTGCAAATCAGAATGTGCTTGCCGTCTTCCCGCGCGACGACGACCGATAGACGGCGGCGCGAAAAATCGAAGGGGATTTCATCGAGCTTTGAATACCCGCTCCCGATGTTCAATGTCTGCTCGAGTTCGACATGCGCCAAAACCGCCTTGTCGAGCAGGTTCCTGAGCCCTGACTGAAAGTGGCTGTTCAGAAAGGCATACTGAAGCACCCTTTCGGAGTCCCGCCCCTGGATGTCGAGGTGCCGTTTCAGGATGATTCGGTCTTGCGTCAGGGTGCCGGTCTTGTCCGTGCACAGCACGTCCATCGCTCCGAAGTTCTGGATGGCGTTGAGGCGCTTCACGATGACCTTCTGGCGCGACATTGCCATCGCACCCTTGGCCAAGTTCACCGTGACAATCATCGGTAACATCTCTGGCGTGAGACCGACTGCTACCGCAACGGCGAACAATAGAGCCTCTAGCCAATCATGTTTTGTTACGCCGTTGATGAGGAAAACTGCGGGGACCATGACCAAGATAAAGCGGATCATCAACCATGTGAATTTGTTGATACCCTGATCGAAGGCTGTCGGAACGCGTCGTCCTGCAATCTCGTGAGCAAGCTGCCCAAAAAACGTATTCGAGCCGGTTTGCACGATTACCCCGGTCCCATAGCCGGATACGACGTTCGCGCCCATGAAGCAGAGGTTTGGCAGGGCGAGCGCATCCTCTGAACCGCCATCGCATGCCGGAGCATGCCTTTCCGCAGGCATGGACTCGCCCGTAAGCGCAGACTGATTGATGAAAAGATCCTTGGCTTCCAGCAAGCGGAGGTCGCCTGGTATCATATCTCCTGCCGAAAGCCGCACGACGTCGCCCGACACCAGCCGCTCCATCGGGATTTCGGAGAACGGATCCTCCGAGCGACTGGGGACGCGCCTGACGCTTGCTGTGGTGTGGACCATGGCGCGTAGCTTGGCAGCGGCCTCATTTGACCGGTGTTCCTGGACGAAGGCGGTCGTTATCGCGAGGATTACCATTACTGCAATCACGACAGCAGCACGGACGTCTCCCAAAAAATAGGAAGTAGTCGCCAGCGTCAGCAACAATGCGTTCAATGGATTACGGGCACGGCCCCAAAGTTCTTCCAGGATTGTCGCCTTGCGTTCCCGGGCAACGATATTCGGCCCGAATTTCTTCAGGCGTGCGTCAGCCTCGGTATCCGACAGGCCTTCCAATGCGGACCCGAGTTTCGCGCAGGCTTCGCGAGGCTGAAGTCGGCTTACTGCAGCAAGCAACCCATCATGGGCAGCTGGTTCCACACCAATGCGATCGGTCTCCTGCATTGGCTTCGAGAAGACATTCATGAACGGTATCGTGATGTTTCAGTCCGCGGCACGGGGCACCACCGGGTTGACGGCCGGTAGTGAACATCATTGCAAAGTCGACGTTGGGTGTTGCGGCAGATCAAAGCCCAGAATCCTCTGCCGGGCTGCGATATAGGGTGCCTGCGGCGGCTGGGTTCTGGCCCGTTCATCGGCGTTGATCATCGTTGACATGGCATAGGGGGGTACCCTATGAAGCGGGCATGACACACACGATCCGGCAAAAGAAAAAGCTGCTCGCGCGCGTGGGGCGCATTCGCGGCCAGCTCGAGGCGATCGAGCGGGCGCTGAGCGAAGAGGCCGAATGCGAGCGCATCATGCACATGATCGCCGGCATTCGCGGCGGCGTCGCCGGCCTGATGGCCGAAGTGGTCGAGGACCACATCCGCACCCATCTGGTCGATCCCGAACGAAATCCCGGCGCGCTCAATGCCGACGCCGCCGATCAGCTGATCGAAGTGGTCCACACCTATCTGAAGTGAGGGACACCATGTCCGACGCCGAGCAGCTGTTTCAGTTTCCGTCGCACGACCATGTGTTCCTGGGCAAGGATCACGAAACGGCGGAGCGCCGGACCTGGGCGGTGATCGCGCTTTGCACCGTCATGATGTTCGCCGAGATCATCGGCGGCGCCATGTTCGGCTCGCTGGCGCTGATCGCCGACGGCTTGCACATGTCGACCCATGCCGGCGCGCTGCTGCTGGCCGCGCTGGCCTATACCTATGCCCGCAAATACGCCAACGATCGCAGCTTTTCGTTCGGCACCGGCAAGTTCGGCGATCTTGCGGGCTATTCCAGCGCCATCGTGCTGGCGATGATCGCGCTGTTGATCGGCTATGAAGCCGTGTCGCGCCTGCTCGCGCCGGTCGCCATCAGCTTCAACGAGGCGATCCCGATTGCGGTGCTCGGGCTGGTCGTCAACGTCGTCAGCGCCTGGCTGTTGTCCGGCGGGCATCATCACGGTCACAGCCATGGCCACGCGCATGGCCATGATCATGGTCATGAGCACGGCGAGGAACCCCGTCGCGTCGAACTGGGCGGTCGGCTGCTGGACATCGAGATCTTTGAGGACAGCGTGCCGCCACGCTTTCGCGTCAGTGCGCGCGCGGGCGCGCTGCCGGCTTCCGATTTCACCATCGAGACGACGAGGCCGGATGGCAGCCGTCAGCTCTTTGTCTTCGAAGACCGCGGCTCCTATCTGGAATCGCGCGATGAGATTCCGGAGCCGCATGCCTTCCTCGCCAGGGTTCGCCTGATGCAGGTGGGCCAGGCGCAGGAGCGCCAGCTTGAATTCGAAGAGCACGAGCATGGGCATGGACCTGGCGCGCATCACCGCGACAACAATATGCGGGCCGCCATCGTTCACGTCATGGCCGACGCCGCGGTTTCGGTGCTGGTGATTATCGGTTTGCTGCTGGCGCGCGCCTTCGGCTGGCTCTGGATGGACCCGCTGGCCGGCTTCATCGGCGCGATTGTCATCGCCAACTGGTCGGTAGGGCTATTGCGCGACACCGGCGGCATCCTGCTCGATCGCACGCCGGATCCGCGCATGGCCGAGAAGGTCCGGCACATCATCGAAGCCGAGGGCGATCGTGTCACCGACCTGCATCTCTGGCGGCTCGGGCCAGGCCACCTCGGCGCGATCGTCTGCGTCGCGACCACGGGCGAGCGGAAGGCCGCGCATTACCGGCAGCGACTGGC
>NZ_JADGRI010000413.1 GCF_017881085.1 Bradyrhizobium sp.
CCATAGACCGCCGTGAAGCCGATGATGGTCAGCACCAGATTGTAGACGCCGAGCTCCGAGGTCGCGAGGAAGGTCGGCAGCACGCCGTCGATGATCCAGGGCTGGCGTCCGAACTCGGCGACGAACCAGCCAAGCTCCGCCGCAAGCCAGGGCAGCGGGAACGCCCAGAGCGCGAGGTGAAACAGCCAGCGCGGCGCCTCCGCCTCCCGCATCGTGTACCAGAGCGAGACCACGAACACGGCAAGCAGCACGAAGCCGAACAGCACCATGAAGCGGAAGGTGAAGAAGATGGAGGGAACGCTGGGCACGGTCGACCACGCCGCGTCGTGGATCTGCTCCGGCGTCGCCTGCGCCGGGTTCTCGACATAGCGCTTCAGCAGCAGGGCATAGCCGAGATCGCCGCGGGTCTTCTCGAATACGGCGCGGGCCGCCGCGTCGGCGTGATTCTTCTTGAGCTTCTCGAGGGCGTCATAGGCGACCAGGCCGTTGCGGATGTTGCCTTCCGCCTTCTTCACGAGATCGAAAATGCCGGGGATCTGCCGATCGATCGAACGGGTGCCGATCAGCCCCATCACCCAGGGTATTTCGAAGGCATAAGTCGTGATATGCGCCTGCATGTCCGGGACGCCGAACAAGGTGAACGAAGCCGGCGCGGGCTCGGTCTGCCACATCGCCTCCATGGCGGCGAGCTTCATTTTCTGGTTGTCGGTGATGGTGTAACCGCTTTCATCGCCGAGCACGATGACCGACAAGGCGGCGGCGACGCCGAACGCCGCCGCGATCACGAATGACCGCTTCGCGAGCTCGATGTGACGGCCGCGCAGGATGTAAAAGGCCGAAATCCCCAATACGAAGGCGGCGCCACAGACGTAACCGGCGGACACCGTGTGCACGAACTTCGCCTGCGCGGTCGGATTGAACAGGACCGCCACGAAATCGGTGACTTCCATCCGCATGGTGTCGGGATTGAAGGCAGCGCCGACCGGATTCTGCATCCAGCCATTGGCGATCAGGATCCACAGCGCCGACAGATTGGTGCCGAGCCCCACCATCCAGGTGACGACGAGATGGGCGCGCGGGGACAGCCTGTCCCAGCCGAAGAAGAACAGGCCGACGAAGGTGGCCTCCAGAAAGAAGGCCATCAACCCTTCGATCGCCAGCGGCGCGCCGAAGATGTCGCCGACGTAATGCGAGTAGAAGGCCCAGTTCATTCCGAACTCGAATTCCATGGTGAGGCCGGTGGCAACGCCAAGAACGAAGTTGATGCCGAACAACAGGCCCCAGAACTTGGTCATGTCGCGCCAGATGGTTCGACCCGTCATCACGTAGACGGTTTCCATCATCGCCACGAGGATCGACAATCCCAGCGTCAGCGGCACGAACAGAAAGTGATACATCGCGGTCAGCGCGAATTGCAGCCGCGACAGCTCGACGAGCAGCGAATTAGTCATGGAGACGCACCTTTCGAGAGGTTGGGATCTACCTAGCCATCTCGATGGGCGCGTTTGTTGACCTGGATCAAACGACGACCGCCGAAATCGATGCAGAAAACGTCGATGCGAATATCGAATGACGGAAAGCGGACAGAGCGCCGCCGGAACCGGACAGAAGCAGCGCCGCTCGCGGAGATTTCAACCGATCGCGATGAAGCGCTCGGGCGGGCTCGCGGCTTCGGCGCGGCGGGACTGCGCACCACACTCAGCTGGCAAATCGCGCGCACGCTGTTCCGGATCGGCTTCGCCGGCTCCCTGGCGGTGTTCGCCGGGCGCCTGATCGAAGACGCTGCTTTGGACGTCATCGCGCTTGCCGGCGCGCTTGCCTGCCTCGCGCTGTCGACCTGTGCCGGCGTGTTCGCCGATCTTGCCGCGGCAAGCGCCGAGGATCATGTCGTCAATCGCATGCGAACCGCGCTGCAGGATACGCTCTCTTTGATGTCGCCGGTGCGGATCCGCACCAAGCCCGCCGGCGCGCTGGTGGCCGGACTGCAGCGTTATCCGGGCGCGCTGGCCGGCCTCGTGATCAGCCACAGCGCGGCGAAATCCATGCTGGCGATCGCTCCATTGCTCGCGGCGGTGGCGGTGGCCGTTGTATCCTGGCAGGCGGCCCTGATGCTTTTTCTCGCGGTTCCGATCATGATCGTCTTCTTCGTGCTGCTCGGCGGCGTCGTCCGCAGCAGGGCCGAGGCACAGGAGAAGGCCTTCGGCCGACTGGCGGCGCAATTCTCCGACCGGATCCGGACCTTGCCGACCATCCTGGCCAATCACGCTTTGTTGCGCGAACACGGCAAAATCGAGCAGCGGATGACGCTCTATGCCGACTCTACGATGGCCGTGCTCAAGGTCGCGTTCCTCAACGCCGGCATCATCGATTTCTTCTCCGCCATCGCCATCGCCGTGCTCGCGGTATTCCTCGGTCTCAGCCATCTCGGGCTTCTGCACATCCCCGGATTTTCCGGCCTGGCGCTTTGGCAGAGCCTGTTCATTCTGATTATCGCCGCGGAATTCTTCACGCCGTTCCGCCGCTATGCCGAACAATATCACGTCAAGGCCGAAGGCCAGGCCGCCGCCAGGGAGCTGGACTGGTATTTTGATGAGTCCGGCGAAGCAACGACCGACGCAGGCAACGCCGACACCAGGCCATTTGCCGTCGCCGGCACCTTCGACGCCGCGGATCTTCCTCGGTCCGGTCTGATCGCGATCTCCGGGCCGAGCGGCTCCGGAAAGTCGACTCTGCTGCGCATGCTGGCTGGCATCGAAACGCCGCCGCCCGATTTCAAGCCGCTGCCTCAGGTGACGGCCGATGGCTGCGACTGGATATCGACCGACATCTACGTGCCCGCGGGCACGCTCGCCGAAGCGATCGCCTGGAATCGCGGCAACCCCGAGCGCTCCCCGCTGCAGGCGGCGGCGGCGCATGTCGGGTTGCTCGACGAACGGCTGCTGCCCGGCGGGCTCGATGCCCGCATCGCGGAAGGCGGCGACAATCTCTCCGGTGGGCAACGCATGCGCGTCGGCATCGCCCGCATCATGCTTTCCGGTGGCGTGGTCCTCGCCGACGAACCGACCGCCAAACTCGATCCGCGCACGGCAAAACTGGTTCGGCAGGTGCTGACCGACATGGCGAAGCGGCGCCTGATCATCGTCGCCACCCATGACGAACGGCTGATCGAAGCGGCCAGCCGGCATCACGTGCTGCGATCTCCATCCCAGGCCGGGCAGGCGGTCGCCGCATGAGCATACCAACGAGAATGCCGTCCATGGTGGCTGTCGTCGCCGCGCCTGCTTCGCTGCGCGCGAGGTCGCCGTGGCGGCTTGCCATTTTGCTTGCGGTCGTGGCCTCGGCATCCGGGATCCTGCTCACCGGCATTTCCGTCTGGTTCCTCGGCGCCGTGGCGCTGGCTGGACTTGGACCGGCCGCGCTTGCTTTCAATTTTCATATTCCGGCGGCGCTGGTGCGGCTGTTCGCGCTGAGCAAGACGCTCGGCAAATACGGCGAGCGTGTCGTCGGCCATCGCGCCGCCCTGCTCGACCAGGTCAAACGCCGCGCGCGGCTGTTCGCCGCGATGGCGCAGGCCCCTTCCACCCGCGCGGCGGGCTGGCAACTCGGGAACCAGGACAGGCTGTCCGACTATATGGAGGACGTCGAGGACGTCGACTACGAACGCTTGCGCGTCGGCATGCCGGCGGCAGTTCTGATCGCCGGCATTGCCGCGCTCGCCGCGGCGACGACTTGGCTAACGCCGCTCGCTCTGTTGCCGATCGCGCTGCTGTCGCTGGTGTTGACGCAGACGCTGCGCCGGCTCGTGCCGCTTGCGGGCAAGCAATGGGCAAGCGTGCGATCCTCGCAACGCGCTGCCGGGCGCCTGCTGGGGACAGCGCTGGCCTCGGTGGTGCCGCTGCAGGCCGAGCGCGCCTTCCC
>NZ_JADGRI010000017.1 GCF_017881085.1 Bradyrhizobium sp.
AGCCGACAGCGGTAGCGTCTCTTTCGCCAGCGCAATCGCCTTCTCCCGGTCCCGGAGAATGTAAAACAGGAAATAGAATGTCAAAAGCAGGCCTACCGCACCCTCGACCGAAGCGCGGACAATCGAGCCGCTCCATCCGGCGACCCAGGAAAGAGAGGCCTTGACAAGGTCGGGCAGGTCCAGGCGCTCGTTGATCCAGCGCAGCGCCGGTGCGAGGCGAGGGTGATTATCGAGCAATTGTGTCCAACGCTCTGCGTCCAGCATCGGGCTGATGACTGTCACGCTTTTGGCCGCTTCGTTGAGAAGCGAGCCGATTACCAAAATGCCAGGGACAACGACGATGAGCGCCACGATCGCGACAGTCGCGGCGGCGGAGAGGCTCGCGGGGCGGATGGACCGTCTGATCCTCGCATCCAGAGGAGAGAAGAGCACGCCCAGGGTGACCGACCAGATGATCGCGGGAAGAAACGGAATGGCGAGAAAGTAACAGAGTATCAATCCGCCGACGACCGCCAGCGTCAAAACAATGTTCGAAATCGTCCAACGGTCAGGCATGCTGCTTCCGGTCATGAAGCATTCCGAAACGTCGTCATCATCCAAACGTTCATGCCTGCCGCGTCCTTCACTATTGACGAACAATGTACCTTATGATCGGCCCAACGAGTAAGGGAGCGGTACTCATCGCGAATATAATTCCCCACATCCTGATGTCCGGCGCCACCATATGAAGCATGAAAGACAGGCTTGGGACATAAGCCGCCGCCAGCAGAACGCCGGCGCAAAGCGAAAGCGCCGCCCATATCCACGGATTCCGGCTGATTTCATTCAGGCCCAATCGCGACGACTCATGGCGCATGTTGAAAACGTGCCAGAGCTGGCCGAAAGCCAGGGTCAAGAATGTAACCGTCACCGTTGCTTGCTGATCCAGCCCAAGTCCGAAATGAGCCAAGGCAAGCGCTCCGAACGTTGCGGCGGTCAGCGTGGAGCCGTACAGCATGATCGCGAGCCACTGGGCCCGGCCAAGAATCGGCTCCTTCGGATCGCGCGGTGGACGTTTCAAAATGTCCCTATCTCCTTCGCCCATGGCGAGGGCAAAGGCCGGGAAGATGTCCGTAACAAGATTCAGAAACAGGATCTGCAGAGGAAGAAGCGGCAATGGCAACCCGGAGATCATTGCAATGCCGACGATCGAGACCTCGCCGAGATTGCAGGAAAGAAGATAGGTCGCAAAGCGGCGGATATTACCAAAGATGACCCGCCCGTTCCGGATCGCCTCAACAATCGTCGGGAAGGCGTCGTCCAACAGGATCATCGCAGCCGCTTCGCGCGCCACGTCGGTGCCTCTGAGCCCCATGGCAACGCCGATATCGGCCTGGCGCAGCGCCGGCGCGTCATTGACTCCGTCTCCGGTCACGGCAACGATCTCGCCCGCGGCTTGATAGGAGCGTACGAGATCAAGCTTCTCAGTGGGGCTCACGCGCGCAAATATCTGGGCCTGAAGAAATTGTTCGCTGACCTTGCCGTCCAGGCTGGCCAGTTCATGGCCTTCGACGATACGCGGCGCCTCGCCACCCAGACCCACAAGTCTGGCAATGCTGCGAGCGGTGACCGAATGGTCGCCCGTGATCATGATCACCCTGATGCCCGCTGTGTGGCATGCAGCTATCGCGTCAGGCACATCGACCCTCGGGGGGTCCTCAAGGCCAACGAGGCCAAGAAAGGTCAACGCTTCAAAGGCCGGGTCATCAGAGCGTGACTGGGTGCGCTTGGCAAAGGCAAGCACGCGGAGGCCATTGGTGCCAAGTGCGGCCACGCGCGCGAGCCACTCGTTGCGCGCCCTGTCATCGAGCGGGACCTCGCGTTCCTTGCCGGCGATTCGTGTAGCGTGGGCGAGCACGGCCTCGGGCGCCCCCTTTACGGCGTAGAGATAGCTATCGCCATGACGATGCACGGTCGCCATCATCTTTCTGGCGGTATCAAAGGCGTGCTCCCTGATTTCTGCCGTTTCGTTCAACAGCACACGACGATCAAGACCGGCAAGTCCGCCTGCACGCAACAGAGCGAGCTCCATGGGATCACCGCTGTCCTCGGTCGGAACATCCCCCAACGTCGCGTTGTTGCAAAGCACTGCAATCTTGAGCAGGCATTGGAGTTCAGCGATTGTGTCCGGCCGAAGGGGTGCACTTCCGTCAGCGGGTTCAAAGCGGCGTTCTCCCACGCTCAACTCGCCCGAGGAAAGCCAGATCCTCCGGACCGTCATGCGGTTTTCTGTAAGCGTTCCGGTCTTGTCGGTGAGGATGACTGTCGTTGCACCAAGCGTCTCAACCGCTGACAGACGTTCGACCAAGGCGTTTTTACGCGCCATCCGCCACATCCCGCGCGCCAGCGCGAGCGTAGCGACGATCGGTAGACCCTCCGGGATCGCCGCGACGGCGAGCGCAATGGCGGCTTCGACCATCAGGAAAGCGTCCTTGCCTTGCAGCAGTCCAATCCCACCGATGAGCGCGGTCAGGGCGAGCGTGAGCCATACAAGTTGCCCGGAAAGCAATGCGAGCTTCTTCTCAAGGGGCGACGCCTCGGTCTCTGCCTCTGCTACCAGCTTGGAGATGTGACCCAATTCGGTGTCCATGCCGGTCGCGACGACCACGCCGGTACCGCTGCCACGGGTAATGCTGGTCCCCTTAAACAGCATCGACGTGCGATCGGCTACACGGGCTTCCGTCTTGACTGGATCGGTCGATTTGGCGACCCGCATCGACTCGCCGGTGAGCGTCGATTCATCCGCATCGAGGTCGGCGGCGTCCACGATTCGTAAGTCCGCCGAAATAACATCGCCTGCATCGAGCAGGACGATGTCTCCCGGAACCAGGCGCTCTGCCGGAATCGGGCGCGTCTGCCCTCCTCGGAGCACCCTGGCCGAACGGCTTCCCATGGCTCTGATGGCCTCGATCGACCGGACGGCTTTGAACTCCGTTACGAAGCCGATCGCGGTATTCAGAATCAGGACGCCAACGATTGCGCCGCCTTCCTCCCATTCCCGAAAGTAGAATGCGACCGCAGCAGCGACGGCGAGCAGTGCAACCACCAGGCTCTTCAATTGATGCACTAGAACGGAAATCAGTGCGACTTTTTGCCGCGAGCCAATTGTGTTTTTTCCGTAAACCGCGAGGCGTTGCTCCGCTTCTTGCTCGGAAAGACCGGACGCGAAAGACACATCCAAGGCAGCGAGTACTTCGGTGGCGCTCCGGCCATGCGGAGTATCGAGCCGAATGCGTTTCATTCTCGCAAGCATCCTTTGACGCGTGACATTCCAGCAATGCACGCTTCTACTCTAATGCCTAATCTCATGGATCCTTCTTGCGTTATCGCAATTAATCTCGATCGGTACAGGCTACGATGATCTTGCTTCATGGACTTGGCTCGGGCGTCAAACATCCGGTCGCGCGATGACTGAAACCGCCTCTGAGGATCTGATCGAGCTGCGTGTGGATAATATCGCGCAGCTATTTCATACATTGGACCCGTTTCCGTTCCGGGAACGCGATCTGGACAAAGAGGCAGAAGAATTTATCGTCGGTTGGGCCCGCGAATTGGCCGCTGATCGTACCATAAAAATCATTGTTCACTTCCCCGAAGCCGAGGCGCAAACGAAGGCGGCGCGCGAACTGGAGGAGGCATTCCGTCGATATTTTTCGGATCACGCCAACGCTACGCAACGCGAAACCAAGGAGCTGTTTCGGATCGGCCGTCGCTCCCTCGGGATCGGCGTCACGATCCTGATCGCCTGCTTGCTGTCGGCGCATCTCGCAAGTGGCTACCTGGTCGAGAGCCCGTTCAGACGCCTTGTCGAAGAAAGTTTCCTGATTCTTGGCTGGGTCGCAAACTGGCGTCCCCTCGAAATATTCCTGTATGATTGGCTGCCGCTCGCACGCAGAAGAGACCTGTATCGCCGTCTTGCGGCGGCAACTGTCGAGCTAAGACCGTACCCTGCTCGGGCGCCCTCGGGACCCTGACCCCGGCTCCTTGCGCGATCGTTAACGGTCTGAAGGCTATGGAGGGAACCCGCGCACGCCGCCACCCATTACTACACGAGCTTCGGGAACGTTGATTTCGATCAATGCGATTCGGAAGCTGCCGTCGCTTAGTTCCTTTCGATCACAGGCGTCTCACGCAGGTAGAATGGCCGATCTACCAGGAGGAAACATCATGCGCATCATTGCATTCAGCCTTGTTCTTGCAGGCGCGGTCATTGTGCCGTTGGCCGCTTATGCCAATCCGACGTGCACCACCGAGCCGAAGGCAAAATGGATGTCGGAAGAAGCGATCAAGGCCAGGATCGCTGCGCTCGGCTATCAAAAAATCAGATCGTTCAAGGTGACGGAGTCCTGCTACGAAATCTACGGCTCCAACAAGGCGAACAAGCTGGTCGAGGTATACTTCAACCCGGTTACCGGCGACATCGTGCCAGCCGAGGTTCCTGCGGTACCGCCCGCGAAATGAGCGCTTTTCGAAGTGCTCTGCGTGCTTGAGAGCTGTGGGTGTCGACGCGGTGCAGGGCGCAAACGGCCGGCGGGCGGACCAAAGCTCCGGCTTCACAGCCCCGGCAATTGGTTCACCGAAACATTGATCGCGCCTTGCGCTTCCGCGATCACGCGCAGCGTCTTCGAATCGAAGGCGATGTCGGCAAGCCGCAGGCTGGTGATGTCGGCCGTCACCCGCACGCCGTCCTCGTTCTTCTGAAAGTCGGAGATCGCGGCGGCGATCTTCTTCTGCGCATTGGTCGCGAACGGCTTGAGGTCGATGGTGGCCTTCTCCGCCAGCGCCTGCTGCAGGCGCGGCATCACCGCGCGGGCCGCGGCGCCGAGCAATCCGAACGCGGCTTCCGATTCGACGGCCAGTTGTATGTTGCCGAGCCGCAGCGTCTGCTGCGCCTGATCGAGCATCGGCTTGCCCCAGATATGGACGGTGGCCTCGCCGCCGAAACCGAACAGGCTCTTCTTCTCCTTGGCGTTCACCAACAGCGAAATCAACAGCCGGTCGCCCGAGGCGGCGACGGAGGCGCGCTTCACGGTGACGGCGACCGGGCCGGAGCCGTCTTCGGGGAAAGTCCGTCCTGCGAACTGCGCCTCCAGGATCTTGTTGAGCTCGGTGAACGGCACGTCGATCGGCACGCCGATGACGACTCCGCCCGGCGCCGGCGGGATGATGTCGATCTTGGCGGGGAACGGGCAGTCGGGCCTGGTCTCCGCCGAAGTGATGCGGGTCTCCGCCTCGATGCCGAGCGTCACCGTGACCGCCACGGCATCGACGCGGGGCTGCACCGCGATCGCGCGCGTCGGCTTCAGTTCCAGCCAGAGCGGCGGCAAGGTCGAGCCGCCGCCGGTACCCTGCAATGGTATGGAACGACAGGCCTTGGCCCATTGCGTCCGCGCGCTCTGCTCGAAGCTGCGGTCGTTGCGCAGCCGCGCCTCCACGGCCGTGACCTGGTCGGCGACGTTCTTGTCGATCAAGGGTTTGACCTGCGCCGGCACGTTGACGCGGGCGCCGGCCACGACAAGGCTGCTGTCGCCGAGCGTCACCTGCGCCGCCAGGTTCGGCTCGAGGTGCCAGGCGGCGGCGAGCCTTGGACGCGCGGTGAAGACCACGTTGCCCTTGATCTCGGCGCTGGCGTTGAGCGACTTGATGTTCACGCTGCCGATCTTCTTGCCGAGACCGCCGCCCAACAGCCCGTCGAGCGCGTCGCCGACCGCGCCGGTCGCCTTCGACGACAGCGAGCCGGTGACGTCGAGTTTTCCGGTCAGCGGCGTTGCCAGCGACAGCACGTCCTGGCCGCCGGTCGCCGTGATCGGGCCGCGCGATGCGGTCCAGCCGATGTCGGCGTTCTGCAGGATCTGCGACACCGGATTGTCGGCCTTGCCGGCGAAGCTGCGCGGCGCGGCGCGATCGGCGGCGTCGCGTATCGCGGTCAGCGCGATCGCGACCGGCGCCAGCACGAATGAGCGTCGCGACACCGGCGGCAGCGGCGGCAGTTCGACGAGCACCGGCGCGGGGCCGCTGCCGCGCGGGGCGACCCAGTCCATCGCCTTCAGGCTGACGAAAAACGAAACCAGGACCACCGCGGTCCCAAGCAGGATGGTCTTGAGGCTCACCGCCGGCCGCATCGTCCCCCCGGATTGATTCAAGCAGGAGTCTACAGGCCGGGTGGTTGCGGCGCCAGACCACTCCTACCCCATCCTGAGAGTCCGTTAGAATATCTCCGACCTCATCCTGAGGAGCGCGCTCTTGCGCGCGTCTCGAAGGATGGCCGCGAGTCCCCGTGTTGCATCCATCCTTCGAGACGCTTGCTTCGCAAGTTTCTCAGGATGAGGTCACTATTCCTTGACCAGGTAGGTTGGGTCATTCTGACGAGCCCGGCGCAGGCGGGCGTCTCGAAGGATGAGGGGATTTGCGCTTTGCCAATTGGGGCAGCGCTTCGAAATCACCACGGATCAGTGCCTCTTTCTTTGCGCGACTCCATTTCTTCAACTTGCGCTCGTTTGCAATCGCATCGGCGATGCGATCAAACCATTGTGAGAAGATCAGCTCCACGGGTCTTCGAGTCACGGTGTAGCCTTTGAATGTTCCGGCATTGTGCTGGGCTACCCTAATTTCGAGTGACGTCCGAGTGGTTCCGACGTAGTAGCTTCCGTCGGAACATCTAAGGATGTAGGGCCAAGCTCCGTCTGCCATTCCAGTACCCGCCAGGTCCTTTCGAGACGCGGCGAAGACGCCGCTCCTTCGAGCCCACGCGGCCATCCTTCGAGACGCGCGCAAGAGCGCGCTCCTCAGGATGAGGTCTCCGATATCTGCACGACTTGGAAGGATGAAGCTAACGGACATCCTGTCAATTCAAAAATCGGTAGACGCTTGCAGGGACGACATCGGAATTTGTTTCCAGCCAGAAACAAAAATGGCGCGGAGACCGCGCCATCTTTCCGGCATGAAGTTGCCCGGGTTGTCTGTCAGCCGCGCCTGCCGTCCGCATTGTCGGCGCGGCGGTCCATCGGCAGCACGATCACCTTGGTGCCGACACTCACCCGTGAATAGAGATCGGTGACGTCCTCGTTAGTGAGGCGGATGCAGCCCGACGAAACATGGGTGCCGATGGTGCCCGGCGCGTTGGTGCCGTGAATGCGATACACGGTGCCGCCGAGATACATCGCGCGCGCGCCGAGCGGATTGCCGGGGCCGCCAGCCATTTGGCGCGGCAGATAGGGCTGGCGCGCGATCATCTCCGGGGGCGGGGTCCAGTCCGGCCACTCCGCCTTCCTGGTCACCGACTGCACGCCCGACCAGGTGAAGCCCTCGCGGCCGACGCCGATGCCGTAGCGGATCGCCTGGCCGCCGGCGAGCACATAATAAAGATAGGTGTTGGGGGTATCGATGACGAGCGTGCCGGGGGCTTCGCGGGTGGCGTAACTGACGATCTGTCGCCTCAGCCGCGCCGGCAACTCGGCCACGGTGCCTTCGTCCTCCGAGGGGGCGGCCTGCACCGGCGGCTGGGCCATCGGCGCCGGCGGCGTCAGGATGAAGGGAAACAGCTGCAGCGGCGCGGCGGTGGCGGCGCCGGAAAATCCAACCGCGGCAAGGGCGAGCGCCCCGAAGGCGGCGGCACGGCGGGAATTGCGCGTCAATGCGTCCGGATTGAACATGGTCGCCCCCTGCTGAAACTCTGTTTGTGCGCCTCCGTCAGGGCGCTGGCGCCGTTTTGGCGCTTCGTTGGGGACGATCAGTACAGGGCGGCGGTTTCAGAACGTTTGCGTCGAAACCGCAAAATGGTTTCGTCACGGTAAGGAAATATTTCGTCAATGTGTCGTTCGGGGAGCGCGAAAAACCCCGGAACCGCGAAAAAGGCCGCTTAACACGTCCATGACGTCACACGCCTGAAATATCCATAGCCGAACGTCTGCCATTGAGAATCAATCGCTCTCAGGGCTTCCCGTTCATGCGGATATTGATCGCGACCGACGCTTGGCATCCGCAGGTAAACGGCGTGGTGCGCACGTTAACTTCTTTGGCCAAAAGCGCCGCGGCGCTGGGCGCCGAGGTCGAGTTTCTGACTCCCGACGGGTTTCCGTCGATGGCGGTGCCGACCTATCCCGGTCTGCGCGTGGCCTGGCCGAACCGGCGAGAGATCGCCCGCCGCATCGAGGCGGCGTCGCCGGACGCCATCCATATTGCCACCGAGGGGCCGGTCGGATGGGCGGTCCGGGCCTATTGCCTCCGCCGCAAGCTTGCGTTCACCACGTCCTATACGACCCGTTTTCCGGAATATATCGCGGTGCGCTCGATCATTCCGGAATGGTTCAGCTACGCGGTGCTGCGGCATTTTCACTCGGCCGCCGCCATGACCATGGTCGCGACCGCCTCGCTCAGGCAGGAGCTTTCCGCGCGCGGATTCAAGAAGCTCGGCTTCTGGACGCGGGGGGTCGACACCGACCTGTTCCGGCCCGACGGGCCGGCCGAGCTCGATTTGCCAAGGCCGATCTTCCTGACCGTCGGCCGCGTCGCGGTCGAAAAGAATCTCGAGGCGTTTCTTTCGCTGAACCTGCCGGGATCCAAGGTGGTGATCGGGGACGGACCGCAGCGCGCGCTCCTGGAGCGCCGCTATCCCAAGGTCAAATTCCTCGGCGAAAAGAAGGGCAGAGACTTGAGCGCGCATTTTGCAGCGGCCGACGTCTTTGTCTTCCCCAGCCTCACCGACACTTTCGGCGTCGTGCAGCTCGAAGCGCTGGCCTGCGGCACGCCGGTCGCCGCCTTTCCGGTGATGGGCCCGCTCGACGTGATCGCGGACCATCCGATCGGCGCGCTGGATCAGGATTTGCGAAGCGCCTGCATCCGCGCGCTCGCCATGTCCCGCGAAACCTGCCGCAGTTTCGCGCTGGAGCGTTCCTGGGAAAACAGCGCGCGGCAGTTCATCGGCAATCTGAGCGCGTTGCAGCCGAGCCGTTCGTTGCGGCCGGCGCGTCGCGTGGCGAACAGAAGCGCGGTGCAGGGCTAGTTCGTTCAAGGCTAATCGGATTAACGGAAACAGCGAGAAGATCATCATGGCAGAAATCATCAAACTGGACTTCGACCGCGCGATGGTCGAACAGGCGTATGACCGCTGGGCGCCGGTCTACGACCTCGTGTTCGGCGGGGTGTTCCGCAAAGGCCGCAAGGCTGCCATCCAGGCCACCAACCGGATTGGCGGCCGCGTGCTCGAGGTCGGCGTCGGCACCGGAATCTCGTTGCCGCAATACGCGCCGCACCTTCGCATCTTCGGCACCGATATCTCCGAAGCGATGCTGCGCAAGGCGAAGCGGCGGGTCGCCGATCTCCGCCTGAAGCATGTCGAGGGTCTTGCGGTCATGGACGCCGAGAAGCTCGAATTTCCCGACAATTCCTTCGACGTCGTGATGGCGCAATATGTCGTGACCGCGGTGCCGAATCCGGAGGCGGCCCTCGACGAGTTCGCCCGCGTGCTGCGGCCCGGCGGTGAATTGATTATCCTGACGCGGGTCAGCGCCGATGTCGGGATGCGCCGCTTCATAGAGCAGCAGCTGCAGCCGGTGGTTCGCCGGCTCGGGTTTCGGACGGCCGAATTTGCCTGGTCGCGCTACGCGCAGTGGCTGTCGGGCGCGCATGGGATGGAATTGGTCGAGCGCCGCCCGGTACCCCCGCTCGGACACTTCTCGCTGGTTCGCTTCCGCAAGCTCGAGACCGCCGCCGCGGCCTAGCTCAAGCGGGCGGGCGTTCGGCCGCCGCGTCATCGCAAGCTGTCATATGTCATTATGATGTCGTCACATGCCGGACATCGAATCTCATTAATCACGATCCCGACCTGATCCTTTGGGGGAGAACATGATCAAGAACTTCCGCGAGCAATTGCGAACGCAACGGTGGGATGACCATCGTTACTACCATCACAGCCGCATCAACCAGTCGCTGCATTTCGTCAGCGCGTTCAGCTTCCTGGTCGGCTATGCGTTCATGTTTGTCGACCCGGTCAAGGCCGCGCTGATCGGCTGGCTGGTCTCGATGACCACGAGGCAGGCGGGTCATTTCTTCTTCGAGCCGAAGGGTTACGATCACATCAATCAGGCGACCCACGAGCACAAAGAGGAAATCAAGGTCGGCTACAATCTCAACCGCAAGATCGTGCTGATGACGGTCTGGGCATTGTCGCCGCTGGTATTGTACCTCGATCCGACCCTGTTCGGCATGTTCTCGCCCTGGACCTCGCCGGCGGATTTCATGCGCCAGGTCGCCAAGGTCTGGCTGGCGGTCGGGATCGGCGGCCTGCTGTTCCGCACCGTCCACCTGTTCTTCATCCGCGACGTCGAGACCGGCCTCGTCTGGATGACCAAGATCCTCACCGACCCCTTCAGCGATCTCAAGCTCTACTACAAGGCGCCGCTGTATCTGATGAAGGGCGAACTAATCGATCCCGGTCTCGATCTGATCGAGCACGGAATGGAACTCGAAGAGAAGCACGCCTGAGTGGACTCGAATACGAAGACGGCCGCCCGATCAGTGCGGCCGTCGTCGCGTCACCATCTCCTTGAGAATCTGCCGGCGGATCTTCTTGTTGGTGAGCGACGCATCGCGCCACCACCAGCCGTCCGCTTTCATTTTCTTCGCCGCGGCCACGAAGCGTTTCGTCACCTCGGCAAAATCAGCGTCCGAGTAATTCAGGCTGAAGATCAGCCGGCCGGTTCCGACCCAGCTCAGCGCCAGTTCTTCGGCGCGCAGGTAATACTGAAACATCCAATTGTAGCGGGACGGTGAGGTGTAATGGACCATCCAGATCGACGACAGGTTGGAAAGACGGACCGGCAGATCGTGTTCGGCCAGCGTCTCGTTCAATTGCCGCGCCCGCGCGTTCCAGCGTTGGTCGAGTCCGTCGTAGACGCTGCGAAACGCCGGATCGTCGAGCCGGGTGAGGAACTCGTCCATGGCCGCCATCACGTAAGGATGCGAGTTGAAGGTGCCGCGCGCGAAGCAGACGTCGACCGGGCGATTGTCGCGGAAGCGGCGCATCAGTTCCTTGCGGCCGCAGACCACGCCCACCGGAAGCCCGCCCGCGAGGCTCTTGCCATAGGTCACCATGTCGGCGTGCACGCCGAAATATTCCTGGGCGCCGCCTGCGGCGAGGCGGAATCCGACGAAGACTTCGTCGAAGATCAGGACAATGTTGCGCTCGGTGCAGACCTGCCGCAGCGCCTTCAGCCACTCTCCGTAGGCTTCGCGGTCGAAGCCGCCGCTTCGCGAAGAATCGACCAGCGACGAATCGGACGGCGCATTGCCGTTGGGGTGCAGCGCCTGCAGCGGATTGACCAGCACGCAGGCGATGTCGCGCCTCGTTTGCAGAACCCGCAGCGTGCGTTCCGACATCTCGGCAAGCGTATAGGTCTCGTGCGGCGCGATCGGATTGCCGACGCCGGGCTGCACGTCGCCCCACCAGCCGTGATAGGCGCCGGCAAAACGAACCAGGTGCGAGCGGCCGGTGTGGTAGCGCGCAAGCCGCACCGCCTGCATCACGGCTTCGGTGCCGGACATGTGGAACGAGACTTCGTCGAGCCCCGAAATCGCGCACAGCCGGTTGACGTTGTCGACAATAACGGGGTGGTAGGGCCCAAGCACAGGGCCGAGCGCGTGAGCCCGCGCCTCGGCCCTGGCGATGCAGTCCTTGTAGAAATCATTGCCGAAAATATTGACGCCGTAGGAGCCGGTCAGGTCGTAGGATACGTTGCCGTCGAGATCGGTCACCGTGACCCCTGCCGACGACTGCACGAAGGCGCTGGTGCCGAGATGCTCCCGCACCAGCCTCGAGTACTGGAACGGCACCCGGTAGCTTTCGGTGAATTGCAGGTCGGAGATTCGTTCCGAGGCCTGCAAGGTCAGCGCCCGGCCCTTGGCGAAGCGCTCCCGGTAGAGGCTCGCGAGCCGGAAGAAGCCGTCCTGGCGTTGCGTGGCCACCTCGGCCGGCGCGCCGTCGGAATTGAAGAAATCGCCGATGTCGAACTCGTAGAACGGGATCAGGCGCGCCACCAGGCGCGACATCTTGGCGTGGCCGGTCAGCGAGCGATGCTTGGCGCGCGACAGCGCCAGCCGCGCCCGCAATTTGGGAACGGCGGCGGCGGTGCCGGCGATCGCGGCACCGGCGAAAGACAGAATCGGAAAGGGCGAATCCATGTCGTCAATCGCTATCCAGTCCAGCTGACAGATTCATGACAGTACGAAGCCTTATCTCCGCTTTGACGCAGCAGGAAGACATTAACTTCCTGCTGACCAACCGCGTGCCGCGGGCGGCGCTGACGCGGTTCATGGGCTGGTTCAGCAAGATCGAACAGCCCGTGATCCGCGACCTCTCGATCGCCTGCTGGCGGCTGTTCTCCGATCTCGATCTGTCCGAGGCGCGCAAGACGAATTTCAAGAGCCTGCACGATTGCTTCACCCGCGAGCTCAAGCCGGGCCTGCGCCCGCCCGATCCGGACCCAAATGTCGTGGTCAGCCCATGCGACGCCATCATCGGCGCGTTCGGCGCGATCGCCGACACCGAACTGTTTCAGGTCAAGGGCGCGCCCTATTCGCTGCTCGACCTGCTCGGCGATCCCGCTTTGGTGGAGGCGCACCGCAACGGCCGCTTCATCACTTTGCGGCTGACCTCGAGCATGTATCACCGCTTCCACGCTCCCTGCGATTGCCGGATCGAGCAGGTCGATTTCATCAGCGGCGATACCTGGAACGTCAACCCGATCGCCTTGAAGCGGATCGAAAAACTGTTCTGCAAGAACGAGCGCGCGGTGATCCGGACCCACCTTGCCACCGGCGAGGCCCTGACGCTGGTGCCGGTCGCAGCGATTCTCGTCGCCAGCATCCGGCTGCATTTCCTCGATCGCCTGCTCAACGCCGACACCACCGGCCCGGTCGTGTTCCCCTGCGATGTCGGCGTCCAAAAGGGCGACGAACTCGGCTGGTTCGAGCACGGCTCGACCATCATCGTGCTCGCGCCGGAGCATTTTGAATTTTGCGACAACGTCGTGGCCTCCGCGAAGATCCGCGCCGGCGAGCCGTTGCTGCGGAAGCCTTCCTGAATATTGCCTGGCCGATTGTCGCGGAAAGCATGCGCGGCGATCTCGATTCTTCGGCCGCGCTTCACTAGATAGTGGGCGGTCGAAACGCGATTCGAAAACGCTTGAGGATGTGAGATGGCGCGAGCGCCGGTTCTGGCGGCGGGAGGCATCGTGCTGCGGCAGGCGGAAACGCCTGAGATCGCGGTGGTACGCCTGCGCAAGCGCAACGAATGGGTTCTTCCCAAGGGCAAGCTCGACGAGGGCGAAGCGCCGCGGGACGCCGCCGAGCGCGAGGTTCTGGAAGAGACCGGGCATGACGTCTGCGTGCATGAATTCCTGGGAACGCTGGTTTACGAGTCGGGCGGGCGCTGCAAGGTGGTTCACTATTGGCGCATGGAGACCAGCGGCGGGCCAGCCTATGAGCTGATGGACGACGTGAGGGCCGTCGACTGGCTGCCGCTCGAGGCCGCTGTCGAGCGGCTCTCGCGCAGCTACGAGCGCGCGTTTCTTGAGAATGTCGGACCGCTCGCGCTGGAGGCGGCCGCACTGAGCCGGCTTCCGCGGCCGGCCAAGGCGAAAAAGCAGCCGGTTGCCGAAAAGCGCCGGCGCCGGCAGGTCGTGGCTCCTCCGGCCGCGCCGGCGATACCGATACCGGCTTCGCCGCAACCCGACCTGACGCCGTCGATGGACGCTCAGGATCAGCGTCCGCTGATCGACAGCGATGTTGTCGAAGCGGAAACCTCCGCTGCTTCAACGGCGCTCGTGGTGGCGGCGCCGTCTGCGGAAGAAATTCCCGCGGCGGCACCGGCGATGCCAGCCATGGAGCCTCAATGCGGTAACTCCGAAACGGCGGCAACGGCGCGAGGCGGGCGCGTCAATCTGGTGCAGAAGGTGCGGGACTGGTTGCGGCGCGCAGCCTGACCCGGCCGCGACAGGCGTTCCGCGCTCGGATCGTTGTACCGGTCTCCATCCGGCGAGCCTGTGCGAGGCAGGCTATTGCTTGAAGCGGTCCTAATGCCTTTCCTTGCGTGGCTTTCCCTTGGGCGCCGGCAAGAGCGGCCGCCGCGGCAACAGCGTGGGCCGGTTCTGCAATCCGGGTTGCCGAAGGCCGGGCGCATTCGGCCGTTGCTGCAAGGCCGGCGGCTGCGGCAATTGCGGCTGGCCCGCACGGTTCGGCAAGGCAGGTTCGCGCGGCGAACCGGGTTGCTGCGGTGTACCGGGCCGCTGCGGCAGGCCGTTCTGTTTCTGCAGGCCGGGCTGACGGGCCGGGTTGGCGCCCGGATTGATGCGTCTCTGATTTTGATTCGGATTCTGCTGGCGCTGAATGCGGCGTTGCGTGACGATCTGGCGGCCGACGCTCTGCGCGGCGTGCACCTGGCGCACGATGCCCTGATCGCGCAACGCCTGCTGCGGCGAAATCACGAGCGGTACCGCCGCGAAGCGTCCCATGGCGCCGGGCCGAATGGTGAAACCGCTCGAGCCCTGGGTGAGGAAACCAAGCCGCGAGCCGTCACGGCCGTTGACCTCGATGCGGCCGACCCGGCCGTCGGCGTCGGGATAAAGCTTGATCGCGACATTGCTGGCGTTGGCCGCGGAGGCGCCTTGCGGCACCTCGATCAGGCCGGTGGTGCCGCGAATGCCGAGCGTCGCCGTCGGCGTCGAGATCCGCATGTCGCCGGTGTGGGCGACGGCCGCGGCAACGAAGGCCACGGTGCCCCTGGCGACATTGAACAGCGCGCCGTTCTGCTTGCCGCCGTCTTCATAGACGTAACTGTCGACCGTGATCCTGGCGCTGGCGGTGAGATTGAAGGTGGTGGCGTCGTTGAAGGTGACGCCAAGCGCCGAGTTTGCCTGTGTCTGCAGCACGTCGCCCTGGAAAATGTCGTCCTGCAGACGCAGCGGCGCCGATGCATTGTTGCGGGTGACGGTCGCGCTGCCGGTGAGCGTCGCGACATTGCCGATCGGTTCGGCGTCGGCGGAAGGAGCAGGCGAGGGCGCCGCGGCCGGTGCCGGCGCTTGTGCCGGCTGGGTCTGCGCTAGTCGTTTCAGGCCGGACCTTGCGTCCGACATCGGCGCCGCATGCTCGGTCCCGAAAGGCGGCGCCATCGCGCTGGCATGATGCGTGCCGGCGATCGCCAGCCAGCACGTCAGGAAAGCCGCGCACGAAAACCGTTGCCCCGTCACGATCGAATCGCCCCGATGGTTGGTGAGGGATTGAGAGCCCGGCAGGCTGAACGGCCGGTGAATTTCATGGGGCGGCACTTCAAGTCAGTTTCCGAAGAGGCATGCGCATGAAAACGCCCGGCGGCTGGAAAAATCCAAGACCGCCGGGCGTTGTGATGTCTGGGGGAACTGAACGCTAGAACATGCCGAACACAATGGCTCCGACAAAGGCGAATGCAACATACGCGACGACGACGCTCACTTTGCTGACGAATGGACCCGTGAAGGTCATTGGGAACGCTCCCTGGTTCACGTCCGCTGCCCGTACAGACAAGGATAACGATCCGGTCGTTGCGGAAAAGTCAGCTTCACTGTCCCTCCGTCACTTCGCCACGGTGCGCAGCGTGGTTAAAGAATAGTGAAAACATGATGTTGAAGAGTCCTTAAATAAATTCGCCCAACCTGCGCGGATGACGCGCGGAGTTCGTTTGTATCTCGTCGGCTCCTTCGTCCTTGTCTCGTTGGCGGGCTGCGGCCGTGGATTTTTTCAGTCCGCGGAGCGCGAACCATGGCGGGCCGAGGCCGAAATCGCGTGCCTGAAATCCGGCGCGGTCAAGGAGAGCCCGGAACTGGTCCGGATCGACCCGATTTCGGGGCCGGGAGTCTGCGGCGCCGAGTTCCCGCTGAAGGTTGCAGCGCTCGGCGAAAGCAGCGGAAGTTACGGCTTTGCGGATGAAGATTTGCGGCCGCCCGGTTTGATCGGCAATCAGCCGCGCTGGCCGGTCGCGCAGCCACCGCCATCGGCACCGAATTATCCCGCGGCATCGCCTTATCGCGCACCGCCTTACTCGGCTAACGCGTCGCGGCAGACGGGCTACGGCTCCGCGCCGGGTGGCCCGATTTCGTTGGCTCCGCCGGGCGGAGCGCCCGAGGAAGACGACACCGAGCTGCCGCCCGAGGGCATGCCGGGCGCAAGCCCGCCGTCAGCAACGAATAGACAGGTTCCGGCGCCTTACATGGCGGCGCCGGCCTATCCGCCACGCGACCGCGCGGCCGCGCCCTATTCGCAGCCTGCCGCGCCGCTGCCGCGGCTTGGGCCGCCGCAAGGCAATTCCGTCACCGCGGTCGGACCGGTCGCGGTGAAGCCGGTGGCGACGCTCGCCTGTCCGATCGTCTCGGTGCTCGACCGCTGGCTCGCTGTCTCCGTGCAGCCGGCAGCGATGCGCTGGTTCGGCGCGCGCGTCGTCGAGATCAAGCAGATCTCCGCCTATTCCTGCCGCGGCATGAACGGCAACTCGTATGCGCATATCTCCGAGCATGCCTTCGGCAACGCGCTGGATATCGCGGGCTTCACGCTCGCCGACGGAAGGCACATTTCGGTCAAGGACGGCTGGAAGGGGCTGCCGGAAGAGCAGGGCTTCCTGCACGACGTGCAGGCCACGGCCTGCCAGCAGTTCACCACCGTGCTGGCGCCGGGCTCCAACGCCTATCACTTCGATCACATCCACGTCGACCTGATGCGCCGCGCCTCGAGGCGCCTGATCTGCCAGCCGGCCGCGATGTCGGGCGAGGAAATCGCCGCGCGCGCGGCGGGACGCAACCCCTATGCCTCGCGCGAACCTTATGTGACGGGATCGCTCGGCGGCAAGAAGATCGCGATACATCGCAAGGCCAGGATCGACGAGGAAGACGAATTCGAGGACGAGTAGCGCCTCTCGCGTCCCCGGTTCGAGCGCTTGCGGCGGCGATTCCGTCCGTCCCTGCCTGAGCGAGGTCTACTGATCCCCCACGAGTAGAGGTGCGGCGTCGGCTGCGGCAGGTCCGTTTCGCGCCCGGAAGCGAACTCGAAGCGCCTCAAAACAGTGCATTTTCCGAGTCCGTGATCCCGACGCCGCCAATCCATTAGGCATCCTCCGGATCGTCATGCTCCGGCCATCTGTTTGCCCTGTCGCGACCTTCACGCGGTCCTCATCGTGCCACGCGCATGCCAAGAAGTCGTGGTGAAGCCTTCGTTTGATCGAGTGTATGTTGATTGAGTGATTGGTATGAAGCGCACATTGGCTGTCGGCATCGTGCGGGTGGGCGCGCTGTGCCTTGTCCTTCTCGGGATAATGGGCGGTGCAGCGCTTCCGCAGAAAATTGAGTCGGGAAATCCAAGGGCCGCTGCCGCAGAACGCGCACCAGCCGGGGGCTGCAGGCCGATCGGACTGACCGGTTCCGGAGAAACCGTTTTCCCGTATCGATGCAAGGAGTTCATCGAACGACAGAAGGCCGCCAATCAGAAAACCTCGGCTGAAGAGAACCAGAAACCGGCTGCCACGACTGCGCAACCCGATACCACGGGGCTGAAGACCGCAGACGTGAATTCCGTGACCGCGGAAAGGAAACCCGCCGCCGCGGAAGAGAAACCGGCGGCGGTGAAAGAAAGCACCGCCGCAAAGCAACAGGAAAGCGTGGTGCCGGAGAAGAGCACACCGGCACCTGAAACGGTTGGTACAATTCCGTTGCCCAAGCGTGTCGAGCGCGAGGCACGAGGGCGCACCATCGGGCCGCCCGGCTGCATGCACTTTCGCAGCTACGATCCGGCATCCGGCACCTACAGGGCTCTTGACCGACAGCGCCGTCCGTGCCGAGAGCTGATTTCCACCACGATCGCTGCGAAAGCCGGGCCTCCGGCAGCCCGCGTCCCGCTTCCGCCTGATTCATCGAAGGCGCCGCCGCAGTCCGAGGGTAGCGCTGCCGCCGTGGACTCCAGTGCGACAACTGCAACCATCGCCGATTCGCGTTCCACCGCCGACGATGCGAGTTCCAAGACCAGAACGATCGAGGCACAGGTCGCAGCCGCCACGATGGTCGCGGAGCATTTGACGCTTGCCGCCGCGGCCCCGCCGCCGGACATGAAAGCGAATGGCACGGACGAGCCCGGCCGCGCGGAAACGCCGGTCCGCGGCAATGCCGAAAAGACCGCATCTGCATCGGCGAATGACGTGGACCTTCTGGTTGCCGTTGTCATGGCTGGTCCGGACATCACGTCGGTCTCCGATCTGACCGGCAAGACGATTGCGATCGACGATAAATATTCCGCGTCCATCGGCAGTGTCAGGACCGCGATCGTTGCAGCGGGGGCGCCGGATATCCAGCTCAGCGTGGGTCAAACGGCGGCGATCACGCGGCTGCTCAACGGAGGGGTGCCGGCGGCAATTCTGGCTCTGGTATCTGCGGACGCGGCGGAGGGGTTTCCCGTCATCGCAGGCTTCAAGATTCTCGACCTTCCCCTTTCGCCTCGCTCCTTGAAGGCACGACCCTAAGCGGCCAACTCCGCTCATCGTGTGCGAAGCGATCCTCAACCTCGACAGCAAACACATTCGTCATGCCCGGACTTGATCCGGGCATCCATCAATCTTTGTAACAAGTTTTTTTCGAACAGGATGGATCACCGGGTCAAGCCCGGTGATGACGATCTCTCTTCAAAACGCCCGCGGTCTTCGCTCAGCCCGCCTTCACCTGATAGGCCGCCAAAAACATCCGGGTCGCGCTTTCGACCACTTCGGCGATGCGCGCGGACGAAGGCGGGGGCGACGCCTGGAAGATGAAGCGCAGAAACAGCGACGCCTGGCACATCTGCATGAATTGCGACGCCGCGAGTTGGCAGTCGGGGATCGCAAGCTCGCTCGCCTGCACATGCATTTCGAGATAGGCGGCGAAGCGGTTGATGGTCTTTTCCAGCGACTGCTCGTAATAGCGGCGACCGACCTCCGGCATCCGCTCGGCGATCGCCATCACGGTGCGAATCGCCGATCCGCCGCCCGGCCGGCACAGCAATTCGATATAGGCCTGGCCGAACTCGCGAAGCGTGGTCGGCACGTCGCGCCCGGGGTCGAAATTGAAGGCGATCTTTTGCTGGTCGAGCATTTCCTGCTCGACGATGGCCTCGAACAGCCGGTTCTTGTCGGCGAAATAGACGTACAGCGTCCCCTTGGAGACCCCGGCTGCGCGGGCGATCTCGCCCATGCTGGCGCCATCAAAGCCCAGATCCATGAAGACCTTGCTGGCACCGGCGAGGATTTGCTGGCGCTTCGTGCTGTCTTCGTCGCCCAGGACGACCGTATTAATGCTGTTGGCTGCAACCATTAGTTTAGCTTCTCTGGAAAGATTCCCGCTTGTGAAACGCCTCGGAAGGAACTGCCCTCTAGGGTGCCTGCTATACTTATGTAGCTTGACCGAACCGTTCGGTCAATGTTAATTTGAACTGGCGCTGCGGTGAGGCCTGTCCTGGGCCGAAGGTGCAACGCCGATTTTGTGATGGGGAGGCCTGAATGGCCGCAGTAAGAGACCAGGCCGCGCGTATGCTTCGTTCCGAGCCGGATACGGTGGAGAGCGATGACCCCGCACGCGACACGGCGGCTCTTGCCGAGCAGCTTCGGGCGCATCTTTCCGATGAGACCGCGCGCCGCCCCGCGGAGAAGCCGGCGAGCCCCGCGACCGAAAAGCCCACCGCCGCACCGGCGGCTCCAGCGGCTGCCGCTTCCGCCGCGCCGAAATCGGGAAAGCGCAGGCTGGTCCTGATTGGCATTGTCGTGCTGCTCGCGCTTGCCGCCGCCGCCTACGGCATCAATTATGTTCTGGTCGGACGCTTCTACGTCTCCACCGACGACGCCTATGTGCGCGCCAACAACACCACGCTCGGCGCGCGGGTGTCGGGACACATCGCGGCGATCCTTCCCGGCGACAACGCCGTGGTTCACACCGGCGATGTGATCTTTCGGATCGACGACGGCGATTATCGCATCGCGGTCGACGCCGCGCGCACCAAGATCGCCACCCAGCAAGCCACCATCGACCGGATCGGCCGCCAGGTCACCGCACAGGAAAGTGCGGTCGAACAGGCGAAGGCGCAACTTGTCTCCGCCGAAGCCGGCATGAAGCGGGCCAACCTCGACTACGACAGACAGCAGACGCTGAGCACCAAGGGTTTTGCCACGCACGCCACGTTCGAACAGTCCGAGGCCGGCCGCGACCAGGGCGCGGCGGGCGTGAAGGCGGCGCAGGCCGCCTATGACGCCGCGCGCGACAATGTCGAAGTGACAAAAGCCCAGCAGGCCGAGGCCCGCGCGCAGCTCGCCGAATTGCAGACGTCGCTGGCAAAGGCCCAGCGCGACCTCGACTTCACGTCGGTGCGCGCGCCGGTCGACGGCACGTTCGCCAACCGTCTGGTCAATACCGGCGACTTCGTCGTGGTCGGGCAGCGGCTGGCCAATGTCGTGCCGCTCGATGACGTCTTCATCGACGCCAACTTCAAGGAGACGCAACTCAAGCGCATCCGTCCGGGCCAGCCGGTGACGATCTCGGTCGACGCCTATGGCCATCGCAAGTTTGCCGGCTTTGTCGACAGCATCTCGCCCGCGGCGGGTTCGGTGTTCACGCTGCTGCCGCCGGACAACGCCACCGGCAACTTCACCAAGATCGTGCAGCGGCTGCCGGTTCGCGTGCGCGTGCCCAAGGACGTCGCGAGGCAAAACCTCTTGCGGGCGGGCATGTCGGTCTATGCGACCGTCGATACCAGGGAGGGCGCGGCCGACGCCGACAGCGAAGTCGACCTCGACTCACCGACCATGATCCACCCGCAATAATCCCGAGCCATCGGGCGGTGCGCCCGACTGTGAGCATCTGAGATCATGGCCAACGCCACCACCGCCCCGCCTGCCATGATGGCCGCTGTTCCCGCGGCCGCTGAACGCATCCCGCCGCGCCGGCTGATTGCGTTTCTGATCATGGTATTCGGGATGTTCATGTCGATCCTGGACATCCAGGTGGTCTCGGCGTCGCTCAGCGAAATCCAGGCCGGCCTGTCGGCGAGTTCGAGCGAGGTGTCATGGGTCCAGACCTCGTATCTGATCGCGGAAGTGATCGCGATTCCGTTGTCCGGATTCCTGTCGCGCGCGCTCGGCACCCGCCTGCTGTTTGCGATTTCGGCCGCCGGGTTCACCATCGCGAGCTTCCTGTGCGGGTTCGCCTCGTCGATCGAGCAGATGATCCTGTGGCGCGCGATCCAGGGGTTTTTGGGCGCGGGCATGATCCCGACGGTTTTCGCCTCGGCCTATACGGTGTTTCCGCGTTCGAAATTCCATATCGTCGGTCCGATCATCGGTCTGGTCGCAACGCTCGCACCGACCGTCGGCCCGACGGTGGGCGGATACATCACCGACTTGATGTCGTGGCACTGGCTGTTCTTCATCAACATCATCCCCGGCATCGGCATCACCATCGGCGTGCTGGCGCTGGTGGATTTCGACCAGCCGAATTTCAAGCTGCTCGACCATTTCGACTGGTGGGGCCTGATCTACATGGCGGGCTTTCTCGGCGCGCTGGAGTATGTGCTCGAGGAAGGGCCGCAATATGAGTGGCTGCAGGACACCTCGGTCGCGGTCTGCGCCGCGGTTTGCGGGGTCTCCGCGATCGCCTTCTTCTACCGGGTGCTGACGGCGAACGAGCCGATCGTCGATATCAGGGCCTTCAACGACCGCAATTTCGCCGTTGGCTGCCTGATCTCGTTCTGCATCGGCATCGGCCTTTATGGCCTGACCTACATCTATCCGCGCTATCTGGCGGAGGTGCGCGGCTACAGTGCGATGATGATCGGCGAGACCATGTTCATCTCCGGCATCACCATGTTCCTGACCGCGCCGCTCGTCGGGCGTCTGATGCAGCGGGTCGATATGCGGCTGATCATCGTCCTCGGCCTCGTCATCTTTGCGCTCGGCTCCTATCAGATGACCTGGATCACCCGCGACTACGACTTCTATGAACTGTTGGTGCCGCAAATCCTGCGCGGGATCGGCATGATGTTCGCGATGGTGCCGACCAATACCATCGCCCTCGGCACCCTGGCACCGAACCGGGTGAAGAACGCCTCGGGGCTGTTCAATCTGACGCGCAATCTCGGCGGCGCGGTCGGGCTTGCCGTCATCAATCAGGTACTGAATGAGCGCACCGACCTGCACATCTCGCGGCTGCAGGAGCGGGTGACGTGGGGCAACGCCACCGCCGTCGAGACGCTCAACATGTTCACCCAGCGGCTGCAGGGCATGGGCGATGCTGCGCTGATGGCGATGAAGCAATTGTCCCAGATCGTTCATCGCCAGGCGGTGGTGATGGGATATGGCGATGCCTTCTTCATGCTGACGCTGTTCTATGTCGGCCTCACGTTGCTGGTGATGCTCTTGAAGAAGCCGGCCTCGGTGACGGCAGAACCGGGGCACTAACCGAAATATTGCAAATCGGCCGCGATGCATTTATAAGCGTCGCGTCATCGCTCGAACCGGGGAGGATTTGCATGATTTCGTCATATTCGCAGATCGAACGCCCGCGTCCGATGCTCATGCTGGACGTTGGTTCGGGCCTCTAAGGCCATCTCCGTCAGCAGCGATCGGGCCCACCTCCCGATCACCCCAAGCTTCCCAGTAAGTCATTGATATCAACGACGCCTGCGCTCGGCTCGATGCCGTCCTCGCGTCAAGCAATGGAGCCGGCGTGCGCGGCCTGCCGCCACCCGGATGACGCCATGACCGCCTCCCGCGACAAGCGACCCGCCGCCATCCGCGTGGTGCTGCCCTTCGTATTCCGCCACTGGCTCGAGCAGCCGGTCGGCGCCGCCGTCGTTGCCGGCGGCCTGTTGGGCGCCACCGTGGCCGACCTGTTCATGCCGGTGTTCTCCGGCCACCTCGTCGACGCGATGACGTCTGGCGCTGCCGATCCCTCCGCCAGGCGGGCTGCGATCGCGGCGTTCGGCGGGATCGTGGCGCTCGGTCTCGCCTCGATGGTCCTGCGCCTGGTCGGGCTGCAGGCGATCGTGCCGTTCACGCTGCGGATCATGTCCGACGTGGCGCGCGACGCCTTCATGCGGGTGCAGCGCTTCTCCACCGACTGGCACGCCAACAGCTTCGCCGGCTCGACCGTGCGCAAGATCACCCGCGGCATGTGGGCGCTCGATCTGCTCAACGACACCATCCTGATGGCGCTGCTGCCGTCACTGGTCGTGTTGCTGGGATCGATGATCCTGCTAGGGCTGCACTGGAGTTCGCTCGGTGTCGTCATTGCCGTCGGCGCGCTCGCCTATGTGTCGATGACCGTGATCTTCTCGACGCGCTACATCGCGCCGGCAGCCCGTGTCTCCAACGCCTGGGACACCAAGGTCGGCGGCACGCTGGCCGATGCCTTGACCTGCAACGCGGTGGTGAAATCCTTCGGCGCGGAGGCGCGCGAGGACGCTCGGCTGGCGCGCGTCATCAGCCGGTGGCGCACGCGCGTGCGGCGGACCTGGCTGCGCTACAACTACACTTCCACCGCGCAGCTCTCGGTGCTCTTGTGCCTGCGCGCCTCCGTGATCGGCGGCGCGCTGCTGCTGTGGATCGCGGGCCGCGCGTCGCCCGGCGACGTCACCTATGTGCTGACCAGCTACTACATCATCCACGCTTATCTGCGCGACGTCGGCATGCACATCAACAATCTGCAGCGTTCGGTTAACGACATGGAGGAACTCGTCGCCATCCACGACGAGGCGATCGGCATCGCCGATGCGCCGGATGCGCGGCCGGTCGACATCCAGGGCGGACGCATCGTGTTCGATCACGTGACATTCCATTACGGCGGCCACCGTGCGCCGCTCTATGACGGCCTGTCGGTCGACATCCGCGCCGGCGAACGCGTTGGCCTGGTCGGTCGCTCCGGCTCCGGCAAGACCACGTTTGTAAAACTGGTGCAGCGGCTCTACGACGTCTCGGGCGGAAAGATCCTGATCGACGGCCAGGACATCGCGAAGGCGACGCAGCAATCGCTGCGCAGCCAGATCGCGATCGTGCAGCAGGACCCGATCCTGTTTCACCGCTCGCTTGCCGAGAACATCGCCTATGGCCGGCCCGGCGCTTCCATGGCGGCGATCGAGCAGGCGGCGCGGCTCGCCAACGCGCACGAGTTCATCCTGCGGCTGCCGAAGGGCTACGGCACGCTGGTCGGCGAACGCGGCGTCAAGCTGTCGGGCGGCGAGCGGCAGCGCGTCGCGCTGGCGCGCGCGTTTCTGGCGGACGCGCCGGTCCTGATCCTCGACGAGGCGACCTCGAGCCTGGATTCCGAATCGGAAGCATTGATCCAGCAGGCGATGGAACGGCTGATGAAGGGCCGTACCTCGATCGTGATCGCGCACCGGCTCTCGACGGTGCGCAGCCTCGACCGCATCCTGGTGTTCGACCGCGGCGAGATCGTCGAGCAGGGCACACATGCTTCGCTCGCGGTTCGTCCGGACGGAATCTATCGCGGGCTGTTCGAGCGCCAGGCGACCGAATTCGCCGCGATCTCGGCGGCGGGGTGAGGGCGATATGAAAGATCTCACGGAAGGCTCCATCGTCAGCCACATCCTGACCATGGCTCCCCCGATCTTTGCCGGCATGATCATGATGATGCTGTGCGGGCTGATCGATCTTTATTTTGTGTCAGGCCTCGGCGACGCCGCCGTCGCGGGCGTGTCGGCGGCCGGCAACGCCGGATTTCTCATCAATGCCTTGATGCAGGTGCTCAGCGTGGGAACCATGGCGCTGATCGCGCATGCCGTGGGCCGCAAGGATCGGGCCGATGCCAATCTGGTATTCAACCAGTCGCTGGGTCTGTCCGCGGCGTGCGGGCTGTTGACGTGGGTTGCCGGAACGGTCTTCGCGCGCGGTTACATGCGCACGGTCGCCGCAGACCAAGCCACCATCGAGGCCGGAACGACGTACCTGATCTGGTTCATCCCCGCGCTCGCGCTGCAGTTCGCTCTCCTGGTGATGTCGTCCGCCTTGCGCGGCACTGGCATCGTGCGGCCGACCATGGTCGTGCAGGCGCTCGCGATCGGCCTCAACATCGTGCTTGCTCCGGTTCTGATCGCGGGCTGGGGCACGGGGCGCGCCCTGGGCGTTGCCGGGGCAGGGCTGGCGAGTTCGATCGCGGTGCTGATCGGCGTGCTGATGCTGTGGATCTATTTCCACCGGCTGGAGCGTTATGTCGGGGTCAATCGCCGGCTGTTGCGCCCGCAGCTCAGGCAGTGGAAACGCATCCTGAACATCGGCCTGCCCGCCGGCGGCGAGTTCGCGATGATGTTCGCCAACATGGGCGTCATCTATTATGCGTTGAGCGGCTTTGGCGCGGCTGCCCAGGCGGGCTTCGGCATCGGATCGCGCGTGATGGGTCTCATTCAGGTGCCCGCGATGGCCATTGCGTTTGCGGCTGGACCGATCGCCGGGCAGAATTTCGGTGCTGGCAACAGCGAGCGGGTGCGGGAGACGTTCAAGAAAGTCGCGCTGATAGGTACTGGCTTGATGATCGCCGTCACCATGGCGGCGCAATGGAGGCCGGATCTGTTGCTGGCTGGTCTTGCCAAGGACGCCGAGACCATGGCGGTTGCCGCGCTGTTCCTGCAGATGGTCTCCCTGAACCTCGTCGCACAGGGATTGATCTTCGTGTGCTCAGCGATGTTTCAGGGGTTGGGCAACACCAAACCGGTGCTGTTGAGTTCCGGCGCACGCCTGATCACCTACGCGATGCCGGTCATATGGCTGTCCGCGCAGTCGGGTTTTCGCATCGTGGACATATGGTATCTGTCGATCGCAACGACGACGCTGCAGGCGGCGTTGAGTTTGTGGCTGCTGCGTCGGGAATTCGGGAAACGGCTGGTGCCGCTCGTGCCTTGAAGCGGAGGCGGCGATCCCGGCTTGGACAAAATGAGAGCCCATTCAAAGGGGATGGACCGAGGGGATCGGCCGCAAGAATTTGCCGCCGGCGGTGAACCTCACCGGCCTTCCGAAGACCCACCTACGGGAGCGTGTGTAACAGCATCCTCCGATCGGAGGATGCTGTTCTGTTCACATCTCCGGCGCGACTGGCCCAACACCATACCAGCTTACCGCAGACCACAGACCACCATGCCCCGAACAAGCAGGCTTCCCGGTCTCATCGAGGATATCTACGACGCGGCGCTCGAACCCGCGCGGTGGAATGACGTCGTGGTCGGGATCAACGATTTCGTCGGGAGCCAGGCCTGCGGGCTGATCTCGAAAGATTCGAAGAGCAAGTTCGGAGAGACACATTATTATTGCGGGGTCGATCCGCATTATATCCGGCTCTATTCCGAAGCCTATTCCCGGTTCGATCCGCTCACGACCCTGCCGCCCTCCGGGCAAGTCGTGGGCATTCCCGATCTCCTGGAGTACGACGAGTATCGTCGCGGCCCGTTCTATCAGGAATGGTTGCGCCCGCAGGGCTGCGTCGACGTCGCGAACGTCGTGCTGCATAAGTCGGATCCGAATTGCGCGGACCTGCTGACGTTCCTCCCGGGCGCCCGGATGGCCGATGCGGACATGCGGCGCCGCATCGCGGCCGTGGCGCCGCATGCGCGCCGGGCTCTGCTCATCAACAAGTCGATCGATGCAACGGTGTCCGAAGCCTCGACCTTTGCCGACATCCTGAACGGCCTCAGCGCCGCGATGTTCCTGATCGACGCCTCTTTCCGGATCGTTCATGCGAATATCGCGGGCCTTGACATCGTCAGCGCGGGCGATGTCCTGCGCTCGGTCAACGGGCAGCTTGTCGCCCGCGATGCGCGGGTCAACCGGACCTTGCGCAAGGCGTTCACCGGCCATGGCAAGATTGCGGCCGACGCGGCGTGCATCGCCTTGCCGATGATCGGCCTCGGCGGCGAACGTTATGTCGCGCACTTGTTGCCGCTCACCGCGGCGGCTCGCAGCGCGACCGGCGCGGCCTGCAAGTCAGTTGCCGCCTTGTTCGTCCGAAAGGTCGCGCTGGAAATAGCGGGCAGCGAAATCATCGCGCGCAGCTTCGATCTGACGCCGGCCGAGCTGCGCGTGATGGTGTCCATCGTGGATGTCGGGGGCGTGCCGGAGACGGCGGCGGCTCTCGGTGTCGCCGAATCCACCGTCAGGACCCATCTGCACCGGGTCTTCGCCAAGACCGGCACCAACCGTCAGGCGGATCTCGTCAAGATCGCAGCCGGCTTTTCCAATCCGCCGGTGCACTGAACCGGCGCCAAGGGTCCCAGCCATCCCAGCCTGAGCGGCCGGGATTGCGGCGCCCCGGCCGCTTCGCTAGGCTTTCGCGATAAGTCCGGACGCGCAAGGGGCCGCATGACTGAAGCCGTGAGAAGAGAGCCTGGCCGGTCCGGGCTCGGGCTGGTTCTTTCCGCCCGGCGTGATCCGCTCGCGCGAATCCTGAACGTCGATCTCGCGACGGTGCTGATCGCGGTTCTGCTGCCGTGGTCGACGACCGGCGTCGTGATCGCAACTGCGCTGTGGGTGATCGCGCTGGTCCCAACGATCGAGGCGGCGGCATTTTGGCGCTCGCTGAAGCGCCCGATTTGCGCTCTGCCGATCGCGATGTTCGCCTTGGCGCTGGTGGGAACGCTGTGGTCGGACGCGCCGTGGGGCGAACGTCTCCACGCGGTCGGGCCGACCGTGAAATTGCTGATGCTGCCGCTGCTGCTCTACCATTGCGAACGCTCGTCGCGCGGCGTGTGGGTTTTCATCGCCTTTTTGACGTCGTGTCTGCTGCTGATGATCGCCTCGTGGCTGGTCGCGCTCGATCCCAATCTCTCGCTGAAGCTCTATTTCTCGCGGGGGCCCTTCACGCCCACCAGCGGAATTGTCGTCAGGAACTATATCGACCAGAGCCAGGAGTTCGTGCTGTGCGCGATCGGGCTCGCTTATCCCGTCATGACGCTGCTGCGAACGAACAGAGTGCGGCTGGCGGCGCTGTTCGCGGCCATCGCCGCCAGTCTGCTGATCAACATGATGTTCGTGGTCGTTTCGCGTACGGCGCTGGTGACGATGCCGATCATGATCGCGGTGTTCGCGCTGCTGCATTTGCGATGGCGTGCGGCGATCATCGCATTGTGCGCCGCTGCGTTGCTGGCGGCGGTGATCTGGAACGTATCGCCGCAGTTGCGCGCCACGGTCTCGAAATTCTTCACCGATTATCAATACACCTCAATTCAGAACAACGAGACCGGCATAGGTTCGCGGCTGCTATATTGGCAGAAATCGCTGCGCTTCTTCGCGGAGGCGCCGTTGATCGGTCATGGCACCGGGACCACGCGCGGCCTGTTCGAAAAGGCCGCGATGGGTGCAACTGGCGCCCGCGGCCAAGTGGTCTCCAACCCGCATAATCAGACCCTGAACATGGCGGTGCAATGGGGCGTGGTCGGCGTCGTTCTGCTCTACGCGATGTGGCTGGTGCATCTCATGCTGTTTCGCGGCGAAGGGCTGGCGGCCTGGATCGGGCTGCTGGTGGCGGTGCAGAATGTCTCCACCTCGCTGTTCAATTCGCATCTGTTCGATTTTCAGGAAGGCTGGATGTACGTGCTCGGCGTCGGCGTCGCCGGCGGCATGGTGCTGCGCGCGAGGCGCGATGACGTCGCAAATCACAATCAGTGCGCGCCGACGCTGCTCCAGACCAGGCCGATGCCGGACAGAAACAATAATCCAAGCACGACATCCCGGAAATTCTGGTCGCTCAGCGCGTGATAGGTTCGCGCGCCGATCCAGGCGCCGAGCAGCGTAGCCGGAAAGGCGAGCGCCGCAAGCCAAAGCACTTCGGTGCCGACGAAGCCGGCGCCCGCCTGCAGGACCAGCGACGCGGTCAGGATGGTCCAGTTGAAGGTCTGGAAAATGCCGCGCCGCTCGTCCTTGCCCCAGCCGCGCAAATTGGCCCACAGGATCGGAAGCGGGCCGGACAAACCGGCGAGCCCGCCAAGAATTCCGCCGGCAAATCCGACCATGCCGTCGGCCGCGCGGCCGCCGAAACGCGGCACCAGCGGGGCGCGGTCGAAATAGAGTGCTGCCGGAAACACCAGCAGCAGCACGCCGATGCTCAGTTTGAACACCCGCGGATCGGCATGCGCGATCATCAGCGTGCCCAGCGGCACGCCCGCGAGGCCGCCGATCAGAAACGGCCACACCAGGCGGAAGTCGATGGTCCGCCAGATCGACGGCAGCGTCGAGGTCTGCGCGACGATCGAAGAGATCAGAACCAGTGGCACCGCTACCGATGGCGGCAGCGCGTAGAGCCATATCCCCAGCGCCATCAGCGCCGTTCCGAAGCCGGCGAGGCCGGACACGAAGCCGCCGGCCAGCGCGCCGGAAAACAAGAGCACATAGGCTATCGCGGTCATTTCCGCCGTCATTCCGGGGCGCGAGTGAAACGAGCGAACTGTGATGTGCAATTGCACATCTGATAATCTCGAGATTCCTGGTTCGATGCTTCGCATCGCCCCGGAATGACCGCTTCAGAGTTGGCGCGCAACATTTACATCACCCAGCGGGCCGGTAGTATCGCCAATTGCATTCGGTTCAGGCCCAAAAAGGAAAACATCATGGGGGCAACCTTTCTCGTCTGCCACGGCGCGTGGTCGGCAGGGTGGGCGTGGAAGAAGATGCATCCGCTGATGGCAGCCTGCGGGCATCGGCTGGTGACGCCGACCTACACCGGGCTCGGCGAGCGGGCGCATCTGGCCAACCCCTCGATCGATCTCGAAACCCACATTGAGGACGTCCTCAACGTCATCAAATATGAGGACCTGCGCGACATCGTGCTGGTCGGCCACAGCTATGGCGGCATGGTCGCGACCGGCGTCGCCGACCGGGCGCGGGACCGCATTTCGCAATTGATCTATCTCGACGCGTTCGTGCCCGACGACGGCCAGTCGCTGCTCGATCTCAACGAGCCGGCGCGGCCGCACATGCACGCACTCGCAAAATCCGGCGACGGCTGGCGGGTACCGCCGAATCCGACGCCGCCGGATACGCCGCCAGCCGATCTGGAATGGCTGACCGAGCGCCGTGTCGATATGCCGATCAAGTGTTTTGAAATGCCGCTCAGGCTGCGGGGCGGGAAACTGACCTTGCCGCGCAGCTATATCTACGCCACGCGCATCACGCCCGCGGACACCTTTGGTCCGTTTGCCAGGCGCGCAAGGAGCGAGGCAGGGTGGAATTACTTCGAGATCGACGCCAGCCATTCGCCCAACGTCACGGCGCCGGAAGCGCTGATGGCGTTGCTGCAGAAGATCGTCGGCCAGCAGGCGTAAAGTTGGCGAGGGGTCCGGCGCGTTACGCCGAACCCCTCATTCTCGGCAAGACACGTTTTCTTCGAAAACGCTTTCGCTCAAAGATATCAGCCAGCCTGTAAGCCGGGTTTTGTAGGGCATCGCCCGCTTGCGCAGGAGATACGTGACGGCCA
>NZ_JADGRI010000414.1 GCF_017881085.1 Bradyrhizobium sp.
TGCGCCTCGATGAACAGGCCGCGCAGGCCCAACAGCCGCGTGTCCTCGCGTTCGGCCATGGCATGGAACGCGGCTTTCGCGCCGGCGCGGTCGCCGCTGAGCTGGGCGGATTGCGCGTGCAGCAACAGCGCCAAGGGATCGTTGCCGGCATGCTTGCGCGCGAGGGCGGCGTGCGCGCGGGCGGCATGGGCGTCGCCATGGCCGATCGCGAGCAGGCCGTGGGTGATGGCATGGCGGTCGCGCGCGTGACGGCGCTCGCGCCTGCCGCGGCGGATCTTTTCCGGCGTGCGCCACAGCGCGCGCAAAATGCTCCACGCCAGTATACCCGCAACGATGGTGACGCCGAGCGCCAGCGCGAACACCGGCAGCGAGGTGTGGACGCGCCAGCCGTCCCACGACAGCACGACGTCGCCGCCCTGGTCGGCCACCCAGGCCGCGCCCGCCGCTGCGAGCGCTATCAACAGCAGAAACAGAATGATCCGATGCATCAGAGTCCTATGGCGCCGGCTTGGCGAGCGCCGTCATGGCCTCGGCCGCGAATTGTCGGGACACCGCGAGCGCCGCGTCGCGCGCGTCGGCTTTTTCGATCCAGCCTTGCGCGGCGGTGCGGTCGGCGGGCGGCAGCGTCTCCAGCTCGCGCCGCGCTTCCTTGTACTCGTTGCGCAAGGCGGCGGCGGTGACGCGCGCGACCACATTGCCGCTGCTGTTGCCGACGGCGTCGGTGCGCTCGATGCGAACCAGTTTGGCGGCCCCGGCCTGCAGCCGGTCGACCAGGCCGGCGCCGGTGGTGGAATTCTCCGGCGACGGCGGCGACAGCTTTGGGACCAGCGCCAGCAGCTCGCGGCTGAGCACCGGCGCGCTCGGCACGCCCGAAGCGGCAAAGCCGTCGAGCGGCTTCAGCGCATCCGGGTTCGGCGCCAGCGATTTCGCCGCGGTCAGCGCGGCCGGATAGGGATCGCCGACGCGGACGAGAACGTCGAGCAAGGCCGCCGCGACGATGCGGCGCAGCGCCACATCGTCGACCGGTCTTGTGCTCTCCTGCGCGATGTCAGTGCTTTGCGCGCGCGCGGCGCGCTCCAGCCCGGCGATGCGCTCGTTGATCGCGGTCAGATCCGGCGCTGCCGCGGCATCGCGCGGCGCCGATTTGACGTCCTTGACATCGGACGCCAGCTTCTCCGACTGCGCGCTCAGGCCCGCGAGGTCGGAGCGCAGCGCGGCGACCGATTTCTCCAGCGCATCGACGCGCACGGCGGCCGCCGGATCGGACGCCGCGGGCTTATTGATTCTGGATTCGACGCCGGCGATGCGGGCGGCGAGATCGTCGATCGCAGCCGAATTGACCGCCGGGGCGGGCGGCGCCGCCGGCTCGCCCGGCCATCCCATCAGCCAGGCCGCCGCGATCACCAGCGCCGCCGCGCAGGCACCCGATACCGCCGATATGAGAGTGGAGGAGATCGCCGCCCGCCAGGCCCACTGGAACGACCGTTTCGGATGAACGTCCGGCTCGGCGCCGGCGTCGGCGCTGGAAGCCTGGGATTCGCCCGATACTTCCGTGGCTTCCAGGTCGATGGTCGGCGGCGCGCGCCTGGCGCGCCCGGCATCCGGCGGCAATTCGAGTTCGTCGGGCCTGTCCTCAGCCATCTCAGGGTTCCCTGTCTGCTACGGAATCTGTTGGTTCTACCGCGATCCCGGGCGCAACGCACGGTCCAACGCCCCAAACAGGGCATTTTCGTCCGGCGCGGCCGCCACCATGACCTGGGTCGCCCCGGCGTCGCGGACCACCGAGGCGACGCCTTCCGAAATGCAGCATTGCGGGATCGAAAGCGCCGTGATTTCGACGCCGGAGGCGCGCGCCGCCTCCAGGAAGGCCCGCGCGCTGCGCCGCGAGTAATGCAGCACCGCCTCGACGCTGTTGGCGGCGAAAGCGTCGCTGGTTTCGCGCGGCAGGCCTGATACTGGCGCCATCCGGTACGTCGTCTGCGTGACGACGGTAAAGCCGCGTTCGCCGAGCTCGCCGGCGAGATCGCGCGCCAGATCGGCGCCGGCCAGATAAAGCAGCGGGCTCGCTTTCTTCAGCTCCTTTGCCTTGACGCGGGCGAGCACGAGATCGCGCAAGCTGCCGGCGTCGCCATTGGCCGAGATCACGTTTTCGAATCCGGCGCCGCGCGCGGCGGCTGCGGTATGTTCGCCGACCGCGAACAGCGGCAGCTTGAGCAAGGGACTGCCCTTGAGCTGGGACTCGATGCCGCGCAGCGCGTTGGCGCTGGTGACGACGACCGCGCCGTAGTCCGCCTCGCCATCGTCATGCAAGGGGACCGCTTCGAACCGCAGCATCGGCGCCTTCAGCACCTCAAATCCCCGGGCGCGCAGGCTGGTGGCCGTGGCCTCATCGTCCGGATGCGGGCGGGTGACGAGAACAGCCATGCGTCAAGCCAGCCCCGACGGGAATACGGCAGCAACGGATGATTTCACTTCGAGGCCTCGCAATGCTATCCACTTCGCCTGAAATCGCTTCACGCGGATACCCGAACGCCGGTTTCACAGCTAATGCAAGGGCTCAAATTGGATAACGCGACGTCAATGCTGGTGCTGGGGATCGAGACCACCTGCGATGAAACCGCAGCCGCCGTGGTCGAGCGCCAGGCGGACGGCTCGGGGCGGATCCTGTCCAATATCGTGCGCTCGCAGACCGAGGAGCATGCGGCCTTCGGCGGCGTGGTGCCGGAGATCGCGGCGCGCGCCCATGTCGAAATGCTCGACGGCATCGTCGACCGCGCCATGAAGGAAGCGGGCGTGGGCTACGCGCAGCTTTCGGCGGTCGCCGCCGCCGCCGGTCCCGGGCTGATCGGCGGCGTCATCGTCGGACTGACCACGGCGAAGGCGATCGCGATGGTGCACGACACGCCGCTGATCGCGGTGAACCATCTCGAAGCCCACGCGCTGACGCCGCGGCTGACCTGCGCGCTGGCGTTTCCCTATTGCCTGTTCCTCGCTTCCGGCGGCCACACCCAGATCGTCGCGGTGGTCGGCGTCGGCAACTATGTCCGGCTCGGCACCACCGTCGACGACGCCATGGGCGAAGCCTTCGACAAGGTGGCGAAGATGCTGGGCCTGCCCTATCCGGGCGGCCCGGAAGTCGAACGTGCCGCTGCCGGCGGCGACCCAAAACGGTTTGCGTTTCCGCGGCCGATGCTCGGGCGCGCGGATGCCAATTTTTCGCTGTCGGGATTGAAGACCGCGGTTCGTAACGAGGCCACGCGGCTTGGTCCGCTGGAGCCGCAGGATATCCGCGATCTCTGCGCCGGCTTCCAGGCGGCGGTGCTGGAATCGACCGCCGACCGGCTGAGCGTGGGCCTGCGATTGTTTCACGAACAGTTCGGCCCGCCGCGCGCGCTGGTCGCCGCCGGCGGCGTCGCCGCCAACCAGGCGATCCGCAGCGCGCTGCAGGAAGTCGCGGCAAAAGCGCAGACCACGCTGATCATCCCGCCGCCGGCCTTGTGCACCGACAACGGCGCGATGATCGCCTGGGCCGGCGCGGAGCGGCTGGCGCTGGGACTGGTCGATACGATGGACGCCGCGCCCCGCGCGCGCTGGCTGCTCGATGAAAACGCCACGGCGCCGGCGGGATACGCGAACACGCGCGCGGGATTTTAGGCGGAGAGCCTTTTTCAATGCCCTCTTGTAATTCAGTTGCAGTCATCGGCGCCGGCGCGTGGGGAACGGCGCTAGCCAGCGTCGCGGCGCGGGCCGGACGCGATGTCGTGCTCTACGCGCGCAATTCGCAGAGCGCGGCCGAGATCGCCGCCTCGCGTGTCAATCCAAGACTGTCCAGCGTGCGGCTGGAGACGGGCGTCAACGTCACCGACGATATCACGCTCGCCGCCGGCGCCGACGTC
>NZ_JADGRI010000186.1 GCF_017881085.1 Bradyrhizobium sp.
GCCTGGATGGTGACGTCGAGCGCGGTGGTCGGCTCGTCGGCGATCAACAGCGCCGGCCGGCAGGCCAGCGCCATCGCGATCATCGCGCGCTGGCGCATGCCGCCGGAGAGCTGGTGCGGATATTCGGTCGCACGCCGCTCGGGTTCGGGAATCCTGACCAGCCGCAGCATCTTGACGGCCTGCTCCCAGGCTTGCTTCTTGGTCATCTCCTGATGCAGGCGCACCGCCTCGGTGATCTGGTCGCCGATCCGCATCACCGGGTTGAGCGAGGTCATCGGCTCCTGGAAGATCATGGAAATGCGATTGCCCCGCACTTTCCGCATCTCGTTTTCGTCGAGCTTCAGAAGATCCGACCCCTCGAGCATGATCGAGCCGCCGACGATCCGGCCCGGCGGATCGGGCACCAGCCGCATGACCGAAAGCGCGGTCACGCTCTTGCCGCAGCCGGATTCGCCGACGATCGCCAGCGTCTCGCCGCGGCGGACATGGAATGAAACGTCGTCGACCGCCCTGAACAGCCCGGAATTGGTGAAGAAAACCGTCTGCAGGTTCTTCACGTCGAGAACCCTGTCTTCCGCCTCTGCCTCGCCCATCAGCCGCGCTGCCTCGGATCGAGGATGTCGCGCAAAGCGTCACCGAACAGATTGGTGCCGAATACCGCGAGGCTGATGGCGATGCCGGGGAAAATCACCAGCCACGGCGCGGTGCGGACATATTCCGCCGCCGATTCCGACAGCATCCGGCCCCAGGACGGATAGGGTTCGGGAATGCCGAGGCCGAGAAACGACAGCGAGGCTTCGGTCAGAATCGTCGAACCGAGTTGCGCCGTAGCCAGCACGATCAGCGGCGCCAGCGTATTGGGCAGCACATGGCGAAGCGCGATCCGCGTCTCGCTCATGCCGATCGACTTGGCGGCTTCGACGAAGGGCAGCTCGCGCAGCGCCAGCGTGTTGGCGCGGATGACGCGGGCGACGGTCGGGATAAGCGGAATCGCGATCGCGATGATCACGTTGGGAAGCGTCGGCCCCAGCGCCGCCGTCATGATCAAGGCGAGAACCAGCAGCGGCAAGGCCTGCAGGATGTCGGTCACGCGCTGGAACACCAGGTCGACCCAGCCGGAGAGATATCCTGAAGCGAGGCCGATGCTCACGCCGAACAGCGAACCGAGCGCGGTCGAGCCGATGCCGACGGCGAGCGAGATGCGCGCGCCGTGGATGATGCGGCTCCAGACGTCGCGGCCGAAGGAATCGGTCCCCATCCAGTGCCGCATGTCCGGGTGGGCGAGGGCGTGCGCGGAATCGACACTGAGCGGATCGTAGCGGCTGATCAGATCGGCAAACGCCGCGGCCCACACGAACAGCACCATGAAGAACAGGCCGATCGTGCCCAGCATATGGCGCTGCGCGAGGAAGGCGAGCCTGCGCCAGCCCTGCGTCGAGTTGGCGCCGGCGCGCCGCAGTTCGTTGTCGTAGTTGATCGCGGCCAAATCGCCTCCTAATCCGTGTATCTGATCCGTGGGTCGACCAGCGCATAGAGCATGTCGACCGTGAAGTTCGCGAGCACCACGACCACCGCGATCAGCATCACCAGGTTCTGCACGATCGGATAGTCGCGCCAGCGGATCGCCTCGACCAGGAAGCGGGCAACGCCGGGAATGTTGAAAACTGTTTCGGTGACGATCAGGCCGCCGATCAGGAACGCCGCCTCGATGCCGATCACGGTGATGACGGGCAATATGGCGTTCTTCAGCGCGTGGCGATAATTGACCGTTGCTTCCGACGCGCCCTTGGCGCGGGCGGTGCGGATGTAATCCTGCCGCAGGATCTCCAGCATCGAGGAGCGCGTGATCCGCATCGTCAGCGCGGCGCTGCGGAAGCCGACCGCCATCGCCGGAACGCAATAGATCGCGATCGCCTCGGTCCAGGTTTTCGGGTTCGGGTTGAACAGAGGCATGGTTCCGAACATCGCGACCGAGGCCATCAGGATCAGCAGGCCGAGCCAGAAGGAGGGCAGCGACAGCCCGCTCAGGCTGACGACGCGCAGGAAATAATCGAGCCGCGTGCCCTGCCTGACCGCGCTGATGACGCCGAGCGGAATCCCGATCGAGGCCGAGAACATCAGTGCCAGCCCGGCGAGCCGCGCCGTGATCGGAATCCGCGGCAGGATCTCGTCGAGCGCGGGCTTCTCGGAGACAAAGGAATAGCCGAGATCGCCGTGCAGCAGCCCGCCGATCCAGTGCAGATATTGCACGACGATCGGCTGATCGAGCCCGAGTTCGCGTTCCAGATTGGCCTTGTCGGCGGGGTCGACATAGCCAGCGGCGGCGAACAGGATGTCGACGATATTGCCGGGCACGATGCGCAGCAGCACGAAGATGATGACCGAGATCCCGAACAGGGTCACGAGCATCAGAACGAGGCGGCGCACGATATAAGCAAACACCTGGCTGCTCTCCGTTTACCCGCTGGGATCGCCTGGTGGCGGACGTTACTTGTCCAGCCACACGTCCTCGTAGCGATAGCCGTTGTAGGAGCTGTTCACCATCACGGTGACGCCCTTCACATAGGGCTGCCAGCACGTGCCTTGGCGACCGTGGAAGATGATCGGCCGGGCGACGTCTTCCTGCAGCTTCTTGTCGATCTCCCACACCAGTTTCTTGCGCTTGGCGACGTCGGTCTCCTGGGATTCCTCGTCGAACAGCTTCTCGATCTCCTTGTTGCAGTAGTTGGTGTAGTTCCGTTCCGAGCCGCAGGAGTAGTTCTCGTAGAACGACTGGTCGGGATCGTCGACCGCATTGCCGGTGAGGTTGAGGCCGAGCGCGTAATCCTTGCGCGCAACTTTCGGGAACCAGTTGGCGGTTTCGACGACGTCAAGCTCGCCGTCGATATAGATGCTCTTGAGCTGATCGATCAGGATGACGGCGGGGTCGCGATAATCGGCTATATTGCGCGTCGAGACCTTGACCGCGAGGTGCTTGTCCGGACCATAGCCCGCCTTTTGCATCAGCTTGCGGGCTTCCTCCCGGTTGGCATTCACGTCCGGGCCGTAGCCCGGAATCGTCTCCAGCATCTCTTTCGGCATGCCCCACAATCCCCCCGGCGCCGGAAGCATGGTGCCGCCGATGTCCCCCTCGCCTTCAAACAGGATCGAAACAAATGCCTTGCGGTCGAGCGCCAGTGCCATGGCACGGCGAATATCCAGGCTGTCGAACGGCGGCGCCGACGAGTTGACGATGATATTGGTGCTCACATTGGTCGGCTCGACGACGCACACCGCGTTCGGTGCCTGGGTCTTGATGTCCTTGAGCAGCGGGATCGATATCCCGGTCGGGAACGTCATGTCGAATTTGCCGGCAACGAACGCCAGAATGGCGGTCGAGCGGTTCGGGATGATGGTGAACTCGATGCCGTCGAGATGCGGCAGGCCCTTCTTCCAGTAATCCGGATTGCGGGCCAGCTTGATCGATTCGTTGGCCTTGAATTCGACGAACTTGAACGGGCCGGTGCCGATCGGATGGGTGCGCATGTCCGCCGGCGAAACATGGCAGGGATAGACCGGCGTATAGCCGGAGGCGAGCAGCGCCAGCAGCGCCGGCTGCGGCCGCTTCAGGTTGAACGCGACCTCGAAATCGCCACTGGTCGTGACATCGTTGACGAACTCGTACCAGGCCTTGCGCGGGTTCTGGCGGAATTTCTGCGGCGATTTTCCCATCAGCATGTCGAAGGTGCACTTGACGTCGGCGGAGGTGAACGGCTTGCCGTCGTGCCAGGTGACGCCCTGCCGCAATTTGAAGGCGAGCGTCTTGTGGTCGCCGCTCCAGGCCCAGCTCTCGGCCAGGTCCGGAACGATCGAGTCCATGCTGTTTTGCGCAACGTCCTGCTTGTAGATGACGAGGTTGTTGAACACCGGCATGAAGGGAATGTTGACCGAGTAGGTCGCGCCTTCGTGGATCGAGGCGCTGCCGGGGCTGTCGCGGTGATAGACCCTCAAGATGCCGCCCTGCTTGGGCTCGGCGGCGCGCGCGATCGACGGGACCGCCAGCAAAGATAACGCCGCCGCGACGGCAAGCGCCTGCACGCCCCGCATGGTTCCCTCCCTCGATCTTTCGGCCTCATGGCGGGCCAATTTATCGAACGATAGCATGGCGGAGGGGCCGCGCAACCAGCAAGGCTGGCGCCAGCATTGGCAATTCGGCCTAATGCTGGGCCGTGCGGCGGAAGAGCGCAGCCGCGCTCACCGCCACGTCAGACCTCCAGCTTGTCGCCGCCCTTGAGATGGAGGATTTCGCGGGCCTCATCCGAGGTCGCGACCTCGAGGCCGAGGCCCTCGATGATCTTGCGCGCGAGCGTCACCTGCTCGGCGTTCGATGCCGCCATCCGGCCGGGCGCGGCCCACAGCGAGTCCTCCAGCCCGACGCGGACATTGCCGCCCATCGCGGCCGCCATCGCCGCGATCGGCAGTTGGTTGCGCCCCGCACCCAGCACCGACCAGACCATCTTGTCGCCGAACAGCCGGTCGGCGGTGCGCTTCATGTGCAGCACGTCCTCGGGATGCGCGCCGGTGCCGCCCTGCAGGCCGAACACGGTCTGCACGAACAGCGGCGGCTTCACCATGCCCTGTTCGAGGAAGTAGTTCAGATTGTAGAGGTGCGCGGTGTCGTAGCATTCGAACTCGAAGCGGGTGCCGGTCTCCGACAGTGTCTTCAGAACGTATTCGATGTCCTGGAAGGTGTTGCGGAACACGATGTCCTTGTTCTGCAGATGCTTGAGCTCCCAGTCGTGCTCGAACTTCTTGAAGCGGTTGAGCATGCCGAAGAAGGCAAAATTCATCGAGCCCATGTTGAGCGAAGCGACTTCCGGCTTGTAGACCGCGGCGGGGCGGACGCGTTCGTCCACCGTCATGGTCGGCGCACCGCCCGTGGTCAGGTTGATCACGCAGTTCGATCGCTGCTTTATGATTTTCAGAAACGGCGCGAAGGCCTCGGGACTTTGATCGGGCTGGCCGGTCTTCGGATTGCGCGCGTGCAGATGCACGATGGCAGCACCCGCTTCGGCGGCGTCGACCGCGGCGTCGGCGATTTCCTGCGGCGTCACCGGCAGCGCCTTCGACATCGAGGGGGTGTGGATCGCGCCGGTCACGGCGCAGGTGATGATGACTTTGCGGCTCATGGTTTTGCTCTCTTTCCTGCGGGTCGATATTTCATGTTTTGGTGTTCTGGGCGGCCTTGTGCGCGGCCAGCGCCGCAAGGCGCTCGTTGCGCCGCTGCGTCAGTGCCGCAATACGCTCGGGCGTCGGCTGATGCGGCCAGGCCGCGATCACCCGGTCCACATTGGGGCTCTGATAGACGTCGGGGCCAGCGGCGGCCGAAGCCAGTTCCTTGTAGAAGCCGGTGTAGCGCGCACAATAATCCGGAATGCCGCCGGGCGCGTTGAGTTCGATGGTCTCGAACGGCCCCAGGAACGACCAGCGCAGGCCGAGCCCGTCCTTCACCGTGTGATCGAGGTCTTCCGCCGAAATAAAACCCTCGCCGACCAGGCGAAACGCTTCGGCGAGCAGCGCGCCCTGCAGCCGGTTTAGGACAAAACCGTTGATCTCGCGGTTGATCGTGACCGGCACCTGCCCGATCTCGCGATAGATGTTGCGCGCCCGCTCGATCGCCTCGGGCGACGTCCACGGCGCGCCGCAGAGTTCGACCAGCGGCACCAGATGCGGCGGATTGACGGGATGGCCGACCAGACAGCGCGCGCGCCCGGACAGCGCTTCGGTGAAGCGCGAGGCCACGATAGCCGAGGTCGAGGACACCAGGAGCGCGCCGGGCGGCGCCAGCCGGTCGAGCTGGGCGAAGATCGCGAGCTTGTCCTCGATCTTCTCCGGTCCGTTTTCCTGGACGAATTCGACGTCGAGCACGGCCTCCTGCAGGCTCGCCGCGACCGAGACCCGTGTCACCGCGCCATCGGGATCGGCGGCGAGGCCGTGGCGCGCCAGCGCGTGCAGTTCGTCGCGGATCAGGCGGGGCGCGGCCTTCAGCGTCGGGATATGCGGATCGGTCAGCCGCACGTTCCATCCGGCGCGTGCGAAGATCGCGGCCCAGGCGCGCCCGATCAGGCCGGCGCCGACGATGGCGACGTTGCGTTCAGTGTTTTGCATTTTGTTTTCTCAAAAATCCCTCACAGCCAGAGCACCTTGCGGCGCAGATCGAGATCGTCCCGCAACGCCCTGGATGGCCCCTCGTGGATCACCCGGCCGCGTTCCAGCGCCACCGTGGTGTCCGACAAGGCCAGCGCCAGGTCGAGATTGTGATCGACGATGATGATGGCGATTTCCTTGCGCAGGCGGTCGAAGGTCTCGAATAATTGCTCGACCACGGTCGGCGCAAGCCCCTCGAAGGGCTCGTCGAGCAGCAAGACCCGCACGTCGCCCGACAGCGCGCGGGCGACCGCAACCATCTGCTGCTCGCCACCGGAGAGATAATCCGCGGGGCTGTCGAGCCGCTCGGCGATGCGCGGGAAATATTCGTAAATGCGCTCCCGCGTCCAGTGCACGCCGTTGCCGGTCTGGCGCTTCAGGCCGCCGAGCTCGAGGTTCTGCTCGACGCTCATGCCGGCGAACAGGCCGCGGCCCTGCGGCACGTAGCCGATGCCGAGCCGGGCCGATTGCGCGGACGAGAGCCCGATCAGCTCATTGTCGGCCAGCTTGATCGAGCCGTTCGAGGCCGGCGCGATCCCGATCAGCGTCTTCAAAAGCGTCGACTTGCCGGCGCCGTTGCGGCCCAACAGCGCGATGATCTCGTTTTCGTGCAAGGTGAAGCTGACATCGTTGAGGATGTGGCTCTTGCCGTAAAAGGTGTCGACGTGACCGGCCGTCAACAGCGCGCTGACGCGAGCGGCGGTTTCGCGCGGACGCGCAGCGACTTCCGTCGCGCCCGAGCCGATATAGACTTCCTGCACCTTTGCGCTGCCGCGCGCGTCCTCGACCGAGCCGTCGAGCAGCACCCTTCCTTCGTTCATCACGGTGACCTGATCGGCGAGCTGAAACACCCGGTCGATGTCGTGCTCGACCAGCAGCACCGGCAAATCGGACGAGATGCGCTTGATGATGGCGCCGATGCGCTCGCGCTCGGCCGCCGCGAGGCCGGCGAGCGGCTCGTCCAGCAGCAGCACGCGCGGCGCGGTGGCGAGCGCGACCCCCATGTCGAGCAGGCGCTGGCCGCCATAGGACAGCATGCCGGCTTCGGCCGCTTCGATGCCGGCAAGCCCGAGATAGCGGATGACGGCGTCGGTCTCGGCATTGATCGCTTCGATCGACAGCGCCGGCGTCAGCGGATCGAAGCGGCGGGGATGCCGCGCCTGGATGGCGAGGCGGATGTTTTCGCCGACGCTGAGCGCCGGAAACAGATTGGTGATCTGGAATGATCGGCCGATGCCGGCATGCGCGATCTCTTCCGGCGAATGCCCGGCGATCGGCCGACCCAGCAGCGACACCGTGCCCTGGTCCGGCGCATACATGCCTGACAACAGGTTGAACGCGGTGGTCTTGCCGGCGCCGTTGGGCCCGATCAGCGCGTGCAGGGTGCGGTCGGCGATGGCGATGTCGATGCCCTGCACCGCGCGGATGCCGCCAAAGCTCTTGACGATGTGGCGAGCGGCCAGCACCGCGCCGTCGACATGGGATTTCGGCCGCAGGAATTCCGGCAGCGGCAGCACTTCGATGCGGCGCGCCGACATCGCGGCGTCCTCGACCGTCTTCTTGCGGAAAGGCGCCATCAGCCGCTCGCCGACGCCGATCAGTCCGGTCGGCGAAAACACGATGAAGGCGACGAACACCAGGCCGAACCAGAACAGCCAGTTCTCGGTGTAGATACCCAAAAATTCGCGAAACAGGATGAAGAACAGCGCGCCGAGCGCCGGACCGAGGAAGCTGCGCATGCCGCCGATCACGACCATCGCCAGGAGATCGCCGGAGAACGATACCGAAATCGGATCGGCCGACGTCATGCGGTTCTGGTAGAGCAGGAGGATGCCGGCAAGCCCGGTGATCGCAGCCGACAGCACGAAGGCCAGGAGCTTGTAGCGGTTGGTCGGATAGCCCAGAAAGCGCGCGCGCTGCTCGTTCTCGCGGATCGCGACCAGCACGCTGCCGACGGTGGAGTTGTGGAAGCGCCACAGCAGGATCAGCACGGCGAACGCGATCAATGCGACCAGCCAGTAATAATCGGTCGAGGATTCGAGGTTAAAGCCGAACAGCGTCGGCCGGGTGATGCCGCCGATGCCATTCTCGCCGCCGGTGACTTCCGTCCAGCGGAACGACACCGCATAGAGCATCGCCGCCAGCGCCAGCGTCAGCAGCGAGAAGTACACGCCGCGCCGCCTCAGAATCAGGAATCCGAACGCGGTCGCAACCAGTGTCACGATCGCAACGCCCGCGATGACCGGACCGAAGAACGAGTCGTGCATCAGGTTGCGCTGGATCAGCGCCGCGGCATAAGCGGCCAGCCCGAACCAGGCGCCGTGGCCGAACGATACCAGGCCGGTATGCCCGACCAGGATGTTCAGCGCCATGCAGGCCGTGGCATAGATCACGACCTCGGTAGCCGAGGTCATGGTGAGGCCGAGGGCGAGCAGCACTGGCGGCAGCAGGATCAGCCCGATCGCGGACAGCAGCAGCGGAATGGGAAGGCGCGTCAACATCGTCGGCGCCTCACTCGAACCGCAGGATACGCTCGCCGAACAGGCCGCGCGGCCGGAACAGCAGCACCAGAAGCATCAGGAGATAGATCGCCGCGGTCGACGCCGCGGAATAGCCGATGCCGACCATGACGCCCTTGACGAGACCGACCAGCAGGGCCGCGGCCACCACGCCCCAGAACGATCCGAGCCCGCCGATCACCACGACCACGAACGCGGGAGTGATGATCTCCTGGCCCATCGCCGGATGGATGGAATAGATCGGCGCCAGCAGCACGCCGGCCAGTCCCGCAAGCCCGATGCCGAGCGCGGCCACCGCCGACATATAAGGCTGCAGCGAGATGCCGAGCGCGCCGACCATGTCGGGGTTTTGGACGCCGGCGCGCACCACGCGGCCGAACGAGGTTTTCTGCAACAGCAGCCAGAGGCCCGCGATGCAGGCGGCGGCAATGCCGAGCAGCACCACGCGGTAGAACGAGTAGATAAAACTGCCGAGGAAGACCTGCCCGCGCAGCCAGGGCGGAATCGAATAGGACAGTGGCGCGGCGCCGAAGATCATCCGCAAGCCCTGCTCCGCCACCATGGCAAGGCCGAAAGTCATCAATAGCGAGAGGATCGGATCGGAGCGATAGAAGCGGCGGAACAGCGTGCGCTCGATCACCACGCCTAGCAGCGCCACCGTCACGGGCGCCGCAACGAACGAGCCGCCGAAACCGAGATAGGGCGACAGCACCAGCGTGAGGTAAGCGCCGATCGCGTAGAACGCGCCATGGGCCAGATTGACGATGCCGCCGAGCGAGAAGATCAGCGACAGGCCGAGCGCGATCAGCAGGTAATAGACGCCGTCAAGCAGCCCGTTGAGGACTTGCTGCGCTAACAGGATGGCGGACATGGTTTTGGCCCTGACCAAGGAGGTTAAGGTTACAAAACCGTCATTGCGAGCGCAGCGAAGCAATCCACCGTTATGGAACAGGGATCGATGGATTGCTTCGTCGCTTCGCTCCTCGCAATGACGGGAGAGCGGCGCTCTCGTTCGGCTACGCTTCGCTGAAGCCGCTCACGTCCCGAAGGTACAGCTGTTCTCTTCCTTGGTGGCGGCGATCACTTCGAGGTCTTCGTTGGGGCCGGGTACCGCCGGGCTCGAACTGAAGATGTCCCACTGATTCTTGATCTTGTCGGCGGGCAGTGCGGTGACCGCGTACATTTCATGCATCAGCTGGTGATCGGATGCGCGGAAATAGCCGGGCCGGGTCTTCAGGAGATCGAATTTCGCGCCCTTCTCGAAATGTTCGATGATCTTGGTCGAGTCCGCCGATTTCAGCTCGTTGACGGTCTGCGCCACGATCTTGGTGGCGATGTAGTCGCCCCAGGCCTGGTTCTCCGGCGGCTTGTTATATTTCTTGGTGAAGGTCGCGACGAACGCCTTGGTGCCGGGCGTGTCCAGGAGATGATGCCAGACCACCGGCCAGGTGCCGACGAAATTTCCCTTGCCGGCCGCCCAGGCCAGCGCGGTGTCGAAGCCGAAGCCGCCGACCGGGAAGGTCAGGCCGAACTCGGCATATTGCTTGAGGAAGTTGGTGATCTGGTTGCCGGCGAGGTTGATCACGACCAGATCGGGCTTGGCTTCGCGAATCTTCAGGAGATAGGCGGAGAAGTCGGTGGCGTCGGTCGGCACCAGATCGTCGCCGGCGAAATTGCCGCCATTGGCTTCCATGAAACGTTTTGAAACTTTCAGCAGATCATGGCCGAAGGCGTAGTCCGCCGTCAGCGAATACCACTTCTTGCCCTTGACCAGGCCGTCGCGCAGGAACGAGCGGCCGACGGTTTTGACGTACATCGAATTCTGCGATTCGACGTGGAACATATAGCGCTTGCAGTCGGAGCCGCGCAGCGCGTCCGAATTGCCGCCGGTGTTGATGTAGAGCACCTTGTTGCGTTGCGCGACCTGCGCGATGGTGAGGCACGAGGCCGACGAAATCTCGCCGATGATGCAGGCGACCTTGTCGCGCTCGATCATGCGCTCGGCCTTGGT
>NZ_JADGRI010000187.1 GCF_017881085.1 Bradyrhizobium sp.
GCCTCCGCTGAACCTGTATGCTCGTGTGCGTTTTTTTGTGCATGTTTGCACACGAGACCGCGGGTGCAGCGCGCACCCGGCTTTCCCTGCGCCCTCTGCAGCGGGTGCGAAAGTGACGCAAAGCTCGGGCGGATCGCGCCGCGGGAATGCGGAGGCGTGTCTGCTTCGCTGTTTGAAAATTGAATCGGAAGTCTTACCCCGTCATTGCGAGGAGCGCAGCGACGAAGCAATCCATATCGCCACAAGCGTTGAGATGGATTGCTTCGCTGCGCTCGCAATGACGGTGAATTAATCCGCGGAGACTGTAGGGTGGGTTAGCCGCAAGGCGTAGCCCACCGCTTTGCAAAATGGTGGGTTACGCGGAGTTTATCATCGGGCGCGCATACGCGCGACCCGTTGGCTAACCCACCCTGCGATGCCCGCGCTACTTCAGCGTGATCGCCAGTCCGCTCAGGTCCACATTCGCCATCAGCCCGACCTGCCGGCCGGATAGTTCCAGCACCGCGCCCTTCTGGTTGGTCAGCACGATCGCGCGGGCACCGCCGCCGACCGCGAGCCCCGCGCCGGCCGCGCCGTAGACGCCGGCGACGTCAGACGGGCGGTAGATGTTGCTGACGCGGCCGCGCAGCACGGTCTTCGAGCCGCCGAACACGAGGCCGTAGTCGATGCCGCCGGCGGAGAGCGGATAGCTCCGGCCGTGGAAGGTCAGCACGCCGCCGCCGCCGGAGCCGCCGATGATCCAGCCGGCCTTGTAGATCGTCAGCGACACGAAACCTTCGTCGGCACGGGCGGCGGAGGACAGCGTGGCGCCGGCGAAAGCGATCAGTGCAAGCAGCGCGGCACGAATGGCGGATGACATCTTCATTGACAAAATTCCCCGGGATGGTGTGAGCAGGCGTCGCGAAGCAGAATGAGTCGCGCTGTCGCGATTGTAGCCTATGGGGCGGATCGGCAAAGCGTAATCCGCTGTCTGCGACGCGGCGACCTGCTATTCATGAGGGGCATTCCCCGGCTTTGGCGATGAAAGCGCGCGCGATGGAAAAACTGCCCGACCAGCTTCAGGAGCATCTTCGGCTGGTCTTCGTCGGCACCGCGGCCGGGCAGCGGTCGGCCGATCTCGGCCATTACTACGCGCATGCCGGCAATCGGTTCTGGCGCACGCTCCACCAGGTCGGCATCACGCCGCGCCGGTACGAGCCGCATGAATTTCCTGAACTCCTGAAACTCGGCATCGGCTTCACCGATCTTTGCAAGCTCGGCGCGGGAATGGACCATCAGGCCCTCGCCTTCCCGGTCGACATCCCGGGCTTCCGGGAAAAGATGCGGCACTATCGGCCGAAGGCCATCGCCTTCACCAGCAAGAAGGCGGCGAGCCTTTTCTATGGACGTCCGACCAAGGCCGTGGCGCTGGGCCGGCAGCCGTCGCAGCCGGATTTCCCGATCGTCTTCGTGCTGGCCTCGCCATCCGGCGCCGCATCGGGCTCCTGGTCGGTGCAGCCATGGCAGGAGCTGGCGGATTCGATCGGATTTCCCGCGGCGGACTAGCAGGTCGCGTGCCCGCGCGCCGCACATTTCGCTTTGAACCTGATCGCCGGTTCCCGACACTCAAAAACTGGCCGGCTGCGCAAGGGCAAGTGCGCATTCCAAAACACCGTTCGATCGGCGGATCGGTGGGCACGAGCGCATCTTGCGCCGTGCCCACCGTTATTTTCACGCGGCGCCGGCGTGATCGGGTCCCGACATCGACGAGGCGCGCTACGGCACGTTGAACTGCTTCCTGCACGACGCGCCGATCACCTCGATACCCTTGGCGCCGAGCAGATGCGTGATATCGAGCGCGACGTGATAGGGCGCCGTTTGCGGCAGCCCGACGCCGTCCTGGCAGGCGACCACCTCGATGCCGCAATATTCCGGCCTGGCGATATGGATCAGCGGATGCAACTCGACCTTCATGGTCAGCCAGGGCTTGGTCCCCGCGACGATCAGGAAAAACGTCTTCGCGGCGAAACCCGGCACCACATCCGCCTTCTCGAAATCGATCACGCGGCAGGTCGCCGAATGCGGCAGCGACTCGAACGCCTTCAAATGCACTTCTTCCATGACAAACTCTTTTGAGGAAAACGAAAGCTGCGATAAATCGGACGACAGCTTAATGCAATCTAAAATTGTTAACAAGCGCTGGCGCCTCTGCCGGTACGCGTGCATTCGCGCGAACCGCCGGCTTGACACAACTCGCGAAAGATCGACCCGCTCATCGCTGCCTGATCAGCGCATCGCGCGCCGCGGAGATTTCCTGAAACGCGCGCGCGCTGCCGCCGGCGTCCGGATGCGCGCGTTTGGCGACGTGCTTGTAGGCCCGGTGGATCTCGGCCCTCGAAAGGCTGCGGCCGAGCGGCAATCCGAGCGTCTGCCGATAACACTCCTCGGGCGTCAACGACTTCGCACCATTCTCGCGCTTGCCGAATTGCGGGGTGGTCAGCGTGTGCAAGGCTTCGCGAATAACCCCGAGCCGGCGCCGCGCGGCGTCGCGAATGCCGCGGTCCGCGCTGTAATCGGTGGCGCTGCGCAGGATCGGCAACGCCTGCGTCGCCGCCTGCCGCAACATCGTCTCCTCGCTGAGCCGTGCGATATCGTCCGCAAGGCACGCCGCCTCGTGATAGTCGGGCGCGGCCGCCGACCAGATGCGTTCGATGTCGAGTTTCCATTCGGCGAGCCGTCTGTCCATGGACAACGCCTATACAACGGGCTGGTAAAGCTTTCGGTTTCCGCCCCCGAAATTTTGAATTAGTTTGTAGGGAAACCTGAAAAACAAAAACAGAGGAAACTCCCATGGCCCTTCTCCAGAACCACATCGCGGCCGTCACCGGCGCCGGCTCCGGCATTGGGCGGGCCATCGCATCGGGCTATGCGCGCGAGGGCGCGCAAGTGGTGCTGCTCGACGTCAACGAGAAGGCGGTGGCGGAAGCGGCGCGGGAAATCCGCGACAGCGGCGGCAAGGCGCAAAGTTTTGCGCTCGACGTGACCGACCGCGGGGATTGTATTTCGGTGGCAACGCAAATCGCCGACAAGGTCGGGCAGGTCTCGATCCTGGTCAACAATGCCGGCATCGCCCGCCGCAACGGCATGCTGGGGGCAGCGGACGCCGTGATCAAGGATTGGGACGACATCGTCGCCATCAACCTCACCGGCGTCTTCAACGTCACGCATGCGTTTCTCGGCGCCTTGCGCGCGGCCAAGGGCCGCATCGTCAATATCGGCTCGATCCAGTCCTTCGTGCACCTGCGCACGCCGAGTTCGCCGGCCTACACCGCCTCGAAACACGGCGTGCTCGGCTTCACCAAAGCGCTCGCCGCCGAACTCGGCAAGGAGGGCGTGCGTGTCAATGCGATCGGCCCGGGCTTCATCGAAACGCCGCTGAACGAAAAGGTGCGCGCCAGCGATCCTTCGCTGGTGAAGATCTTCATCGACCACACCCCGCTCGGCCGCGCCGGCAAGCCGGAAGACATCGTGGGGCCGGCGATTTTCCTGGCGTCGGATCTGTCGGCTTACGTTACCGGATCGATCGTGATGGCCGATGGCGGCTACCGGACGATTTGAGCCGGCAAACACGGACTGTCGTGCGCCGACATCAGGCTCGCGGACAGAACGAGCCGCGCGTGGCGCTTGCCGGTGATTTGGGACGCGCATTGAGCCGTCCTGCTCAAAGCGCGCCGCGGCGCAGCCGGCCACTCGCCCAAGCCCCAAGCCCCAAGCAGGAGCACCAGCGCGATGATGGCCACAATGGCGGTCATCAGTTCGACCGTGCGCAATAGAAACGCCAGCTGAACCGCCCACTCCGGCTGCGGCTCCTCGGCAAATGCAATCGGCACGATATCCGCTCTGCCCCGAGCGCTGCGCCGAAAACAGCGACAGACAGCCAGAATACTTTCCATCCTGCATTCATCGGTCGCGCCTGTGCCGTTGTCGTGCCCTGTTTGATGACACCGAAGTCGCCGGCCATGATTGATGTTGATCAATGAGCCAGAACCTTCAGCGCAATTGATGCCGTCACCAAACGTCTGCTAAGGAAGCTTCCGCAAGATCGGGAGTACGCGCGTGGCGGACGAGATTCGGCAGGGACGACAGGGGCCGCAAGGCCAACGCGGCGAGCCGGGGCGTCCCGGTCCGCAAGGCCATCCCGGACGGCCCGGACCGGAAGGTCCGCGCGGCAAACCGGGTCCGCAAGGCAAGATCGGGCCGCAAGGCCCGCGCGGCGAGCCGGGCCCGCAGGGCAAGCCCGGTCCGCAGGGCCCTGCCGGCCCGCGCGGCGAGCCGGGTGCGCCCGGCCAACTGCCGTCGATCGAACAGGTGATGCCGTGGCTGCATCTCGTGTTCGACGCCTACGAAGATTACAAGCGACTGCGCGAGCACGAAACCGCCGAGCGTGAAGCCGTCGAACGCGCCGTGCTGGAGGCGGGCGAACACGGCGAAGGCTCCGGCGAGGATGACGAGGACGACGAGCATCGCAAGGACAAGAAAAAGAAGCGCCACAAGGACAAGAAGAAGTAGCGCAGTGAGCTATTTCTTCCCCGCAAACGGCGAAAGCGGTGCGGCAAGAGAGACTTCAATAGCCCGGCGGCCTGCCAAGTTCGGCGAGAAGCTTATTCTTGCGTTTCTCGGCCGTGGCCGTGCCTTCCGGGAAACTACTTAGGGAATCCAACTTAAGATATCGAGCGAAATTTCGCCCTCCAGCGATCCCGGTTACACATCGATCGAAAGGTGTGCGTTTCTGCGGTCAGATGCAGCGGAGGGTTTCGATGAATCATTCATTTTACAGCGCCGATCGGACCACCCATTCGAAGATCGTGATCATCGCGCTGTTCTGCGCGACGGCCGTGGCCGGGATCGGCATCGCCGCGCATTCCCGCAGCGGCGGCGATCCAGCCGAAGCCGCGCATGTCGACGCCGGCAGGCCCGCGATAATGGCCTCCGCCATTCAGCTCGCGGTCCGCTAGCGATATCCTCACCCGAACCTCAGCTTCGAGCGCTCCCTGGCCTTCTCCGCCTCGGTTTCGCGGTCGCGCGCCGGCGCGTGCGTATGCAGCGAGGTCAGCAGGCGCCGGGCCGAGGCGGCGACCTCGGCGACCGCGCGATCGAAGGCTTCGGCATTGGCCTGCGACGGCTTGTTGAAGCCCGAGAGCTTGCGCACGAACTGCAGCGCGGAGGCCTGGATTTCGTCCTCTGTCGCGGGCGGCTCGAAATTGAACAGCGTCTTGATGTTCCGGCACATTGCTTTTTCTCCCTAATCCGCCCGGGCCTGCTTCAAATACCTGCATCAAAGCTTATTTTGGCATAGAATGGGGGTCACGTTCACCCCTGCCCTCCCGGCAAAATCCAGAGAGTTCCCCCGCATGTCCCATGTCATCTACAAGATCGTCCAGCACGACGGCGGCTGGGCCTATACGGTCGATGGCGTCTTTTCCGAACCATTTGTGACCCACGCCGCGGCGCTGGCGGCCGCCAAGCGCGCCGCCACCGAGCAGCGCGTGCCCGGGCGTACCGAGGCGATCGAATATGAGACGCCTGACGGCAAGTGGCACACCGAAACAGCCGCGGGCGGCGACCGTCCCGACACCGACGTCGAGGACACGCCATAATGTTCCCCTGACGCGGGGCGCTTCCTGCAAAAATTTTTGCAGACACAGGCGGCGGACTATCCCGCACCGAAGCAGGGCGACTGGATCGCCTGGGATTTCAAGACGCTGGCGCCGACCGCGGCGAAGGCCGACAAGATGGTCGACGAGCGGCTGGCGCTGCCTGTGACCGCCGACGCCAATGATTTCGTCTATCAGTGGGAAGCCTCGCACGATTACAATCCTTCTCCCGGATTGGAGAAGATCGAGGCGACGCTGCTTGCGATCAACGCCGCCGACGACGAACGCAATCCGCCGGAGACCGGCGTCACCGACGCGGCGATGAAGCGCATCAAGAACGGGAAGCTTTACGTGATCCCGGCGAGCACCGAGACGCGCGGCCATCTCACCCCCGGCAACGCCAAATTCTACCGGCAGCAACTGCTGCTCGCCACCGCACCGCAGCGGACCATGTGAGACGCGGCTTTCGCACCGCATCAATTTCGCATGCGCGAAAGCAAAGCATATTTTTTGAGCATGCATCCGCCCCTTAGCTCAGGCTTAATCGCGTTCAATGGCTGAAAGATTCGCGGCGCGCTGCAAGGCGGCCCGCCACGATGATGCGGATGCAACGCTGTGGAGAATCGCATGCGAAGGTTCGCGCAGATCGCGCTGCTGGCGGGCTTGCCGGTGCTGGCTGGAACGGCTTTCGCCTTCGACAACGGACAATACGAAAACGTCCCTGCCGACATCCGCGCCTGGTTCAAGGGTGTGATGGCGCCGAACGGCGTACCCTGCTGCGACATCTCCGACGGCCATCGTACCGAATATGATTTCCGCGAGGGCGCCTATTGGGTCCCGATCGAGGGCCAGTGGATGCAGGTTCCGGCCCACGCCATCATCCGCGACCGCGGCAATCCGGTCGGCGAAGCCGTGGTGTGGTACGTGCATCACCGCGGCAGCATCATCATCAGCTGTTTTGTTCCCGCGGATGCGGTGTGAGACCGCAATCGCCGATGGATGGCGTTGCCGCGCCGCAGATGTTAAGCGTACAAATGTCCTCCAGTTTGCGGCCCGATCGTTCCGCGACCATCCGCGCCGTGATGCGCTGGATTCTTGCGGCGTTCTACTCGGCTGCGGGAATTGCGCACCTCTGGACGCCGGACGCGCTGCTCGCAATCACGCCGTCATGGGTGCCGTTCGCGCCACAGGTCGTCTTCGTCACCGGCTTGTGCGAGATTGCAGGCGCCATCGCGCTGGTGACAAGGCCGCTGCGCTGGTGGGCCGGCATCGCGCTGGCGGCCTACGCAATCTGCGTTTGGCCGGCCAATTTCAAGCACGCATTGGACGGCATCGAACTGCCTTACATCGCGAACAGCTGGCTCTATCACGGACCGCGGCTGGCGTTTCAACCCGTCCTGATCTGGTGGGCGCTCTATTGCGCTGAAATTATCGACTGGCCGTGGCGCCGAAGATAAAGCGTGGCCGTCGGAATGCCGCGATGATACCACTGGCACACGACGTTCTTGTCCCAGGGAGAAGGAACTTGACCGAACTCGCCACCTGCGACCTCGAGAAGATCTATCAAAAGCCCTCGCCGCGCGTGCTTGCCAAAGCGCGTCCGGAGATCGACGCGCATGCGAAGAAGTTCATCGGGATGTCACCGTTCTGCGTGCTCGCCACCTCGGGCAACGACGGCAGCGTCGACGCCTCGCCGCGCGGCGGCAATCCCGGTTTTGTCAGCGTCGCCGGGCCGAACCGGCTGCTGATGCCGGACCGCTCCGGCAACAACCGGATCGACAGTTTTCGCAACATCGTCGAGGGGTCGGGCTGCGTGCAGTTGATCTTCTTCGTGCCGGGCATTGACGAGACATTGCGCGTCGGCGGCACTGGCACGCTGTGGGCGGATCCGGCACTGCTGGCTTCGATGGTAGAGTTCGGCAAGCCGCCGCGCGCCGTGCTGAGCATCAACGTAAGCGAGGCCTATTTCCATTGCGGCAAGGCGCTGATGCGCTCGAACCTTTGGTCAGCGAACACGCAGGTCGAACGTGCCGTGATGCCCAGCATCAGCGAAGTCATTCACGACCAGACCGGCCTCGGCGAGCCAGAGAACCAGGCCGTGGTCGAGGCGCGCTACCGGACGCAGTTGTAAGTCCGGATATCAGACGGTTAGAGTTCGTCATTCCGGGATGCGCCACTTGGCGCAGGCCCGGAATCCTTAACCACGATCTTGGGTTATGGATTCCGGGTTCGCGCTGCGCGCCCCGGAATGACGGCAAAGATTATCTTGGCTAATGCTCGCTCTCGAGCCCGCCGACATGCTTTTGGGTGTAGAGATCGAGTCCGATCCGCCCGATCAGATCGAGCTGGGTTTCGAGGAAGTCGATGTGGTGCTCCTCGTCCTTCATCAGGCGTTCGAACAAATCGCGCGAGACGTAGTCCTTGACGCCATGGCAATACGTCGCCGCTTCCTGGTAAAGCGTTCGCGCGGCGACCTCGGAGGCGAGATCGCATTCGATGATTTCCTTGACGTTCTGGCCGATCCGCAAGGGATCCAGCACCTGCATGTTGGGAAAGCCGTCGAGGAACAGGATGCGGTCGGTGAACTTGTCGGCGTGCTCCATCTCCTCGATGGATTCCTTGCGCCAGGTCTTGGCCATCTCCAGCAGGCCCCAGTTGTTGAGTATCCGGTAATGCAGCCAATACTGGTTGATGGCGGTGAGCTCGCTGCGCAGGCCCTTGTTGAGATAGTCGATAACCTTTGGATCGCCCTGCATGATGCTCTCTCGCTGTCGTGACGTCGGAGGGGGAACGCTAAGTCACATTACGGACAGGAGCAACCCTTCGCCGGAACGTGTCGATGTTATGAGATTTCAGGATGCGGCGAGCGAAAACTCGGCCTGTTCGTCGGCGTGCGCATGAGAATGCGCCTCGTCCTTGCCGTGCGGACATCCGGGCTGGCAGGCCTTGGCGCAGGCGCCGAGCGCCTCTTCGACGATGGTCTTCACGGTGCTTGCACACCGGCCGCATTCGACGCTGCAACCGAGGCAGCCATAGACCTGCCTAGCGTTGCGCGGAAGATCCGGCGCTGAGCTGACGGCACTACGGACATCGTGGTCGCTGAGGACGTTGCAGGAACAGACAATCATGGAAACGGACGAACCTTCACTGATGCTCAGCCATGAGATATTTAAGACCGCGGCGCGAAGCAAAAGGAAAAACCGTCTTTTCAAGCAATTCCAAACTGCCCGCCAAAGCAGTTTGGATCGAATCTAAAAACTGCTGTTGCGGTAGATCAAAATCTTGATCTTTCCGGGCGACCGGACCGCATCAATCGCCGCCGCCACCTCCGTCGCCGCCGCCACCGTCACCACCGCCGCCGCTATCGCCGCCGCCGAAATCGCTCGGGTTGCCCGAACTGTCCGTCACCGAATGATCGCCGCCGGACCAGCTGGCAACGGGCCAGCCGTCGCTGCCTGAAATGCTGCCGCCGTCGGTGGCGTTGTCGTCGGCCGACCGGCGATTTCGCTTGATTTTCTCGGCCCCGGTCATCAGCGCGTAGCAGATCACTGAAGTGCCGGCGACCGCGATTGCGAAGGCCATCATCGCGCTGGTCATGGTTCTTCCCTTTATCCGGAACCGGCAAAACGGCGCCCCCTGTGCACCGCAAAATACCTCTGGCCGGCGACACTTCGTCTCCAAATGTGACCGTACCGTTCATTGATCATTCAAGGGAAATATGGAACTTTCGCCACGACGAATTTCTCGATGAAAGGTAAGGCCATGAGGAAGACATTGCTGGCACTCGTTGCCGTCGCCACCCTGGCGATTTCGACCCTGGCGGCCCCCGTCCCTGCCCACGCCCAGCGTGGGTTCGGCGCCGGTCTGGCGGCCGGCGTGATCGGCGGCGCCATCGTCGGCGGCGCGCTGGCCGGCCCGGGCTATTATTATGGCCCCGGCTACTACCCCGGCCCCCGTTACGGCTATTACGGTTACGGTCCGGGCTACGTCGCCGACGACTATTATGGCGGCTGCGTCTGGCAGCGGCAGCGTTTCTGGGACGGCTACGGCTGGCGGATTCGCCGCGTGCGGGTCTGCGGCTGATCCCGTTCATCTTCGTTAAAACGGCGCTGGTTTCCCGGGAAACCGGCTTCTTTTCCGGGAGTATCGAAAATTGGCCTGAAAAAGCCTTCTTTTTCAGTCCAGTAGCCTAAGGGGACGTAGCCTTGGATTGACTGTTGTCCGCTTTCTAGCGAGACGGCCAGCTTCGAACATGGCGTTTTGAGTCATCTTAACCCCGGCGCCGTTGAAGGCGCCCACCTCCAGGAGAGCCCGAGACATGAAGAAGACATTAGCTGCCTTGGTTGCGGTCGCAACGATCGCCGGTTCGCTCGCCGCGACGCCCGCGAGTGCACAGCGCGGCGTTGCCGCAGGCGTAGCGGCCGGACTGATCGGCGGCGCCATTGTCGGCGGAGCCATCGCCTCCAGCCGGCCGGCCTATGGCGGCCCGGTCTATGTGGAAGAAGCTCCCCCGCCCTGCCGCTGGGTCCGCGAGCGCTTCTGGGATGGTTACGGCTGGCGCTTCCGCCGCGTCGAGGTTTGCAACTGATCTGAGCGGCGCCACCACCACAGCCTTGATTTTGAAGCCCGGCCGATGCTTCGGCCGGGTTTTTCTTTTTGCGGTCTTCATGTCCGCGTGAATGCTGTTGCGCGCATCGCGGGAGGAGCAACCCGCCCCGCACATCGAGGGCGATATCCAGTCTCTACCGCGCCGCGCTGATCGAGCGTAGCACCGCTTCGCTCGGCCAGCAGTCCACCTTCAAGCCGGCCTTCTTCTGGTAGGCGCCCAGCGCCGCGCGCGTCTGCATGCCGGCCTTGCCGTCGATCTTGTCGGCATAGAGACCGGCGCGCGTGAGGCCCCGCTGCATCGCTTCGACATCGGCGGTGCGCAACTGGGTCGACGCCGACCACGGCGTCGCGAAGGCAAGCGGGCTCAGCATGCGATCGGCGAGGTGACCGACGAACAGCACATAGAGATCCGAAAAATTATATTCCT